>NZ_JBMDWV010000112.1:0-24690 GCF_048594605.1 Spirosoma sp.
ACTAATTTAAACTCAAAGTGTGGTAGGATAATTAAGAATGTTTGGGCGGACGACGGGTCGTCCGCGCTACGTTTCCACTAATCTTTATGAAAAACAGATTCTCTACCTCCCTGCTGGCCTGTCTGGCTTCTACTACGTTCCTGTCAGCTTCGGCGCAGGAAGATAAGGCACTACTTAAAAAAGCACACAAGATTCACGAAAAAGCGTTCACGATCGATACCCACGCTGATACACCCATGTTGCTGTCGCGCGGAAATTTCGACGTAACGAAAGACAACGACCCACGTACCACCAATAGCAAAGTCGATTATCCGCGTATGCGTAAGGGCGGACTGGATGCTATTTTCTGGGCTGTGTATTTAGGGCAGGGACCACGCACACCGGAAGGCCACGAAACGGCGAAGAAGAAAGCGATGAGCATTTTCGACGCCATTGACGGTACACTTAAAAAGACAGCTTCTGAAGCCGCCCTCGCCACAACGCCTGAAGAAGCGTATCAGATCAGCAAAACGGGCAAGCGAGTTATTTTCATCGGGGTTGAAAACGGCTATCCAATGGGCCACGACGTTACGTTGCTGAAGCAGTTTTATGACAAAGGCGCCCGCTACATGACGCTCTGCCATTCGAGCAACAACGACATCTGCGATTCCTCGACCGATCCGAAAGGGGCCGAATATCAGGGATTGAGCCCACTGGGTGAGCAAGTGGTTGCCGAGATGAACCGGCTGGGCATGATGATCGACGTATCACACGTATCAGATTCGACGTTTTACGATGTAGTACGTTTATCGAAAGTGCCCATCATTGCCTCTCATTCGGGAGCCAAAGCGATTTGCGATCATCCCCGAAACCTGACCGACGATATGCTACGTGCCCTGGCGAAAAACGGGGGCGTCGTTCAATTAAATCTACTGAGCGATTACGTCAAAACTATTCCGCCCAGTCCGGAGCGTGAAGCAGCTCAGAAATCTATGATGGAAAAGTGGGGGGTTAAAGATCGTCGGTCAATGATGGGTGCCATGAGTAAACTCTCGGAAGAGGATCAGAAAAAGCTGCGGGACGAGTTCATGGAAATCAACAAAAAATATCCCGTTCAGCTCGCTACGGTAAAAGACGCCGTTGATCATATCGATCACATTGTTAAACTGATTGGGATTGATCACGTCGGTATGGGTGCCGATTTCGACGGAGGTGGCGCTCTGGCCGACTGTTTCGACGTGAGCCAGTACGAAAACTTTACGGTCGAGTTTCTGCGCCGGGGTTATTCAAAAAAAGACATTGAGAAAATCTGGGGCGGCAATTTTTTCCGGGTTATGAAAGCTGTCGAAAAAGGCAAGACGGCAGAAATTGCGCTCAACTAATACCACTTCGACATACTGATTTCAATCCCTTATTGACCTGATCGATAGGGGATTTCTTTTTATTAAACGGAAAGTAGATTCGGCTAACGTATTCGTTAATTTGTTGAATTGCAACCGGTCCTCTCTATGATCAATGATGTAAGCGATACCCTTCCACAAACGGCGGCTCATAAGCCCATAACCAGACTGAGTCAGCAAACGCTACGTTGGTCTGGCTTTTTGCTGACGACTACCGTTTGGATCAGCGCCGGTTTGTTCGGTTTATACATCCTGGCCTTCTACGCTTCTGCTTTTTACGAAGACAATATGGGCCGTTGGAATCAGGTTTTGCCCCGGCTTTATGAGTCGAATACGACCACAGCAACGGGCGGCATAGGGCTTCATTTTGCGGCAGGTGGCATCATCCTTATTCTCGGAAGTATTCAGTTAATTGATACGGTCAGACTTCGTTTTCCAGCTTTGCACCGCTGGATTGGGCGTTTGTACGTTCTGGCGTGTCTGCTGGCGGCTGTCGGCGGCCTGACGTTCATTGCGATCAAAGGAACAATTGGTGGTATCGCCATGAATATCGGATTTGCGCTCTACGGCATCCTGATGTTTGTAGCCGCTGTGCAAACGTATCGTACCGCCGTTGCCCGAAATCTGGAGACGCACCGTATCTGGGCGTTACGTTTGTATGCGCTGGCAATCGGTTCCTGGCTGTACCGTATGGATTACGGGTTTTGGTTTGCCCTGACGGATGGGCTTGGTCATACCAAAGCGTTTAGTGGGCCGTTCGATAAGCTGATGTTCTTTTTCTTCTACATTCCCAACCTGCTGGTCGTTGAAGCGTATATCCGGGCCAATACGTATCAAGCCTCTCCTATTCTTCGAATATCAGCCTCGCTCATACTACTATTTGCAACGGGATTTCTGATACTGGGAACGTATTATTTCACTACGCTTTATTGGGGTCCCGCCATTGCCAACTGGGTATCTGGCAGTTAGCGTACGCTTTATTATATTCACGCAGATAACAAGCAAAGACGATGAATCATAACGATTTATTATTAGCAGTAAAGCGCCTGACAGCGCCAATAAAAGCCTTTCTTAACGACGTAGTAAAAGGCAGAATCAAAGCAGACATTGCTTAAAGAATTGATTGTAGCCGTGGAACACTAACAACAGTATTCCGTTTAGTGTTATTGAATTTTACTACGTATTCGAAAACAGTTTAACTCACAAAGCCATGGCAATCGCGTGGATTATAGCTGGAATCGTATTGGTCTGGTATTGCTTAAAGGCACTCAGAGCAAATCCGGCCAAACCGAACTGGAACAAAGCCATCGCGGCTGCTCTGCTATGGCCGTTTTCTCTCTTTATGGAACGCTATAAATAACTATTCCACACTCATCCTCTATTTTGCCTTGCTCCACGTAGTTGCTTTTGTAATACGAGCCTTGGATTACGTAATACGTATCATTGATTGATTCTTCCCGGTTCGCGAATGTTGGTTCCGGTACGTTTCTGAAGATCATCTCCCAGATCGGCTCTCGCTTCTTCGGCTAGTTTTTCCAGTTGGGTCACTACGTCAGGGCGTTGCTCCAGTACGTTATACCGCTCGCCCGGATCGCGCCGTAAATCGTACAGCGCCTTCGGAACTTCATGTTTTTCATCAGTAGCACCTGGCTTCCCATTCTGACCGGGCAAAAAGCCTTCATATGTCCGGCTGGGATGCGCGAATACTAACTTCCAGTCGCCCTGCCGAACCGCTTCCAGGCTGCTTTTACGGTAATAATAGTAGAAATGATCGCGGGGCGTAACCGTATCATCACCTTTCAGCAGCGTAAGCCAGTCAATGCCATCAATCCGTTGTTTTGGCAACCGAGCACCACAGATTTTCGCCACGGTTGGCAGAATATCCATCGTGGTCAGCAGCTTGTTGCTAACCCGACCGGCGGGCACCACACCCGGCCAGCGTACCAGACACGGAACCCGGTGACCACCTTCAAACGACGTACCTTTTCCTTCCCGAAAACCGCCCGTTGAGCCCGCATGATCGCCATAGTTCAGCCAGGGACCGTTATCACTGATGAAAATAACCAGCGTGTTTTTATCCAGCTTCTGCTGTTTCAGTTCACTCATAATCTGACCCACCGACCAGTCTAATTCCGTTATTACGTCGCCAAAAAGACCACGAGCTGTTTTGCCTTTGAACGTAGCCGAAACGGCCAGCGGTACGTGCGGCAGCGGATGTGGTACGTACAAAAAGAAGGGCTTGTTTTTATTCTTCCGGATAAACGAGACGGCCTTCTCCGTCACCGTCGACGTAATGCGGCTGGCGTCTTCTAAATTTTTGATTTCCTGCCGGTTTTCATTTCCATCAATCCAATGAAGGGGTGGATATGTACCAGTCGGGTGCAGCGGCCACATATCATGCGAATACGGTACGCCATAGTATTCATCAAAGCCCTGCTGCAAAGGTAAAAATGGTTGCTTATCGCCTAAATGCCATTTCCCGAAGATTCCGGTAGTGTATCCTTTCTCTTTTAGCAGTTCCGCCAACGTTTCCTCATTCGGATTCAGGCCAATTGGCGAATTTGGTCCCAGCGCGCCCGAAATACCCAGCCGATTTGGATAACAACCCGTAAGCAGAGCTGCCCGCGATGCGCTGCAAACCGCCTGCGCGACCAGAAAATTCGAGAAACGGGAACCCTCAGCAGCCAGTCGATCCAGATTAGGCGTCGTGTAATCCAGCGCCCCTGTAACCGATAAATCGCCATAACCCATATCATCCATAAAAAACAGGACAACATTCGGTGTAGCTGGCGCTGGTTTTTCAACCCAGCTGCTGCACAAAAAACCAAGTGTAACGAACGTAACAGCACTAATTAAAAACCAGGAAAAACGTCGGGAGATTTGTATCATAAAAAAAAGCACTACGCCACAGAGTGTTATTGGCAATGGAAGAACAAGAATAGGCCCTTTTTACTTTTCATAGATAAGAAAAGCCAGTATGAAGGCAAAGACCGATACCACAAAGCCAAACATAAAGATGTTGTAGGAGACACGTAGCAACTTATATTTTTTACTCAGCACAACGCCCAGAAAGTAAATGTCGCGCGTCATGCTGCTGTACAGAAAATCGCTGTCCGCCATCATAGCTTTTACGCCCTGATCGTAGTCGTCCAGCGTCATGTTGTAGAAATTGCCGAAGAACAGCAAATTGGCTTTTTTGTTCTGAATATCTTCTTTCGTGAACCGGCCCTGCGTTACGTTCGGGCGCGTGGCCAGCACCGAGAAAATAATGGTCAGAAGGGCCGTAACGATAAAAATAGCCGTTGGTAGCATCAAATGCGGATGATTTTCGATACGTGGCGCCAGAATTGACACCACAACCGATACCATAATGGAATTGACCGAAATCATGATATTGGCCTTACTGTCCGCTATCTCACTCAGCCGCAAATGATTCGTTGAGGTGGTCCGAAACATCGTCTCGATTCCTCGTTCGGGCTTATCATCTTTGTCTTTCTTTTTTTTCTTCTCCGGCAAAAAAGGGAACGTAGTGGTAGACTCTGGTAAAGAATCTGTGTTAACGGGTTCGGGATTCGTCAAATCAGGAACCGGTGTGTCAATAGGGGCAGCCACCTGTTTCTCTTTCTTTTCGGCATCTTTCTGCCTGAGCTGGTCAAGGTTTGCTTCCTTGCCCTTGTTGAGGTGCTTTTGGGCATAAGGCGTAAAGTACTGATGCGAACTCAGGAAGTTAATATTCCCCTGCCGCCAATCGCTGCCCGAAATCTCGCGTCCGGTCAGTTGCTCGACTTCTTTACGTAACAGTTTGGTTTGTTCCTTATACGTATCGCTGCCCAGGTGCGATAGGTCGGCGTCGCACACGATTTCTTCCAGCAAATTTGCGGGCGTTTGCGGGAGTTTCGTCGCACGGATGCACTGCTGCACCTGGTGGATCAAATCAGGCGAAACCGACTGTGTTTTCAGAAACGTAGCTGCTTCTTCGGCCCCTCGTTCTTCGTGCTCCTGCTTCGGCCCTAACAGATAGCCGACGTCATGAAACCAGGCGGCCGCCAGCACAACCAGACGCTGACTTTTCACCAATTCGTAATGGTGGGCCAGTTTTTCCGCCATCTGAACGACGCCCTCGGTATGCATCAATGTATGATACGTTAGCTCGGATTTAGGATGTTCGTTAAATAGCTGAACAACGTAGGATTTGATTTGGGCAATCAATACGTCAGACATGAGGATAGGAATTGAGTCAGTTACGCCATTAAAGTACCGGAATAAATCGCTTAAAACCGATAGCCAAGCGAAACATAGGGCAGCGTGCTTTCGTCGGAAAACGCAACCGATGCCGTTACAACGAGTAAGCTGGCGGGCGATACGTAAAGCCCTGCTCCGTAGCCATCGTGCCAACGCTCCGACGATTCGCCCCGGCTCCACACACGCCCCAGATCATTGAACGCCATTAGCCCTACGCTTCCCGGAAACAGATACGATCTGAAATCAAACAACTTTAGCCGCGCTTCCAGGTTGTGGTAAACCATACTCTCTCCCGCAAACCGATACGTTCGAAAACCGCGCAGGTTGTCATGTCCGCCCAGATAAAGCAATTGATAAAAAGCCGGATTGCCGTACGTAAGTCCTCCCCCAATCCGGTTGACCAGCACGAACCGGGCCGCCCGACTGAAACTTATATACGTAGTCAGATCGGTACGTAGCTGCGTCATCTGGTTGCCCTGTTCGGCAAAGCCTTGTAGCCCAAGCAACGTAGTGTTCCAGTAAATGCCCCGCGCTGGCTGAACGGCGTTGTTACGTGTATCGATCAGCAGACCAGCCTGTAAGCCGCCGTAGCCTTCTTCCCGAAGAAAGCGCTCCTGCGCCGGTAGTTCGTTCAGATAGCGCTCGATAAAGCGGCCCTGGTTGTCGCGAAGATCCAGTTTAAAATACTGAAAAATCGGCCCGAGCGAGAATTGCAGATGCTCGCCCATCTGTCGTTTCAATTGTACCGCTACGTTCGCCAGATTATATCGTGTCCGGTAATAGCGAATTCGCTGCGACTGGTCATAAACGCTCTCGTTGCCCGGCCCGAAAAAGTTCGTTACGTTGTCCGGCGCTTTAATGAAGGCGTTGATCCACAAATCGTTTTTGCCGATAACATCCGTAAAAATTCCGTCGTATTTAAATGCCGTAGCGTTGGTAGCCAGCGAATGCGAAATCATCAGCCGGTGCATAAACTTGTACGGCGACTTCCGAAAACCCTGCTTAGTCCATTGCAAACCAGCGCCCAGAATTATTCCATCGTCCAGATTATAGCCCGCTGTTGCAATAGGCGCCAGTCGGTCGTACTTAAACGCATGAGGATCATACTGATTGATGGATTTATCGGTTGAGGTACGTAACGTAGCGAGGCCCGGCTTAGGAAATACGTTAGCTTCGGTCGACAAGTCGTAAATTATCATTTTACCGGGTCGGCTATGCTGCGTATTCAGGATGAACGTATCGGCTCCCCGACCGCCAATCAGCCGGATTTTCAGATCGTCGATCTGATCACCTTTGACCACAAACTGATCATCCCCTTTACGCCCATACAACCGGATTTCGTCGGTATCGGATGCGTCAAATACGCGGTAATACAATCGCTGAGCGGGTTTGCCTTCTTTGGTAATTTTAAAAACCGTAACCGCTACGTGGTCCTCATCCAGATAATCGACCTGAAAGGATTCCGTTTTATCGGAGCCGGGTATATCGACTGATTTAGCCAGAAAACGGTAGTACCTCATGGCGCCCTGAAATAACCACTCCCGACGGGCTTTCAGCGTTTCCAGAATTTGTTTGCCTGACAGTTGCTGAATCGTATCGGGCAATTGCTGAACGGCGCGTTGCAGTACGTCGTCTGTCATGGCGGCTCTAAGCGTGTTAATCTCTTCCAGCCAGTCTTCGCTGCTTAAACCGGCCAGAAATAGTCGATCAAAATACCGGCCATTGAACATAAACCCATTCACGTTCGGCTCGCTGGCTCGAAATCCCTGCAGCTTCGGCTGTATCCAGGGTAGCGAGGCAATGGCTGGTAAAACGCCCGTTGTTCGGAAGAAAACCTGATCCCGGTCGCGGGGAATCGGGTAAAACTCTTTGCCGCCTTTGGTTTTTCGGCTACCCCAGCGCCATTGATCTTCGTGACGATCCCAGTCGCCCATAAACAAATCCAGCAAACGCGCCCGAAGCGCAGCCCGCTGATCGACGCGATTATCATTATCGTCTTCCAGCGCATCCAGTACTTTTGGCGTACTAATTGACTTACTATCACCGGGGCTACGTTCTTCCAGCAGGCAAACAGTATTACCAAAATCAGGCTGATAAATACCTAATGCCGGATCATCGGGTACGTACATAATCGCGGGATTGGCGTGCGGAACGCCACTCGCCGATGCCAGCGTCGGAACGGCCAGGGGCGCAAACGGATAGGCAGCCGAAATCTCATCCTGTAAAATATCGCTGGCCACCGTTTGACGCAGATACGAGGGAATGGCTTTGGCCGGATCTTTCTGGATGGTACGTAGCACCCACTCACGCCCAGTCGCATCGGCCAGACGTAGTGATTTGGTTTGTTGCCCGCCACCGCGCTGAAGAATTTTAAAACCGCCTTTGGTGCGGGTTATGTCAAAAACAGGCAGAGAAACAGGCGCCGTCCATTCGCGACGGTAGTTTTCGCCGAACAGAAACCGGTGCAATCGACTCACGGTATCGTAAGCGGGTGCAATAGCCAGCCGAACCTGATCGGGCCAGATGGGCCGACGTAACCCTGTTTTTATGGAATCGGTGGTGGAGGAAATCGTAAATATATTAGCCGCGTGCGCCTGAGTCGCCGTAGCGTTTTCATCGACGGTATAGAACGTAGCGTTGACACGACCATTCGTCAAATGATCCAGCACAACGTATCCCCACTCACCGCTGACAAATCGTGCGTTTTTACCATTTTTAACCCGCTCTCGATTAATACCCGATCCGCTCACAATGTAGTGGCGGCCGCCATCGACAATATGCTGGAGCGCATGATCGTGTCCTGATACAAACGTTACGTTCGGTGCGGGGGCAACGGCTTTTTCAAGTGCCTGAACCATTGCTTTGTACAGTGGATTTGGCAAATCCTGAATGTTGCCAAACACACCCCGCACCAGCGGATACAGCGACCCGATTACCGGCAACGGAATGTACAATTTGTCATTCATGTCGGTCAGCGGAAAAATGTGCTGCTTGAGGGTGTAATAGCCGCCATGAATACCGTAGCTCCGAAACGGCTGGTGCGTTGCCAGAATAATACCCTTGTCTTTATTCCGCGATACGATATCCGACAAACGGGCAATCACTTCGTCCTGGTTTTTACAGGCGCAATCCGAATCCAGACCGGGCTTATCGTACGGATGAAGCCACCATTGCGTATCAATAATAATCAGTACCAGCTTGTTATCCAGGTGAATTTCTTCCGGACCGGGGCAGCCGCCCGCTGGCAAAAGTCGAATGTTAGGCGCCTTCAGACTATCGAGCCATTGGCCCTGTCGCTTGATTTTCTCCCAGCCATCAGGATGTCCTTTTCCCCAATCGTGGTTGCCCGGAATAAACAATACGTTCGATTTCTTACCAATTCCTGGCCGGGCCAGTCCAGGCCGGGCCTGATACCGCAGAATAGCCGTTAGCGAATCGTAATCCCGGTGGTTTTCATCTTCCAGTCCGTGCGGGTACACATTGTCGCCAAGGTAGAGCAACGTAGTACGTGGGTCATTGAAATCGTATCGCGCCTGCACCGCATCGACAACTGGATTTTTTCCGTGATACAAACGGCCAGCATCGCCGATCAGAATAAGCCGGTGCATAACCGAGTCCATCGGCGCCTGCGCCCAAAGCTCAGTAGTCAGGAAAAGCAGAATCAGGCAATAAATGGTACGTAGTAAGTTTCGGCAGGAAGGTAATGAATGACCCATATAAGGCAGCTCTTTATTGATCGAATGTAATGTGTAATCGTAGCGCTTTGAGGCCCACTACGCCTTGCAAAGGCTCCAATTCTACCTGATCAACGGTCGGTTGGATTTGCTGCTGATCACGCATGGTTTCGATCAGCGGGAGGTAAGGCGCCACATCCTGATGATTGGCATATACCAGCGCAATCGTGCCGGGCTGAGTAAGTCGTTCGTGCGTATTCAGAATGCAGGCTTTGTCGATACGTTTCTTGACGACTTCGTACCGAATGCTATATGATCCTTCTACGTCGAAGCGATGCTCATCCTGTCGAAAATTGATGTCAACAGGCTGTGAATGAGCCAAAACTAGCTGGGTTGTTTGCAAAGGAAGTGGCAGGTGAGGCCGTAATCGGTGCGTGAGCCGGGCAATATCGACCATCGACGACAACTGCCAGGCGTAAAATTGTTGCAGGTGGTTTGGCTCAAAAATCTGCTGTGGCGCAATGGTCTGGCCTACATAGAGCGTATATTCCAGCCCATCTGTCCGAAACGTTTCGGCATAGTGCGGAAAGATGCGCTGAAGCTTTTCATCAGCCTGCCCGATATATTCTTTCACGGTCGTGTTGAGCCAGTGTACGCTACGTTCGTAGGCCTGTAGGGCTTGTTTGAATTGCCCGGTTGTTTCGTCAAGCTGGTCAAAATACTGCTGGATGGATGATGCAAACTCGGTATGATTGCTTTGCAGATGCTGCAGATACGGCTGAATTTCACCCGTCAGGAAAAGTGTGATTTCCGCTTCATCGTCCGAATCGAGTCCAAAAGTCAGGCGCTCCTGCCAGTGTTTTACCTTGTCCAGTAACAGTTCCGGCATCAGCAATTCATCGGGCATGACCGGACAATTAAGAATTACCTTAAGCGCATCCAACTGTTGCGATAAATCCCACTGAACCGCTTTATGCCGCTCCACGGACGAGTTCCGAATGTCGATTGCACCATAAATGGGATACACCTTCGAAAATCGAACCAGATCGGCCTGCGACTGCTTCTTTTTGCCAAGCAGCGCAAGCCAGGCGGCTTCGTTGAACTTCCACTCCACGGCCGGTTGCAGGTTGGTAAACTGCTGTTTAATCATCCGGTCAAGCGCAGCATTGAATTGGCTTCGTTGGTACAGAAGGAGTTCCTGCACCAGTGGAATTACGGGTTCGAATTTCTGTAAAACCTCTTCATTAAGCCCATTCGGGTAAGGACTTGCCATTTCCAGAAGGCCCAGCAACTGATTGCCCATTCGAATCGGGTAAAACAGAAAGCTACGTAGTCCATTTTTATAAAGTGCCCGTAAATGACTACCCGTAGCCTGGGTTAGGTCTGGCGTTATGGTAGGCTTTCCATATCGGCCAATGTAATTGATGATGCGCTCCAGCGCAGGTTCATCAACAGAGTCAGGGTATAAACCTGAGTATTTCAGGAAAACGCTGCGGGCTGCAAAATCCGGATAATGTGCGTAACGACCGTTTACCTGCAGAAATGGCATGATTCCGATCTGCAGATCGGCCTGGCCGCCCAGGTTACGTAGCGTCCGTTCAAATCGATTGTAGATAACCGGCTCTGGATCAGACTGTAAATGTGCAAACGTTTCGCGCAGCTGCTGTACGGTTTCCGTTTCTGTAATATCCTCAATCATAAAGAAGGCAAACCCTTCAACGATAAAATCGTCAATTGGCAGCGGATTCGGTACGTCGTTGATGCTTTTATGAACGCCATTCACGAAATCAACCCAGGCAGGATCGAGTGGTGGCAATTCGTAGCGGGGTCTGGGTACCATGAAGGTGCTATCGACATTAATCCGGTAATACGTTGTCAGGCCGTTAATTTCTTTCTGAAAAGGTAGAAACGTTTGCTTCCTGATTATCTGGATACCGTAGCAGTTTGTCAGAATCATCCGATACGCGAAGCGCAGCTTTTCGTTCGGATCGACTTCTACCTTCATATCCATAGGAAATAATCCCGGGTGTCGGGTCATCAACCGTTCGAAGGCAGGAGAATAGTGGAGTAGTTGCAGTGGTTCGGGCAGTCCGAACGCATAGGGAATGTCCTGATCAAACTTCGTCAGGGGCAACACACTAAACGTAATCAGCTGAAACAGCTCGGATAAACGTTCGGGGTCATAGCCCTGTTCGGGATGATCCTTTATCAGAAAAACAGCGTTTGCTTTATGGGTCAAATAATCCCGCAGCTCCTGCAGATGGGTCATTCCTGCCGAGCATTCATCATCACTTAATCGACTTTCCAGGTAGTTTATAAACGGCTTGAAAGACAACCTGAACTTGGGCGACAGATCAGTCTCTTTACGTTCATCAGTATTGGTATCCATTGTTTATCAACGGGTTGTATAATTCGAAACATACGGTAATGGTTAGCTTTTAACGAACGGTTGCCAGGTTACTCATCCGGACTGATGAGTAACCTCAAAGTCCTGCTCTTTAATGGAACGTAACAGCTAAATGGATTAAAAAGATCGCCACTATCTCAGTCGATAGTATATTCCTATAATTCGATTTCGCCGGGATTGAATAAGTATAGTATCACTAATTTTTATAAATGGCTGGCCTGCGGCAGACATAGTAAGGCAATGGCTATAACTAATGCGCTTTTAAGAAAAGCTAATGCTAAAAATCTACTTTCTTTCTGGCTGCTTTGACATCACTTTTACGTTTTTTCCCGGCGATACGTTCCTCTACCGAGGCTTTGGAAGGTTTGGTTGCTTTGCGGGGTTTTGGCTTCTCAAACGCTTTTTCGATAATACGATAGAACTTCTTTGTTACTTTCTCTTTATTAGCCAGTTGCGTGCGCTCCGTCTGGTGCGTAAGTACCAATTCGCCTTCGGTCGTGAGTTTGTTGGCCAGTTTTTCCTCAAGGATAGCCCGTTCATCATCAGTGAGTAGCGTTGACGTACGAACGTTGAAACGTAGTTCGGCTTTCGTCGCTACTTTATTCACGTTCTGACCGCCTGCTCCCCCACTACGGGCAAACTGATACGTTAGTTCAGGCTGTAAACGGGTCGCATCCATACTATTCTGGGTATTAGCGGGAAAACAAAGGTTTCCTAAAAACAAACATCGGGTGAGTCAGTTCTTTTTCAAAACTAACTGATTCAAAGGTAAACAGTCTGGGGTTGTCATGTAGCAGCCATTCGCGATCATCAACGTTTAAGCAGCTACGCCTAATGCTTGATGAGACATATGTATTGAATGACAACAACTAACTTTTTCAACAAACCCGATAATGATTGCAAAAGATCAAAACCAGATTTCGCTCATCGACGAAACGGTGAATACGCTCGATGGCAGTATTAATACAACGACAGCTGCGGATGGGTTGTCGTTGATTGACAAATGGCTGAACCGACTCGAAGAAGTAGGTGATGACGCAACCGACGATATTGCTGAGACGCTGGAACGACTACGGCCCGAAATCGACACGGCGCAACGCTATAACCGGATCGATAATCAACACATCGCTGACCTGCTACAGGAACTGATCGAACAGACACGTAACGTAGCCGATTCTGTCGAAGCCAGTGCCGAGCAGATCGAACTATCTCAATTAATTGCCGTACTGGAAAACCTGCATCGTCAGGCTGTTAGCCAACTAAAATAACTTAAAATTCTGATACGTATGGCCATCAATGATCATGCCGCCAATCTTGTAAATATCACCGTCAAAGCGTTTAACGAAGACGTAACCAGCATTTCGCCAACGGATGGGCTCTCGCTTATCGACAGCTGGCTCAACTTTCTTCATTCCGACGCCCAAACTGACAATTCCGTCAACAGCACCCTCAGCGAGCTAAGATCCGAATTGCAAAGCGGACAGTTAGATGGTGCGCACATTCAGCAATTACTGGGCGACTTAAGCAATCAGGTAAAGCAGCTCGCCAACTCGGCTGACGCGGACGACAAGCCCCAAATCACTACGTTATCCGAAGCCTTGGATGGTTTTAGCCAGCAGGTAAATGGGGAATCCGGTCCGGCAAAAACTGGCGGGCAGGCTCCTATGACCAGCACCGTTGGGGGCGAATCATCCAACAGTGGCGTAGGTGCGTCTCCATTCGGGACCAGCGGAGACGATCTATCGGGACGTAACGGCGGAATAATCAGCAACAGCACCCCAGATGATGTCGACATGGATGATACGACAGGTAGCGATGGCGGCCCCCAAAAAGATCGTTCGTCTGACGATGATACGGGAGATTCGAGCTACTCTTCAGAATCGGAATTGTCCAGATCGGACACGTCGCGGATTGGCGGACCGGGTGTTTCGGGTGGCACGGGCGATACATCGACGACCCAATCGGGTGGCCGATCGCAGTATTAACTAACGGTTAGAGGAGCAATTCGTATCGTAGGGAAAAAATTCTCTCTACCACACGAATTGCTTTCTGTTTAGGGTTCTACCCCAATTTTTTGTCTTAAACAAACCGCCGTATGGCCGGGTTATTCGATAACAACAACCCCTGATAGGTAAGAGCCGCTCATAAGCGAAAACATGCCTGCCCTATCATAAACTTTTAAAACTATGGCTTCTCATGCACTAGACCAGCGGCTATTTGAACAAACAGCCAGTCTTATCGACGAAAATAATGCCATTTCAAGATCCTCGCCCAATCGGGTCGAGCTGATTGACGGCTGGTTAGAAGTAATTGAAGGCAACGAGCGGACCAAACAGATTGAGGGTAAGCTAAAAGAGCTGCGTGATCAACTAAAGCTCAACCAGCCCGATCCCGACCGCGTTCAGGAACTACTGTTCAGCCTGGCCGAATATACCTCACAGGTAGCGCAGGGTAGCGGTATGCAGGAGCAGACCGTTAACCAGTTGGAGAATCTAGCCATGACACTACGTATGCTGGCTGGCCTGCAAGTCATTGACCATAAATAATTTAACCATATATCAACGGCAACAGACTCGTCTGTTCGAACTGTTGTTGAGAACGTGTCACTATGTTAGGATCGAACCGTTTGGAAGAAGGGATGCTGAATGACACCCTCACTACGTTCCGCAATAATGATAAGGCTGCTATTTCGCCCGCGCAGGGAGTTATGCTAATTGATGGCTGGCTCCAGGCGCTCCAGGGCGACCCTAATCTGGATCAGCTTACGGGGCAACTCGGCGAACTCCGTACGGCTTTGCAGGCAGCCCAACCGGACGACCAATACATTCAGGACTTGATGACGAGCCTGGCCGATAAAGCACAGCAGGTAGCCGAAGATCCAAACTCCGAAGGTACCTGGACAGGTGGGCTCGAAAGTCTGTCGAAGATTCTGCGAAATTTCGGAAGTAAACAATAAACCTGCTTTTGCGGATCAGGTTAGTGCAACTATCCGCAAAAGCTTAATTCACTACGTATACCATGGAAGGAACTGAAACTACACTGGAACATCGCATGCTCAACGATACGTTGGGGGCCTTGGGCGATGGGCATCATATGAACCTCCCCGTCGAGCAGGGAATTTTACTGCTGGAAGGCTGGATGAATGCCCTACCTGGCGATGTGGGTGCTGAACGAATTCTGGCGGAGGTGGAAGCGCTGCGTGATCACCTGAAAACAGGCCATTACGATAGTGAGAAGATCCGGCATCTGCTACTCAGCATGGCTAGCCACACACTTTCTCTCTCTCACGAACCTTCTGTTGGCGACACGACTGCGCAGCAATTGAAGCAGTTAGCAAACGCACTACGTAATTTTACCAGTCAGCTTTGATATGTTGAATCACGAAAAATCTACTGAATTGCTCGACTCCACCATGACTGTGCTGGAGGGAGATCTTACGAATGAAACCCCGCAGAGTGGCAAGGGTGTGATTGATCAATGGCTGGCGCAACTGCGTCAGGCCGAAAACGCTACAGATATTACCAATACGCTGGAACAGGTCAAAACGCAGCTGGAAAGCGATCAGATAAATGGTGGTGAACTGAGTGATTTGTTGAATACGCTGGCTACGCAGACGGTTGAGTTTAGCACCCGGATGGGCTCGGAAGGCGATATAGCCCCCCGATTGGAAGGATTAGCTTCGGCGCTACGTTCGTTAGCCGGGCAAGTACAACATCAATAACTTTGAAAACTCTCTAAAGCCGGGCGCGGCCGGGTCCTGAGGGGATTTAGGGGTCTGAAACATTACGGTTTCAGACCATTCCAGTAGATCAATACGTTCAGCGTAGCCCGGCCCGACGCAATTACGTCCAGATCCCCGTCGCCATCAAGGTCGGCCGCCTGCAGATCTTCACAGGCCATCCGGACGCTATCATCCAGCGCATATCCCTGCACATTACTATCTTCGCCAGGCTTGTATAAGCGCACGCCAACTTTTTTATCGGCATTCGGATTACGCCAGCCAGCTATGATCTGATCGCTACCCAGCCCCAGAAAATCACCGCAAACCAGCGCGTGTCCCTGATTAAATACATCTGTCAGTACGTCTATCTCCTTATCGGTTACCAACTGGCGCGGTTTCCGAAACGAATAGTAGCCGGTTTCTACCTGAAGCAGATTCCCGTGCATCGGCTGAATCGTAGCGATACGTTTGCCGTTGTCCATCCGCCGGATTTCGCCAATACCGGTCACGTCTTTCGTAAGCAGCGGTAAGGCATTGCGGGCAACTTCGTCGTCATAAACGCGCCACTTCTTCTTACGCCATTCGAAGATATTGCCGCCTTCCTTTCCGGCAACGATCAAACCGGTGGTATTGCCATCTTCCCAGATTTCGAGATTATGCGTCAGGTGCATAGTCGAATCGACAAGGTAGCGTTTCCAGGTAGTACGCGGATTTTTGGGAAACTCATAACCCCAGATTCTGACCCCTCGCCCCTCCCCGTTTTTATTTCCTAACCCATGCAGCGGTACCACAATTAACTGATACGAGTCTTTCCCCACTTTCGCCCAGCGCATTCGGTGCGTCGTTACTTCATGCGGCAGCCGTACGGGTTCCCACTTTTGTGTTGGGTCCTGCGGACGTATCAGATAAAACACAGCCCCTGATTTCGTACTGTCGTTTGTTTCGGCCGGATTCCAGCCAGCGCCAACGGCCACCTCAACGCGTCCGTCGCCATCCAGATCACGAGCCGCAATACAGACGTTATCCTGTGGCGTCAGATTAGCCGCCATGACGTAGCGCTTCCAGGCAGACGTTTTATCGCCTGGATTTTTATACCAGACAAATTCTTTTTGATCGGCCAGTAAAATATCCGGTTTCTGATCGCCATCAACATCGCCAATAGCCAGGCCGTAGCCAATATTTATCTGATTATCAACAACCTGAATTTTAAAATTCGTTACGTTACGTCTGGCCGTATCTGTCTGCGCCAGTAAAGGCGAGGTGATAAACAGCAGGAAAAGAAGCCCGATTTTCATAGTATTTTGCCCGGTCATGTCAGTTGAAGAAAGAGATAGGTAAGCTACTTCTACCGACTTATCTTTACCTGTTCGCCTAACTGCATAACGCGATAGGGTGTGTTGTACTGTTCACAGGCCCGCACAAAATCGGCCGGATCGGCGGTGTTAAATTCAAAAAGATCGTAATGATGCGGGATAACGAGTTTCGCCCCAATGTCACGACCGAGCCGGGCGGCTTCGTCGGGGTTGAGGTTGCCCGCAACGCGCCGTTCAGGTTTGTTTCCGTTGATAGGCAAAAACGCTACGTCGACATGAAAGGGGCGCAAAAGGTCAACCATACCGTCGTACCATAACGTATCGCCCGAATGATACACGGTGTATGGACCAATTTCTACGACAAACCCCATGAATTTGCATCGGCCTTCGTCGTCGCGTTCGAGTTCGTTATGGGCAGCCGGTACGCCATGAAAAACAAACGTATCGACGGTTGTCATTTGCCCGTCTGTTAGACCAATGGGCCAATTAGGTTCTGTACCTAACCGGTCGGCAATAAAAGCGCGATTGGCTTCGGGGATGACGAACTGTAACCCAGGATTTGCGGCCATGAGTGGCCGTAACGTATCGGCATCCAGATGATCGGTGTGGTTATGACTGGATGTCACTACGTCGACACTGGTTAACTTTTGTGGGTCAATAACCCGCTCCGAAATTCGCACGTGCGGCTTATCGGTATTGGCATATTTAAGGCTCAGCGAATCCGACAGATACGGGTCAAACAGCAACTGTTTACCATTATATTGCAGCAAAAACCCGCTTTGCCCAAGCCACCAGACATGCAGCGTATCTATCTGATTTTTAGCGACATTTATGTCATTTATTAACGTATCGTCTTTTTGAAAAGCGGCTTTCAACATAATTTTTCAGCTAACCTGGCGAGTTAATGCATAACGACAAAATTCTACTTTTTTCTTTCTCTCAAACCACTAAGTTGCCCTAGTGCCCAGTCCAGCATCCGGGCTGGTAACAGACGTGGTACTATCCAGCTTGTGAACTTATTAGGCACCAGCGCATACCGGACGTTAGGGTGCTTTGTCTCGTAAATAGCGACGATACGTTCGCCCAGATAGTCTATCGAAAAGCCTCTGGCCTCGGCAGCTTCAATCTGTTTTAAGAGCCATTGTATAGCTGGGTAATACGCGGTTTTCTCATAAAGACCAGCGTCTATTCCTTTTCCCCATATGGGTGTTTTAACGGCTCCCGGACCAATAATAATTACGTCGATGCCAAACAAAGCCAGCTCTCGACGTAGCGTGTGTGACATGCCCTCAAGCGCATGTTTCGAACCAACGTAAGCGCCCACAAATGGCGTAGCGACCTGACCATTGACCGAGCTGATATTCAGAATTCGACCCGGTTGCAAGGAATAGTTTTCGCGAGCGCCCAGTAAGGGTAAAAATGCCTGCGTAACCCGCATTGCTCCCAGCACATTGACGTCAAAATGTTGTTGAATCGTTTCCATGGACTGGTATTGCAAAGGTCCGCCAATCGCAATACCGGCGTTGTTAATTAAGCCTCCCAGCCCACTGCCTACTAGTTTTTCTGAAAGACAGCCAGCCGCAGCCTGCACGGCTTCAGCGTCCGTTACGTCGAAAAGTAAGGGGGTAAATCGCTCACCAAACTCAGCCTGCAATCGGTCGGCATCTACCTGGTTCCGCACACTACCGAATACAGCGTAGCCTTGCCGGATAAACTGCCGGGCCGCACCGTAGCCAATGCCCGTCGAGACACCAGTAATGAGAATGTTTTTGCTGGCAGGTTTCATTTCGTAAACATACCCAAAACCTATTCAACAATCGTACGCGCGGGAACGTTATGCTATCACTTATTAGTAAATGAGCGATTGACCAGGTCGCTGAAGCGAAGGCTGACCAGCTCATTTACTCAAGCACTCGATTCATTATGCAGGACATTGAACCGTTTTACGGCTGGGAAAAGTATTACACCGCATCGGAAGATGAGAAGTCGCCCTTTTACGAGCGGGAGTATAATATGCAGCAGTACGAAAATACCATCTACGGCTATTACATTCATCCGCTCTGGGACGAAATCGGCTCCGAAACCCTTTATTGCAAGATTCTTTTTGATAACTACGACCGCCAGTTTGTTGTGATTGAGCTTTTTGGGGAGTGGAACGATACGTTACACAACGACATCATGTACCTCAAACGGCAGGTCATCGATCCGCTTATTCAGCAGGATATTAAATACTACGTGCTGATTGCAGAGAATATTCTCAACTTCCACGGCTCTGACGATAGTTACTACGAAGAGTGGTTCGAAGACATTGAAGATGGCTGGATTGCGGCCATTCATTCGCCGGAATTCATCGAGCGCGAATGGAAAAAGTACCACCTCGATTATTACATTAATTTTGGCGGTACGCTCGATCTTGCAAACTGGCGTACCCTCAAACCCGCCGGACTATTTGAGTTAGTAAACAACCTGATTGTTCGACGGCTCGGTTAGAAAACAACCAGCAGCATCGTTTTTTCGCCTTTCTACCGTTTCTTTCACCCCCTCTTCCCTTTCTTTTTGGTTTTTCCACGGTTTCTACTCAATTTTCGCTCATTACGCAAACCCACAATAATCCAATGGAAAACGAAAAAATCAAAGCGACCGAAGATATCCAGGCTGCCAAAGCTACAGCCGCCGACAAACTGGAAACGTTCAGAACGGAAGCAGGTCAACACCTGAATGCAGCCGCCAGCCAGCTCGACGAAATGAAAGATAAGCTGGTAGCACAGGCGCAGGAATTTGGCAGAGACATCGATATTGAAGGCTTAAAGGTCAAAGCAACGGAGCATTTCGAAGCGGCCAAAGCCGCAACGGCTGAAAATTTAGCGAACCTGCAGGCTCAGGCTGAAACAGCATTTGCTGCGGCTTCCGCCAAAGCCGACGAACTGTCGGACGTAGCTGAAGATAAGTTCGACGAACTGAAAGCGGAAGCCAGTGTGCAGCTAGCTGCCGCGCAGGTGAAACTAGACGAACTGAAAGCGGAAGCGGCCCTCCAGATCGAAGCGGCTAAAGAAAAAGCCAAAAGTGTCTGGAATGATCTGTTTGGTGGATAAGAAGTTGCCATAAACACGTAACGAAACGAGCCAGATCCTTTTTCGGAATCTGGCTCGTTTCGTTACGTCCGATTGCGGATTAATTCCATCAAATGACGAAAAAACGGAGCGTATATCTGGCCGATGCACGTAGCACGCAGAAGGCGTTACCATTGGTTTTCCAGCCCAAAATCGCTAAACTTGTGGGAAAGTTGCCCCCTTCTCTGTCGTGAATTCAATTACTGTATTTGCCCCGGCCACTGTTGCCAACGTAGCCTGCGGATTTGATATTTTTGGCTTTGCCGTTGATAAACCCGGCGATCAAATTGTTCTGACTGCTCGCGATGAACCGGGCGTCCGAATTACCGATATACTTGGCGACGAAGGTCGTTTGCCCCGCGAAGCGTCCCGCAATACGGCAGGCATTGCGATTCAGACGTACCTGAAGCATATCAACCGAACCGACGTTGGGCTGGACATTGTTTTGCACAAACAAATGCCACTGGGTAGCGGCCTTGGCTCTAGTGCTGCCAGTGCCGTAGCCGGTGTTTTTGCCGTGAACGAATTTCTTGGACGGCCGCTCCCACTCATGAAGCTGCTGCCGTTTGCGATGGAAGGCGAACGCATTGCCTGTGGGTCAGCTCATGCTGATAACGTAGCGCCATCCCTGCTGGGCGGCTTTGTTGTTGTACGTAGTTATCAGCCGCTGGATGTGATACGTATCGAAACGCCCGCAAATCTATTCTGTACGCTCGTTCACCCCGACATAGAGGTCAATACAAAAGATGCCCGTTTTATTCTCAAGAATGAGGTATCGCTGAAGAATACGATTACGCAGATGGGCAACGTAGCGGGCTTGATTGCAGGGCTGATGACACCTGACTATGATCTTATTAGCCGCTCGCTGGTCGATGTAATTATTGAGCCGGTGCGCGCTATTTTGATTCCTGAATTTAACGAAGCCAAACAGGCCGCTTTAGAAAACGGCGCTCTGGGCTGTAGCATATCAGGATCGGGTCCGTCGATGTTTGCCCTAAGCCGCGACGCTCAAACCGCCGAACAGGTTGGTGCCGCCATGCAACAAGCCTTTTTATCGGTCGGCATTACCAGCGAAGCATACGTATCAAAAATCAACAAACAGGGCCCGAAAGTACTGTCTGACGAGAAAGTGACGGTCTAACATTCAAGGTAAGCGATTTTCGGGAGCGGTTTAGTTCAGCCTAAACCGCTTTATTATTGTCCTGTTTATACGGTTTCTGGCCCTTGTTCGTTCAATCGACACGGATTATCCACGGTTAAGCTTCGCCTATGTTTACGCGTTTTATAGTACTGATTTCCTTTCTTCTACCCGTTACAGCCGCTTTTTCCCAATCCACCGACCGCTACCAACTTATCCCCTATCCGGCCCAGCTCGAACCTCGTTCCGGGACGTTTACGCTCAGTCGTACAACAACGGTTATGATACCGTTCGCAGAGCCCGATGTAAAAGGAATTGTCGAGACCTTTGTGAATCAGATTAATCATCGAAGTGGTTTGGCGCTTTCGGTCAGGAATACGGCTAAAACGGCGGCCCCCGGCAATCTGATTCAGTTTCAATCGTTACGTGACTCAACACTGGGCGATGAAGGCTACCGAATCGACGTAACAGACCAGCTCGTTACGGTCGAAGCGCGTAATCCGAAGGGTTTTTTCTACGCCGTTCAAACGCTCTATCAGTTATTACCCCCTGCGGTATTAGGCTCGGGGCAGAGGGCAGGGAGCATAGGGGTTTTACCTGGAAGTTCCACACCCCTTAGCCCCGTGCCCCAAGCTCTAAGCCTGCCAGCCTGTCGAATTGAGGACCGTCCGCGCTACGTTTACCGGGGCCTGCATCTCGATGTAAGTCGTCATTTCTTTCCCGTAGCGTTCATCAAAAAGTACCTTGACGTAATGGCGCTGCATAAATTTAATACGTTCCACTGGCACCTGACCGACGATCAGGGGTGGCGTATTGAAATCAAAAAATACCCAACACTTACACAAATTGGTTCGCATCGGAGCGAAACGATTGTTGGGCATTACGATAATAATGACCCACAAGTATTTGATAAAAAACCGTACAGCGGCTTTTACACGCAGGACGACATTCGGGAGGTGGTCCAATATGCGGCTGAAAGACACATTAACGTAATACCCGAAATTGAGCTTCCGGGTCATGCCACGGCGGCTCTGGCTGCCTATCCCGAATTAGGCTGTTCGCCACGCTCACTCAATGGCGACGCTTATAACGTAGCAACAAAATGGGGTGTATTCGGCGATGTTTTTTGTCCAACCGAAAAAACGTTTACGTTTCTCCAGGACGTACTAACCGAAGTGATGGCGCTGTTCCCCGGCAAATACATTCATATTGGGGGCGATGAATGCCCAAAATCGGTATGGCGAAAAAGTGCTTTCTGCCAGCAATTGATTAAGCGACTGCACTTAAAAAACGAACACGGTTTGCAGAGCTATATTATCAAACGCATTGATCAGTTTGTTACGTCGAAAGGACGACGGATTATTGGCTGGGACGAAATTCTGGAAGGAGGCCTGTCGCCCAATGCTACCGTCATGAGCTGGCGGGGTATCAAAGGCGGGATTGAAGCTGCTCGTCAGCGCCACGACGTTATCATGACTCCTAGCCCATTCTGTTACTTCGACTATTACCAGGGCGATCCTACACAGGAGCCAACTGCCTTCGGCGGGTCATTGCCGCTGGAAAAAGTATACGCCTACAATCCTACTCCAGCCGAACTTACGCCCGACCAGGCAACGCATATTTTAGGTGCACAGGGAAATCTCTGGACCGAGTACATTGATACGCCCGAGCAGGTCGAATACATGATCTGGCCACGAGCAGCCGCTTTGGCGGAAGTCGTTTGGACCCCGCAGGCGAACCGCGATTATACTACGTTTATCCGCCGGCTTCCAACGCATTTCGAGCGGTTAACGAACCTGAACGTTAATTACGCCCGAACGTTCTACGATGCACTTCCGTCGGCCAGGCCAACGACTGATGGCAAAGTGGAGGTAACCCTTTCGACCAAATCGCAGCCAGCCGTAGCTCCGGAAATTCGTTTTACAACAGATGGCAGTGTACCTTCCAGTCAGTCCCCCTTGTACGAAAAGCCACTTGTTCTGGAAAAATCAGCGATCATCCGAACCGCTACGTTTGAGAATGGCAAGTCGTTGAGCCAGCCATTCAAAGTGCAGAAAGAGTATCTCGTATCGAAAGCCACAGGTAAATCGTATACATTGCTGAGTGCGCCAGGCAGTACCCGACCCGATAAGAATTTCAGCCTGACCGACGGTACAACCGGTGGCATCGGTGGGTACGAATTGTCAGGAATTGTATCATTCTCAACAGATTTAAACGTCGTAATCGATCTCGGCGCATCGCAACCCGTAGAAAGTGTTCGCGTCGGTTTCCTCAAGTACACCGCTAGAAATGTGTGTTTGCCCAGGCAGGTCGAAATTTTGGTTTCGGAAGATAACGTAACGTTTACGCCCATGGTAAGCACACAAACCAACGCAGCGGAAGGTGGAAAGCGGTCCATTGTCCGGCTCCCGTTCGATTTCAAATCGACAACTGCCCGCTACGTTCGCATCATTGCCCGCAATGCTGGCAAAGTTCCCGCTGGCTTACGGAATCCGGGAAAATCGGCGAAACTGGCGGTCGATGAGATGGAGGTTAGATGATGCCAAACGTACCGATTCGTTTCGATTAAGCGCTGTCCGATTTAGGGGCTTTTTAGCGCAACCGTTTGTTTTTTTAATCAATTGGCCGCTTCTTGTCAGTATATCTTCTTTTTCATGGCTGAAAATCAATCGAACGCTGCACCATCGGCCGATATAGGCACGGAACCCACCGAATTTAATCGATCGCTGAGTCTGCTCGACTCCACGCTTATCGTCTCCGGCTCCATGATTGGTTCCGGCGTTTTCATTGTTACGGCCGATATGGCCCGCAACCTGGGATCGTCGGGCTGGCTGCTGATGCTCTGGGTCCTGACGGGCGTACTGACCGTAGCGGCTGCTTTGAGTTATGGCGAGTTGGCCGGTATGATGCCCAAAGCGGGTGGGCAGTACATTTACATTCAGCGAGCGTTTGGCCAGTTGACGGGCTTCGTCTACGGCTGGACAGTGTTTATGGTTATTCAGACGGGGACGATTGCCGCTGTAGCCGTAGCGTTCACGAAATATACCGCCGTTTTTATTCCCGCCCTTGGCCCCGATAACGTATTGATGGCGCTGGGACCAATCAAAATAACCCTTGGTTCGCTGTTCGCTATTGCGAGTTTAGTCCTGCTAACCTGGCTCAACAGCCGGGGAATTCAGAGCGGAAAATTGATTCAGAATGTATTTACCTCCGCCAAATTAATTGCCTTGCTGGGCCTGATTGTCATCGGTATTACGATTGGCTTGAGTAGCGGCCAGTTATCCGCAAATCTGACAAATGCCTGGGAAGCCAGCGCTACGTCGGCAACCGGCGAAATAGTCCCTATAGCAGGAATTGCGTTATTACTAGCCTTTGGTACGTCGATGGTTGGTTCGCTGTTCTCGGCCGATGCCTGGAACAACGTAACGTTTATTGCGGGTGAGATCAAAAACCCGCGCCGAAACATTCCGCTGGCACTGTTCTTCGGAACCCTAATTGTCACGACCATCTATTTTCTGGCCAATGTTTCTTACCTCTCGCTTTTACCGTTGAAAGGTTTGCCAACAGCCAGCGACATTCTGGGGCGGGGCATTCAGTTCGCCGAAGCCGATCGGGTTGCCACAGCAGCCGTCGAAACAATTTTCGGGAACGTAGCGGTCGGTATTATGGCAGCGTTGATCATGGTTTCAACCTTCGGCTGCAACAA
>NZ_JBMDWV010000113.1:0-9941 GCF_048594605.1 Spirosoma sp.
TAAAGGGTTCATTAAGTTTAAAAGAGTGAAAGAGTGGACGATTGACAGAACGTTCCAGCGACCCGGTCTTTCAATCGTTCACTCTTTCGCAGTTAATTAGCTATATAACGGAAACGCTTTCATCCAGGCGTTGATTTCTTCTTTTACGGACTGAAGTTTCGTTTCATTGTCGTGGTTCATCAGAACCTCGTCAATATATACGACAATCTGTTCCATATCGGATTCTTTCATGCCACGCGTGGTGACGGCAGCCGTGCCGACGCGCATCCCGGAAGTGACCATCGGCGATTTATCGTCGAACGGTACCATGTTTTTATTGATCGTAATATCAGCCTTGATCAGCGTATTTTCGGCCAGTTTACCCGTCAGCCCTTTCGAACGCAGGTCGATCAGCATCAGGTGGTTATCTGTGCCGCCCGAAATAATCTGGTAGCCTTTGTTCAGGAAAGCCGCGGCCATCGCCTGGGCGTTCTTCTGAACCTGTACGGCATACTCGTAAAAATCTTCGCTCAGGGCCTCGCCAAACGCAATGGCTTTGGCCGCAATAATGTGCTCCAGCGGCCCACCCTGCGTACCCGGGAACACGCCCGAATCCAGCAGGGACGACATCAGCCGAAGATCGCCTTTAGGAGTTTTGATACCGAACGGATTTTCGAAGTCATTCCGCATCATAATAATGCCACCACGTGTACCACGTAGTGTTTTGTGGGTCGTCGTGGTTACGATGTGCGCATGAGCAAGCGGATCGTTCAGTAATCCTTTGGCAATCAGACCAGCCGGGTGCGATACGTCCGCTAACAGAAGAGCACCTACCTCATCGGCGATGGCCCGCAAACGAGCATAATCCCAGTCGCGGCTGTAAGCTGAAGCACCACAGATTAGCATTTTAGGCCGTTCAAGCTTAGCCGTTTCTTCTACTACGTCGTAATTGATAACGCCGGTCTCTTTCTCAACTCCGTAAAAAGTCGGACGAAAATATTTTCCTGAGATGTTCACGGGCGAACCATGCGTTAGGTGTCCACCGTGCGAAAGGTTGAAGCCCAGAATGGTATCACCCGGTTGCAGACAGGCCAGAAATACGGCGGTATTTGCCTGAGCCCCCGAATGCGGTTGCACATTGACCCACGTAGCGCCAAATAGTTCTTTCGCCCGATCGATAGCGATTTGCTCTATCTGATCGACTACTTCACAGCCACCATAATAGCGTTTGCCCGGAAGCCCTTCCGCATATTTATTCGTCAGTACGCTGCCAGCCGCTTCCATAACAGCGGGCGATACAAAGTTCTCGGAGGCAATCAGTTCAATACCTGATTCCTGGCGATGTTGTTCTTTCGCAATCAAGTCAAACACCTGCGTATCGCGGGTGGTGGAGGTGACGGTAGTCATCAAATGATCGTTTTATTATGTTGGTGATCTGGCTGTTCTACGGGTCAAAAACGACGTAGTAAACTAACAAATAACCAGTTATTTATACATACAAAGGTACGCTGGAAAACGGTAGAATCTGGTAGGCATACCAACAAAAGTATCTAACAAGTAGCTTTTGCATACGCTAACAGAAAAATAGGCTACAAACCTATACCCGGCATAAAACCGGGAATTGGGTTTCTTGGTGTTAAACGCCCCGCGAATCAGTTTGGGTTAGGGGAGCTGGAGTTAACAACCCGCTGTGTAGCGTTGGTAACCATAGTAAGCTGATTGTATTGGGTTGTTCGACAACTACGTATCAAACAATCTTTTTCTTTCGAGCTGGTTAAAAATTAAATTGATTCAGGGCTGACTGATAACGTAGCGGAGTCATTCCTGTATGCAGTTTAAATTGCCGGTGAAAATGCGAACTATTGTTATAGCCACACTCTAACCCGATTTGGCTAATACTCAGGCTGGCGCTGTTGAGTAATTTACGGGCATAACCGATACGTAGTTCATTAACGTATTCAACGAATGTTTTTCTTGTCCGCTGCTTGAAATAACGGCAGAAAGCAGCCGGTGTCATTCCCGCAATCATCGCTATCTGCTCAACCCGTATATCGGTTCGAAAATTGGTCATGATAAATTCAAGGACACGTTGCATTCGTTCTGTGTCAGCAGCACCAGCACTTAGTTGATAGCCGTCGCTAGCCAGTAAACAGGCATCCGCGTCGGTAGCCAGATGATCAAGAATAGCTACTAGGTTAAGTAGCTGCGACAACCCTGAACGCTCTGTCAGTTGCTCCATCTGCAAAGCCATCGACTGACGCACATTGCTACTGAAGCTGATACCATGGCGAGATCGCTCGAGCAATTGCCTGACGGCATTAGCTTCGGGCAGATTGACTAGCCCAATCTTACCAAGCTCATCCGAAAACTGAACGACGATGGACTCAACCTGATGGGTGGATTCAGGTGTGTAAAACTCCTCGTCGCTACGCCAGAAATGGGGCAGGTTGGGACCTAGCAAGACCAGATCACCAGCGCCGAAGGGTTCTGTATGATCGCCGACAAAGCGATGCCCAAAGCCTTTCACGATGTACGTGAGTTCATATTCTGGATGATAGTGCCAGGGCGCATCAAAATAAGGCAACTGGAAGCGACGAACCAGTAACGAACTCTGCTCTTCTACTAATATTTTTTCAAATAAGGCTTTCACGGTACTTCCTTTCTACAACGCAAAAGTCTAGTATTTTAACCATAAATAGATAATCAATATAAATATATAATCAAAATCATACACAAATCAGCAAAAGGGCTGCATTCTTTAAGCTGCTTATTGATCTATTTTTGTATTAACAGTGATCCTATAACCTTTACAATTACTTATGGAAGCAAGTATTATCAATAAAGAAGTCTTACTGGACGAGTTGAACAGCCCGTATACTGTTAAGCCAGAAGCCATTGCCTTTTATCGTAAGAACGGTTACGTTAAACTGAAGCATGTCCTCAGCTCAGACGTACTGGATTATTATGGTACAATTATTACGGATTTAGTTTTCAAGCTCAATACGCTCATAAAGCCTATGGACGAACGTACTACGTATGAGCGCGCTTTTTTGCAGATCATGAATCTTTGGCAGGAAGATGAACAAGCCAGAGCCTTTGTCTTTTCAAAACGATTGGCCAAAATAGCAACCGATTTGATGGGCGTTCAGGGTGTACGACTTTACCACGACCAAGCCCTCTATAAAGAGCCATCGGGCGGTATTACGCCCTGGCATGCCGACCAGTTTTACTGGCCATTATCATCCCCCAATACCGTAACGGTTTGGATTCCCTTACAAGACACTCCAATGGAAATGGGGCCGTTGGCTTTTGCAGAAGGCAGCCAGCACGTTGAAATTGGACGCGACATTGAGATTAGCGATGAAAGTGAATCTATTTTAGACGACGAGCTTCGGAAACAGAATTTTAATGTTCACGATACACCCTTCGAATTGGGTGAGGTAAGCTATCATGCCGGGTGGACATTTCATCGGGCGGGACCGAATACGTCAACTCGACCGCGTAAAGTAATGACCATGATTTATATGGATAAAGATCAGATCATTACACAACCCCGGAATCAATACCAAATCGCCGATCATGCGAAATGGCTGAATAATGTGCCCGTTGGCAGTACACCACAGGATGGGCTAAACCCTGTATTATTCAGTTATTAACTGATCAATTTTCGTCATTAGTCGGGCATTATTCATCAAAAGCAGCCGCTTCTTTTAGGGCTTTTGATGAATGACGCTCGACTATTGGTTTTTTATGGAAATATTTTTGCAGGATTTCTGTTGTCCTATCAAACCATAATTGCCCAAGGCGGTATGAAGTCATTTCTTACGCTTGTGGTGTGGCTGCTGCTACCCCTCGCTACGTTTGCCCAGATCCTTAAACCCGTCACCTGGACGTATAAGTCGACGAAGTCTTCTGCTAAGGTTGGGGAGGTCATTGAATTACGTTTTACGGCCACTATTCAGCCCGGTTATCATATCTATTCTTCGGACGTTAATCCGAAAATTGATGGGCCATTACCGACGGTCATTAAGCTCAATCCTAACAAAACGTACGAACTGGTTGGCAAGGTAAAACCAATCAGTAAAGTAGAAACCAAATACGAAGAAGTATTCGAGGGCGATACGTATCTGATGCATGGGCCTGCCCAATTTTCGCAACGTATCAAAGTCCTGAATAATATACCAGTTATTGAGGGAAATATTGATTATCAGGTTTGTACCGATAAAGATGGGCAATGCATACCGGGTAATGAAGATTTTGCGATCACTGGCTTAACGGTTTCGGAACCTGCAGCAACCACCACAGCGATATCTTCTGCACCGCAAACAGCATCAGTGGCTGCCGCTCCGGCTTCGGAAACAGCTGCCCTTGCTTCAGCACCAGCAACCACTTCTACTAACGTAGCGAAAACTCCCAGGCAATCTGAACCGACTATTGCCGAAACAGTCGAACAGCCACAGGCTGTATTAAATGAGACCGCAACGGATCAGGGCAATACGTTAGGCGGATTCCTGCTGGCCGCCTTTTTATCGGGCTTGATCGCCTTACTGACTCCCTGCGTTTTCCCGATTATTCCGGCAACGGTTAGTTTTTTTACAAATCAGCAGGGTGGCCTTTGGAAAGCTTTGTTGTACGGGGTATTCATTATTGGTATTTACGTACTGATCGGTACCGTTGTTTCACGGATCAATGGTCCGGCTTTTGCTAACTTTGTCAGTACGCACTGGATTCCCAACGTACTGTTTTTTGCCATATTCTTCATCTTTGGCTTATCATTTCTGGGGCTTTTCGAAATCGTTCTACCCAACTCGCTGATTAACAGAGCGGATGCAAAATCAGAACAGGGCGGTATTTTGGGTATCTTCTTTATGGCTTTTACGCTTGTGCTGGTATCGTTTTCCTGCACAGGCCCTATCGTCGGGAGTTTACTGGTTGCATCAGCAGGTGGTGAGGTGGTAAAGCCAATTCTAGGGATGGCGGCTTTCTCATCTGCTTTTGCGGTTCCCTTCACGCTGTTTGCGGCCTTTCCGCAGTGGCTAAAAAACCTGCCCCGTTCGGGGGGCTGGCTCAACTCGGTGAAGGTTGTGCTTGGTTTTCTGGAATTAGCCCTTGCGCTTAAATTTCTGAGTGTGGCCGATCAGGTTTATCACTGGGGCTTGCTCGATCGGGAGGTTTTCCTTTCTATCTGGATTGTCATTTTTACGCTGATTGGCTTTTATTTTCTCGGAAAAATCCGGTTACCGCACGATAGTGAAGTCAAGACGATCAGTGTTCAGAAATTATTACTGGCGATTGCTACGTTCTCTTTTGTCGTTTACATGATTCCTGGCTTATGGGGGGCGCCACTGAAAGCTTTGTCGGGTTATCTACCGCCCGAAACCTCACAGGATTTCAATTTGAATAATCAATCTTCCTTTGGCCATACACAAACGGGAATCAAGCCAATCGAAGAAAACATCAAATACGCTGACCTGTTTCATTTTCCGCGCGGTCTGCAAGGTTTTTTCGATTATAAACAGGCGTTGGCTTATTCTAAAAAAGTAAACAAGCCAGTGTTCATTGATTTCACGGGACACGGCTGCGTTAATTGCCGCGAAATGGAAGCCCGCGTCTGGTCAGATCCTGCCGTAATGTCGCGCTTGCAAAATGATTTTGTGTTGGTAGCCCTCTATGTAGATGATAAAACAGAACTGCCGGAAGCCGAATGGTACACGTCGTCTTATGACAGCAAAGTAAAAAAATCGATTGGCGCCCAAAATGCTGATTTACAGATCACAAATTACAATAATAACGCTCAACCGCATTACTGCTTAGTAGATAGCGAAGGTAAATTGCTTGTTCCCCCTAAGAACTACGACCGCAACGTAGCAAACTTTGTTTCGTTCCTGGATTCAGGAAAAGCAAAATTTTGACATTGGCCGTTTGCCGGCTAAACTCAGTTGTCCAGTGTCTAATGTGTTTCCGAAATGCTTAGTAATGCTGATTAACAAGCGCGAGTGTTGCAGAATTAATTAAATTTAGAAGCAACACACGTAACAGATGGCCATGAACCCAATCAGAAAAGAAGACATCAAACAGGAAGTGTTTGACCTATACGACGACTACGCTCATAATCGTATCGACCGTCGTGACTTTGTACAAAGGCTCTCTACATACGCAGTGGGAGGTCTTACCGTAGCGTCGCTGATGGGTTTTCTTATGCCTGATTATCGGGGTGGCATTCAGATTAAAGCCGATGATCCACGCTTAAAATCAGACTATGTTACGTATACGTCGCCAAAAGGGGGTGGCACCATCAAAGCCTTACTGTCGACACCTGTCGATACGAAAAAAAAGCTCGGTGGCATTGTAGTAGTGCATGAAAATCGGGGGCTGAATCCGCATATTGAAGACGTAGCGCGAAGAGCGGCTCTGGCCGGGTTTATTTCGATTGCACCGGATGCGTTAACGCCATTGGGCGGCTACCCCGGCAACGATGACGCGGGCCGCGAGATGCAAAGTAAACGGGACCGCAACGAAATGCTGGAAGATTTCATTGCTGCCTACGATTATCTGAAAAATCATAAAGACTGCAACGGTAAAGTTGGCGTTGTTGGCTTCTGCTTTGGAGGCTGGATTGCCAACATGATGGCGGTACGTCTTCCTAATTTATCAGCATCAGTTCCATTCTATGGTGGTCAGCCAGCGGCCGAAGATGTTCCCAAAATAAAAGCTCCTCTACTTCTGCATTATGGTGCTCTGGACACCCGAGTTAACGAAGGCTGGCCAGCCTACGAAGCAGCCTTGAAAGCAAATAACAAAGAGTATATGGCTTACGTATATCCTAATGCAAATCACGGCTTTCACAACGACACTACCCCTCGCTATGACAAAGCAGCCGCTGAACTGGCTTGGAAACGTACCATTGACTTTTTTACAGCAAAATTAGCCTGATACATTATTTTCTGACGCGACAGTAGTGTTCGTTTTTATGTGCGTTTACGAAAGCCGGTATCTAAGCTCCAGATACCAGCTCCCTGCGCAGCTATGTACAAGAACAGAAAACAATAGATCAGGGATAACTCTCCTTTGTTCAACAACGGGACATGCCCCTGTGGAAGGTGAGCCATAAAATAGGCGACAGCCATCTGCCCACTGGATAGAAAAGCGGCTACACGCGTGAAAAGACCAAGGGCAATAAGTAGCCCCCCTCCTAGTTCAACAACTCCCGCAAAACCCATGAGTGAAAACAAAGGAACCGGATCGCCACTACCAGGAATACCAAATAGTTTCTGACTACCATGCATAGCAAAGAGCAGACCGGCTACAATACGTAGTGCAGCATACAGATAAGGGGCGTATTGACTGATTGTTCTTTCCATTGCAGACTTCATTTAACGTTGAGAGATATACTCTATTAACGATAAGAATGCAGTGGAGTTTAAATTCAGCTCATGGAGGTGCATACATTTGTAGCCAGTAACGCAAGGATTTCAAGGAAAGACAGGAAAAGTAAAGCTCCAGCACTACGTCGTACTGTACACGGATTCGTAGAAGCTTGCTATTGAGCTAGCACATAAGATCGCCTAAAACGGCTCATTCGCCGGTTTCATCATTTGGAGCATCGACGGGCTTTGATTCGGGTGAACCTTTCTGCCGTAGAAAAATGGAAAGCACGACAATAGACAATACCGATAGAAACTCGCTCTGCCAATTTTGCAGCGACTGAAACCAGAATGCAGACGTACCCATAAACTGCCAGAGCGAAAGTATCTCCTGTTTGCCTTTCAGCGCATTCTCAGTATTGTATTCCTTTAGTCCGCCAATGGCGTGTAAATAAAAGGAAAGACCGAACAGAAGAAAAAAAGCAATACTCAGCGAATTCTCATACAACTTCAGTACCCATCCGCCCCGCTTGACTGGCCAGGGAGCCCCTCGCCGTGTAGGCGAGGGTTCCCGGTCAACTTCTTCGGGTTCAGAGAGGCTTTTGGACTCTGAAGAGCCTTTCTGAAAGAGTTTAACAGTCAATAGCACATACAGACCCATTTGCAGGAACTCGCTCTCCCAGTTTTCGAAGACGGATTCAATGCAATGGCCAGTGGTAAGATATGTTAAGAGCGTGATAGCCGGGCGACCGTAGTCCTTTAATTCACCATTAAAATCATACCAGCCCACTAGAATCTGGCCCGCCAGAGCTATCACTGTGATTACAATCAGAACCAACGAGAGACCATTTTCGTGCAGAAATTTCTTCATTTTCACGATCCACCAATTAGCTCTTTATCAACTCAACTCTGCGCTACCTCATGAAGGGATTCAGCACCAACTAATTTTTTATAGAGCGTCAATGCCTGCGCAACAACCTGATCCATATTATAATAACGATACGTTCCCAGACGTCCTACAAAATGAACACCCGTCTGTTCGTCCGCCAACTGTTTGTACTGTCGGTAAAGATCAGCATTCTCTGGCCGGGGTACTGGATAGTACGGATCGCCTTCATCCTGAGGATACTCGAAGGTAAGACTGGTTTTTGGATGCTCCTGCCCGGTCAGCTTTTTATACTCTGTGATACGTGTATAGGCATGATCGTTCGGGTAGTTGACGACCGAAACCGGCTGATAATCCGGCACGTCCAGTGTTTGATGATCAAACCGGAGCGACCGATAGGGCAGCTTTCCATAGCAGTAATCAAAATACTCGTCCACGGGGCCAGTGTAGATCAATTCACCAAATGAGAGCTGATCTTTAATCTGTCTGAAATCGGTGCTAAGCATAAGATGAATGTTAGGATGATTTACCATCTTCTCAAACATCTTCGTATAACCATGCAGGGGCATGAACTGAAACTCGTCGGTAAAGTAACGATCATCCTGGTTAGTACGGGTCGGTATGCGCGAGGTTACCATTTTGTCGAGCTCCGAAGGATCAACCCCCCACTGTTTGCGGGTGTACCCCCGAAAAAACTTTTCGTACAAATCGCGACCTACCTGACTGACTACTACGTCTTCTGACGTGCGGATATTTTCTACTGGTTCACCGACAGTCTTGAAATACGCGGCCAATTCTTCCTGACTAAACGCATAACCATACAGTTTATTAACGGTGTCGAGATTGATAGGAATGGGCAATAACTGTCCTTCTACAGATGCCAGCACGCGATGCTCATAGGGACGCCACTCGGTAAACTGCGACAGATACGAAAATACATCGGGGGAGTTGGTATGAAAGATATGCGGCCCGTATTGGTGAATCAAAATGCCGTCTTCGTTATAACAATCATAGGCGTTACCGCCGATGTGCGGACGTTTATCGATGAGAAGTACTGTTTTTCCGGCCTGACTGGCTAAGCGTTCGGCCAATACGCTCCCGGCAAAGCCGGCGCCAACAATGGCATAATCGTATTCCATAAATGGTACGGTCTCCCGTAATGACTTTTGTTTAAGTGCAGTTTTATAACTGTCTGGACGGCAAAACATCCCGCAAAAAGGCCACCTTGTGAGGCAATGGTCTTTATAGTATCTCTATTTAATAGATTGTACTACGTTTAGTAGTAGGTTTTACCTCTACATCAGTATGTCATGCTTTGGCTGAATGGGTTTGGGAACCTGAATATCGCCTAACATCTGGAGAAGATCAATTTCAATAGTGCGGCAGATAGATAGCATAGGCACGTCATTAAACAGGCCTTCAAACGGGTTTTCTGAATAATCGCCGATAAGCTCCATCACTACGTATATCCAGCCGACAATTACGCCAAAAGGTATAGTGAGCCATATACTTTGGTCGCCTAACTTACTGAACTCGGCAACAACGCCAAATGGCAACAGAAAAATGAAAATACAAACGAAAATAAAGCTGAAACCGCCGTACTGCCGTGGTAATGGGAACCGCTTTATGCGCTCGGCTCTGCCCTGATGATCATAAAAATCATTTAGTATTTTTTGCAGCTCAACATGACGTATCGTATTGATTATCTGACG
>NZ_JBMDWV010000114.1:0-2321 GCF_048594605.1 Spirosoma sp.
AGTTGTCGGTTGGCGATCCGAAATCGAAAATCAACAACTTCGCCCGATTTGTTACGTACCGGGCTAAACAGGAAAATACCAGTCTGGGACGTATCGATTACGGTTTGTAACTCTCTCGTATAAGCTTCTAAACGCTGCTGATGTTTTTTGAGATCTGTATAATACGAAAACGTTACCAGCACATCGTTACCAAGTTTGGTTGCCGTTATGTTCATCCACAAATCAGCATTGCCGGTAATGTAATTGAAGTTAAAATGCTGAGTTCGTCCCGTTTCAAGAATGGCGATGTAACGCTTGAATAACCCATTCCCCAGGTAAGCAGGGAACCAACGACTCACTAACTCACCGATAAGCGCATCGGGCTCCTGAGCTACGTATTGAGCAATCATCTGGTTAGCAATCCGAAACCGGAAATCAACAACCTGCCCAGCTTCATTACGTACCGGCGTGATGAGGTAAATAGCGGCCTGAGCCGAATCAATTACGGTTCGTAGTTCAGCGGCCGATTGCTCAATCGATTGCTGAGCTATCTGGGTTTCGCTGATATCGGTATACGTAACCGTAAGCCCATCGCCAAAAGGCGAGAGTGACATTTCATACCAGGATTCTGACTCGCCAATCTGATACCTGGTATGAATGCGTCGAGGTTCACGGGTTTCTGTTACCTGTGCGTAGTGATCGAACAGACCGGCCTCCCGAACGCCCGGAAATATGTGCAGTATTCGCTGACCAATGATTTCTTTAACTGTACGCTGACGAATGGCAGCGCCTTTTTCGTTAATAACAATCACCATGAAGTCGATGATTGTTCCCTCCTCATCACGTACTGCTTCCAACGCTTTGATACCGCTGGAAGAGCTATTCAGGACACTGTTCAGCAAGTTGGCCTGTCGTATGTGTGCCTGTTCAGCAGCTTGCAGCGTGGATATATTGCGAACCACACTCAGGATTCCATCACCTAATTTCGCTCGATTGACCTGCAACCAGGCATTTAACGTGGTGCTGTAGTAGCTGAACTCGTGCGGCTGGTTGGTTTCCAGTACCGTACACATGTCCCGAAAATTTCTTTCGGACTCTTCCCACGCATGTCCATTATCGCTTAATACCAGCGTACCAGCACTTACTTTATATAATCCTTTGGCTATATCATATGCCTTTTGGTTTACATAATCGACCTGAAAATTAACGACTTGTTTGGCATCATTACGTATTGCCCGCAACCAGAGTACTGCATCGGGTAATGCATTAAGCAAGTCAGTCAATACAACATCGGTGGGCTGATCGGCCAGCATCAGGAATAAGTAATTAATAGAAAAACAATCCGTTGGAAGCGAAATTACAACAATCAACGACGATTACTCCCAGGAGAATCACCGGAAATTTATGTCTTTCGCCCTAAAATTGCTACGTTATCCACATACGAACAGATAAAAAACTTTAACCGTTAAGATATCGATCGATCGCCGATCATTAGAAAGGTACTACGTTAAGACTCGTTAGTTTATAGGCCATTTTTGCTTTAGTCATCGAGTTCTACGAAAAAACAAATCGCTACGTGCATGAAAACTCGCTTAACGCTTTTAGCTGCCACATTGCTGGTTAGTGTTTGTATTGGTTTTATTAGTCGCCCAACAGCCGACGGCTGGGTTAGTATTTTTGATGGCAAGACGCTCAATGGCTGGAAACTTACCGAAGAGAGCCCAGGTACGTTCAGTGTTCAGGATGGGTCCATCGTTGTTGCTGGTCCACGGGCTCACCTATTTTATGAAGGCCCGGTGGGCAACCACAACTTCAAAAATTTTGAGTGGAAGGCTCAGGTCAAAACAACCCCCGGCTCAAATTCCGGTATGTTTATTCATACAGCCTATCAACCTTCGGGCTGGCCGTCCAAAGGCTATGAGATTCAGGTGAATCAGACGCACACTGACTGGCGTAAAACGGGCAGCGTTTACGGATTACAGGATGTAAAGGAGGTATTTGTGAAAGACGATGAGTGGTACACCGAACACATTATTGTGCAGGGCAAAAAAGTAACAATCAAGCTCAACGACAAAACAATTAATGAGTACATGGAGCCCGATAGCGTAAGCAATGGCAAATCCATGAAAAAACTTAGCAGTGGCACAGTAGCCCTGCAAGGCCATGACCCAAAGAGCAAAGTGTATTACAAAGACATTATGCTTAAGGTATTGCCAGATTAAGGGGCGTAGGGCAGAGGGGGTAGGGCATTGGGTAAGATTTTTTTTCCCCCAGCCCAACCCCCCCGGGTATATAAACGGCACCGGTGTATACAGTAAACCCGCGCACTGGCATTCTCTCCA
>NZ_JBMDWV010000115.1:0-22380 GCF_048594605.1 Spirosoma sp.
CAAACGCAGCTTACGACCGACGGCGTTAAGGATTTCGGCTACGCTACCGACAATGCAGGCTGGCGATCGAGTGAGCGGGCCATTCTGCAATGGTCGCCGGATTCGAAGAAAATTGCTACGTTCCGGCAGGATCAACGTAACGTGAGCGATATGTATCTGGTTACGACCAATGTAGGAAAACCGACCTTAAAACAGTGGAAATATCCGCTGCCCGGCGATAAGGACATTGCTACGATACACCGGGTTATTATTGACGTCGATAACCCGAAAGTGATTTCGTTGCAGATTCCACCCGATCCGCACCGCGCTACGTTAAGTGACGACATTTCGAGCAGCGGTACGTTTGATGACGTAAACTGGAACGAGAACGGTTCAAAGCTGGCTTTTGTGTCGACCTCCCGCGATCATAAACACGAGAAAATGCGGCTGGCCGATGCAGCAACGGGGGCAGTACGTGAGGTTTTTGAAGAAATCGTTCCGACGCAATATGAATCGGGCTGGGGCGCCATCAACTGGCGCTATCTCGACAAAACGAACGAGTTTATCTGGTTTTCGGAGCGCGACAACTGGGGGCATCTCTATCTGTACGACGCGCAGACTGGAAAACTCAAGAATCAGATTACCAAAGGCGACTGGCTGGTTACGAAGCTACTGAAAGTGGATGAAACGAAGCGGGTGCTTTATTTCATGGCTAACGGACGGCAAGCGGTTAACCCGTATTTTGGTCAGCTCTGCAAAATCGGATTTGATGGTAAAAACTTTGCGGTACTGACGCCCGAAGAAGGCAATCACCAGATAACGTTTTCGCCATCAGGCAATTACTTTATCGATACGTATTCAAAACCGGATGTTCCGGCAATCATCGTGCTACGTAACAAGGACGGGAAAATTAGTACGACGCTCGAAAAAACGGACATTTCCCGACTGACCGCTACCGGCTGGCAACCGCCTACGCCTATTACGGTAAAAGCGCATGATGGTAAAACTGATTTGTATGGATTGATGTACAAACCGACCCAGCTTGACCCGACCCGGAAATACCCGATCATCGATTACATTTATCCGGGTCCGCAGGGCGGCAGCGTGGGCAACTGGTCGTTTTCGGCCGCGCGTCGCGACAATCAGGCATTGGCGGAGCTTGGCTTTATCGTGGTCGAAATTGAAGGAACGAGCAATCCGCTACGTTCCAAGAGCTTTCACGACATGAGCTACGGTAATATGGCCGACAATACGCTACGTGACCAGATAACGGGCATTCAGCAACTAGCTCAGAAATATTCGTACATCGACACCAGCCGCGTTGGTATCTGGGGGCATTCGGGTGGTGGATTTGCCACGGCTACGGCCATGTTCCGGTACCCCGATTTCTTCAAAGTCGGTATTTCCGAATCAGGCAACCACGACAACCGCAATTACGAAGACGACTGGGGCGAGCGCTACAACGGTTTAGCCGCTAACGCTGATTATGAAGCGCAGGCGAATCAGAATTACGCCAAAAATCTGAAAGGCAAATTGATGTTGGCCCACGGCATGATGGACAACAACGTACCGCCTTACAATACGTTGCTGGTGGTTGAAGCGCTGGAAAAAGCCAACAAAGATTATGATCTGGTGATTTTCCCGAACAGTGCACACGCGTTTGGCCCCTACAGTTCGTACATGATGCGTCGTCGTTGGGATTACTTCGTCAAGAATCTATTGGGAGTCGAACCGCCAAAGGAATTTCTGGTGGAGATAAAACCCGATCCGCGCAATCGGGCGAATTAATCACATTTTTGTCATTCCGACCGTAGGGAGGAATCCAATTCTCCAATAAATCAAGCTTGAGATTCCTCCCTACGGTCGGAATGACAAATTATCAATAAAACTTCGGTAATGGATTCAGGGTCAGATTCTGGCGTTGATGCCAGTACGGGTAGATCGTTGGTACGTCGCTAGCCGCGTCTAGTTTTTTGATCTGATCGATGGTCAGATTCCAGCCCACAGCCTCCAGATTCTGTTTGAGTTGCTCTTCGTTACGTGCCCCGATGATGATACTCGAAACCGTGGGCCGATGCAGCAACCAGTTGAGCGACACCTGTGCCACTGATTTTCCGGTTTCTTCGGCAATTTCTTCCAGCGCATCGGTGATGTTATAGAACGTTTCTTCCGATACAACAGCCTGCGGAACAGGGCTCCCTCCTTCCACAACGCGCCCTTCGGTTGGTTTCGGTTTGTTACGTCCGTATTTGCCGCCTAACCGACCACCGGCTAATGGACTCCAGACAAACGCGCCAACGTTCTGATTGATACCCAGCGGCATCAGTTCCCACTCATACTCCCGGTTGACGAGCGAGTAGTAAACCTGATGCGCTATGTAGCGGTTCCAGCCGTATTTCTCCGAAATAGCCAGCGATTTCATCAGATGCCAACCCGAAAAATTAGAGCAGGCAATGTAGCGCACCTTGCCACTCTGAACCAGATCATCAAGCGTACGTAGCGTTTCTTCGACGGGCGTATTTCCATCAAAGCCGTGCATGTGATAAATGTCGATATGGTCTGTATTCAGGCGCTTAAGGCTGCTTTCACACTGCTTCAATAGATGCAAACGCGACGAACCCTGATTATTGGGCGCTTCGCCAAACGTAAACGTAGCTTTCGTGGAAATGAGCACTTTATCACGTTTTCCGGCAATGGCTTTGCCCAGAATTTCTTCCGACGCCCCTGTCGAGTAAACATCAGCCGTATCGAACAGATTGACGCCCGCATCCAGGCAAAGATCGACCAGCCGCGTAGCTTCCTCCACCTGCGTGTTGCCCCAGGCTTTAAAAAAGTCGCCCTGTCCGCCGAACGTAGCCGTACCAAAGCTTAGCACCGGCACGAACAGTCCTGAAGCTCCCAATTGTCTGTATTCCATAGTTTTTTACGTTGATTCAGTCAGGAATAATTTTCCCGACTACCTGTTAAAAACGAGCAGTAGGTTCTAAGTTCAAAAAGAGCTTTAAAACCAACGATACGTCCTACTCTTTCCAGAAATCGCCCAGTCCACCCCGCTTTCCCAGAAACGGATCGGTGGCAGGTAGTGGCACAGCGGCTATGTTTTTGTCAGCCTGCGGGCGCTCGCCGGGCTCACCACGTAACGTATCGTAATTACGCCCGTCGGGGTACGCACCTACTACGCCAAAATCCGCTGACGATTCCAGTTTTTTGTGGCCTACGCCCGCCGGAATTACAACAATATCACCCGCCTGAACCCGTACCTTCTCCCCTTTTTCGCCACCCAGTTGCAGCAATGCCGACCCGCTATAAACGCCCAGAACCTCGTGCGTTGTGCTATGATAATGATGATACGTAAAAACGCCATTGCGCCAGGAGTTGGTCCAGTTGTTGGCGGCAAAATGCTCTTCTAGCCCCAACGCGCCCGCCGATCCCGTTGCCTGAAACGCCTTCCTATACAGCAGCAGCGGATATTTGCTATTGGGAATTTTTCCGTCATCTTTAAACAGAAACGTTTCAGGTTCAATGTCGTGCTGAGTCATGGCAGTAAGCGCTAACAGGAGAGGGAAGCCCCCGAGTGAAAGAAATTCGGTTCGGTTCATACGGTTATTCGTTCACCAGGTCTCAAAGATACTTTTCTTCCAAAAACTCAGGCTCCTCCTACCAGAATTTCGCGTAGTTTTGATCCAATTGAAAGCAAAACAGGTGAGCAGAAGCAAGATAAAAACCTACAGCGTTGAATCGTTCCGGGAAAATTATATTCAGCCCGAGCCACGTACCGATACGTTGCTGAAGCTCGATTTTGGCAAGTTTTTTACCGTGAAGGTTGAAGAGCTGATTCGCCTGATTAAGCTTCCGGTCCCTCCCATCCGAAGCACAAACCATACGTTGATTTACCTTACCGATGGCGAAGCTGTTATGACCATTGGCAGCGATACCTATACGATTTTCAAAGATGAGTGTCTGGTAGTTCCGGCAGGTCAGGTTTTTTCATTCACCAACGTCGATCTGAATCAGGGTTACCTCTGTAACTTCCACAACGACATCATTATCGGGAAATTCGGCAAGGCTGAGCTGCTGAAAGACTTTGAATTTCTGCGCGTTTGGGGCAACCCACGTATCAGACTGGGCGAACAGACGTCTGGTTTTGTGCTACCTCTTTTCAAGCGCCTGTTACTCGAATACACAGAAAACGGTCTGACAAATCTGGACATCGTTCAGCCGTATTTTATTGCGCTTCTTAGTGAGATAAACCGTGTTTATAAACCGATGTCGATCAGTCCGCAGACAAATGCGGTTATGATTACCAACCAGTTTAAAGAATTGCTGTTTTCAAACCTTAGAACGCATCATCGCGTCACCGACTACGCATCGCTGCTGAATATTACGCCCAACCACCTTAATAAATCCGTTCGGACCATTACGAGTAAGTCGCCTACCAAGTGGATCGACGAAGCGATTGTACTGGAAGCCAAAGTATTGTTGCATCAAAGCACCCTGTCTATCAGCAACGTAGCAGCCGAGGTGGGCATTTTTGATGCTTCTTATTTTAGTCGTTTGTTCAAGAAATACGAAGGTATTACGCCATTGGCTTTCCGGCAAATGATTGAAAAGTCCTAAAATCCGCGTTGTCTGTCCTAAACAAAACCAGCCGTTACGTTGACCTTTGCAGCGCGGAACCAACGTAACGCATATGTACTCATCACTTCTTTTTTTTCATTCTCTATTTCGCTGGCTGGTTTTACTAAGTTTAGGCTATGCCATTTTCAGGGCGTATCGGGGCTATACCGGCAAGACTCTGTTCACTAAAGCCGACAATTCGGTTAGGCACTGGACAGCTACCCTTGCGCATATTCAGTTGACACTTGGCTTTACCTTGTACTTCACCAGCCCGATTATCAAGTATTTCTTTGCTAATTTTAAGCAGGAAATTCAACGTATCGATCTGACGTTTTTTGGTCTTATTCACTTCGTGCTTATGCTTATCGCCATCGTTGTCATAACCGTTGGCTCGGCATTGGCGAAACGCAGACCGACGGATACCGAGAAGTTCAGAACGATGCTGGTTTGGTTTTCCGTAGCGCTTGGGCTCATCTTTCTGGCCATTCCGTGGCCGTTTTCACCGCTAGCAAACAGACCGTATTTCAGACCGTACTAACTATGAAACATTATCTTGTCACAAACATCGGGCGACTACGCTTAATCGGCTTACTGGAAGGAATTTCGTTACTATTGCTGATTGGTATTGCCGTTCCTGCCAAACATATATTCGGTGATCCGACGCTGGTTAAGGCAATTGGTCCCATCCATGGCGTTTTGTTCCTGCTATTCGTTTTCAACACCATCAGCGTTGGCGTGGAGTACAACTGGAAGTTTATGACAACGACCTGGAAAGTTCTGCTAGCTTGTCTGATTCCGTTTGGTACGTTCTACATCGATAAAACGATACTGAGTAAAATCGATCCGGCAAACGAATCGGGCAATTAACTATCTTATCTGTAATGTATAAAAATAGCCCGGAATCGATAGCTGATTCCGGGCTATTTTTATACGTAGCATTGTCTACTCCTGTTTAAGCATGGCGGGGTCCATATACATATATTCCCAATGATGACCATCTAAATCGTCGAAACTGCGACCATACATGCCTTCCATTTCGATTGGTTCGTTGGGGGTAGTGGCCCCGGCTGCCACGGCCTTTGCCAGTTGTTCATCTACCTCTTCCCGACTATCTGCCGAAAGCGATACAATTACCTCCGTGCTGCCAGACGTATCAATAATTTCTTTTTTCGTAAAATTTTTGAAAAACGGCTCGACAATCAGCATGACGTAGATGTCCTCGCCGATAATCATGGACGTAGCGTTTTCGTCGGTGAATTGTTTATTGAAACTGTAACCGAGTTTTGTGAAGAATTCAACCGATTTGTTCAGGTCTTTAACGGGCAGATTTACAAAAATTTTGGTTGCCATACGTAGTTGTTGTTTGATGTTTACCTAACAAAAATACCACCTACGACCCGAACAAAGGGGGTGTATATCCGACAATAAACGGGGCAATCCCGACAACTTTTTCCGACATTCTCATGTCCTCAAAGGAAGAAAATAAAGCTAATGATCAGCAATAGAAACCCAACAATAACTATCTACTAATCAACAACATATTGTATTCTACGTATTTTTTACGAACCGCACGTTAAAGCGATAGCCAACGCTTTCATTACCGTAAAATACGATGTTGTGGGCTTTCCCCTGAGCGTCTTCCTGAATACTGAACGTAGTACCTTCGGCTGTCCAGAATTCACTAATATCGCCATCTATTGGAGCACTGTTCTGATAACTGTAACCCGCTGGATAGGCGTTGAACCCAGAAGCATTTGTGCCCGGAATGGTCCGCCAGTTCGTAGTCGACGTCAGCTTCTTGATAGCTTCCTGGGCTGTGGCCCGGTTAGCGGAAAAAACAACTCCCTGGCTTTCAGCTAAGGTCGTATAGTCCTGACGTGTTGGTAGCCGCCAGCCAGCGGGTACAACAATCGCTTTAGCTTCATCCAGGGTATAATATCGTCCATATTCGGATTTTTCGTTACCGGTTCCATAGGCTATTCCTCCCGGTCCTTCATAATTAGCAACCGTCCAGACCTGATTGCCGATGGTGCGAACCGGATAATCTTTACCATTGATTGAGACCGTCGTTGCCTGCGGTGCAGGCGTATTATCCTGGTTTTGTTTACCGGCTGTTAATATCAGTAGACAAAGAATGATCCAGACAGTAGATGTGGGGAAACCATAGCGTTTCTTGGATATACGTATCATTTTCAGGTTGATTTGGTAAGATTATTTACAAATCAAATCGGTTGAAGGGCGGCTTAAAAGAAGTGTATGACCGGCTGTAAAAAAGAGAGCCTGAATTGTCAGATTATGCCTATGGATAGTAATTGCTTGTTTGACTCGACGCTACGTATTAGCGGATAAATTGAAATCCAGCCTTGTTTTCCATTAAATAGTTCAGACAAATTACTTTTACGATTGGCACTAAGCCGACCAAACCTATATGCTACGTTCCTTTCTTATTCTCAGCGTTTTAGCTTTTACGTTTTTATTGAATGCTAGTTTTAAGCCAGCCCCAAAAACGAAACCCATTGTATTAGCCTACGTCGGTGGTTTTCGCGGGTTGGTTGATACCGACGGGATTGCCGCCGAAAAACTGACGCACATCAATTACGCGTTCATTGACGTCAAAAATAACCGCGCGTGGTTGCACAATCTCGCTACGGATTCCACAAATTTCCGGAAACTCAACAATCTTAAACTACGTAATCCCGATCTGAAGATCCTAATTTCCATTGGAGGGTGGGCTTGGAGTGAGAATTTTTCCGACGCTGTTTTTAGCGATACGTCGCGGGTGGCATTTGCGGCTTCGGCGGTCGATATTGTTCGCGAATACCAGTTGGATGGTATCGATATTGACTGGGAATACCCTGGTATGAAAGGTGAAGACAACGTATTTCGGCCCGAAGACAAAGAGAATTTCACGCTCATGTTCAAAGCGTTACGCGAACAGCTGGATGGTCTTACCAAACAGACCGGTAAAAAATACTACGTAACGACAGCCCTGCCCGGTTTCAATGCCATTTTCACACATACGGATATGGCAAAGGCGCATCAATACATGGATTACATTAACGTAATGGCTTATGACCACTTTACGGGTGGTCCCTTAGCGGGGCACCACACGAATCTGTACGCAACCGGCAAGGTAGATAATGAGCAATCGGGCGACAATGCCGTAAAACTGTACAAACAGGCGGGGGTTCCGGCTGACAAACTGGTGCTGGGTCTGGCATTCTACGGGCGGGCCTGGCAATTGCAGAATGGTGATCCTGACGTACATCCGCGTACCATTGCGAAAGTAGAGCGGGGCGGTGGCTATACGTTTATCAAAGATAGTTTGCTTACGAACCCGGCTTACAAACGAAATTGGGACCGTAAGGCCAAAGCGCCGTATCTGTACAATGCCGACCTGAAACAATTTGTCTCCTACGACGATGAGCAATCCGTGAAAGAAAAGTGTCGCTACGTGAAAAAGAAAGGCCTGGCGGGTGTAATGTTCTGGGAGTATTTCAGCGATCCGAAAGGATATTTGCTGAGTGAGATTGACCGCCAATTCCAATAGGATAAATCAGTCAGGACATTGGCCGGAGAGCATAGCTGGCTTCCAAACAAAACACCCTCGACAGTTAAGTGGCTATCGAGGGTGTTTTATGTAATTGAAGAGATTACTCTTTTGTGGCGGTGTTCTTAGTATTTTGAACTTCCGAGCGGATATCTTGCGCCAGCGTTTTTAAATCCTGCATCCCTTTACGGACGCGAGTTCCAGCAGCCTGGTTGTTTTTCTCGTAAAACTTCTCGAAATCAGCTTCCAGAGACATGACCAAATTCTTTACTTCATCGAAGCGTGCCATAGCAATTTGTATGGGTTTAAGTGTGTAATAAATGCCCAAATTCCGCTAAAAACGCGGTTTTCGGCTGAAATTTACTCATTCTCTCATACAGCGCAATAGCTAAGACAAAAAAATAGCTAAAAAATGCAATTTTTTGACCAAAACCCTATTCAGTGGCTGCTTCGGCCGATACTTCAAGCGTTTTTGGAGCCACAGGGGGTACATAATTCCGGTAAACACCCTGTTTAATCTTTTCGCCCATTTTCGCGAAGGCATTCAGTGTATATTCCACATCTTCCAGCGAATGAGCAGCGGTCGGAATGATACGTAGCATGATCGTTCCTTTCGGCACAACGGGGTACACAACAATCGAGCAGAAGACGCCCATATTTTCCCGCAAATCCGCCGTTAAAGCAGCTACCTCCGGAACACCGCCTTCCAGATTATGCAGGAATACCGGTGTTACAGGCGACTGCGTATCGCCAATGTCAAAACCACGTTCGCGCAGACCACTTTGCAATGCCCGCACATTCTGCCAGAGTTTATCCCGGAATTCCGACGAATTCCGAATCATTTCCAATCGTTTCAGCCCACCCACTACGTAAGGCATTGGCAACGCCTTCGCATATGTCTGCGACCGCATATTGTACTTGAGGTACATAATAATGTCGTGGTCGGCAGCAATGAAGGCCCCAATTGCCGCCATCGACTTGGCAAAGGTTGAGAAATATAGATCGATTCCGTCCTGGCAGCCTAGTGCTTCGCCAACCCCTGCGCCAGTTGCACCCATCGTACCAAACCCGTGCGCATCGTCAACCAATAATCTGAATTCATATTTTTCCTTGAGGGCGACAACCTGATCCAGGCTACCTACTTTCCCCGACATGCCAAATACGCCTTCCGTAATAACGAGGATGCTTCCTCCTTTTTCGGCAGCTTTTTTGGTAGCCCGCTGAAGATTTTTCTCCAGGCTGTCCATGTCGTTATGGTTAAACTTGTAGTATTCGCCCATTTTGGCCTTATGCAGCCGAATTCCGTCAATCAGGCAGGCGTGGCATTCGGCATCGTACACGATCACATCGCGATGATCGACTACAGCTTCAATCGCCGACATAACGCCCTGGTAGCCATAGTTCAATAAAAAGGCATCTTCTTTGCCAACAAACTGGGCGAGTTCCTTCTCAAACTGTTCGTGCAGGTCGCTGTTACCCGACATCATTCGGGCGCCCATTGGATAGGCCAGTCCCCATTGCTCAGATGCTTCAGCATCTGTCTTGCGGATCTCAGGATGATTTGCTAAACCCAGATAATTGTTCAGGCTCCAGTTCAGAACGTCTTTCCCCCGAAAACGCATATGCGGACCGAGTTCGCCTTCAAGTTTGGGAAATGCAAAGTAGTGGTGACCATTGAACTCCCGGGCTGGCGAACCGATAGGCCCAAGGTTGTTACGCAGTTTCTCAAATAAATCCACTTTTTATTGGTGTTTATCAGGCGAAAGCCTTGTTTATTTATATGCTAAGTGCAAAAATACGGTTAACTTTTGGTAGCGCAAATTGATATTGAAAAATTCAATTCCGTATTATTGTCTTTATATAGCCAGTGGAGATCATTACACTGTCATTAATTGGAAGCTACAATGAATAACAGTGTAACGATCTTCAATCAATAACTACCTGATGACGATAAAAAAACTCCTCGTTGCCAACCGGGGCGAAATTGCCCTGAGAATTATGCGGACCGCCCGCGAAATGGGTATTCAAACGGTAGCTATTTACTCGGAAGCGGATCGGAATGCGCTTCACGTCCGTTACGCCGACGAAGCGGTATGCGTTGGTCCGGCTCCCTCTTCTGAATCGTATTTGCGGGCGGATGTAATTGTTGAGGTCTGCAGACAGTTGCAGGTCGATGCCATTCATCCCGGCTACGGATTTCTGTCTGAAAATGCCAATTTCGCCCATCTTGTGCGCGAAGCAGGCTTGATTTTTATTGGTCCGTCGCCCGAAAGCATCGAGGTGATGGGTAGTAAATTAGCGGCTAAGGCGGCCGTTGCTACGTATAATATTCCAATGGTGCCCGGTACGCCCTCAGCCATTACGGACCGTAACGAAGCAAAGGTTATTTCGGCTCAGATCGGTTATCCAATTCTGATCAAAGCCAGCGCCGGCGGGGGCGGTAAAGGTATGCGCGTAGTGGAGAGCGAAGCCGATTTTGACGAGCAGATGGATCGAGCGGTTAGCGAAGCGCAATCTGCTTTTGGCGACGGTTCAGTATTTATCGAGAAGTACGTTACGTCGCCACGACACGTTGAGATTCAGGTTCTGGGCGACCAGCATGGCAATATTATTCATCTCTTCGAGCGCGAATGTTCGGTGCAGCGTCGGCATCAGAAAGTGGTCGAAGAAGCGCCGTCGGCAATTCTGACGCCGGAAATTCGTGAAGCAATGGGCCGGGCGGCCGTCGACGTAGCACGCGCTTGTGGTTATTACGGGGCGGGTACCGTTGAGTTTATTGTCAACGATAAGCTCGACTTCTATTTTCTGGAAATGAATACGCGGCTTCAGGTTGAACACCCCGTTACGGAGCAGATTACGGGCGTAGATCTGGTGAAGCAGATGATCTATATTGCTGAAGGTAAGCCGCTGGCTATTAAGCAGGAAGATCTGAAAATTAAGGGACATGCAGTCGAAATACGCGTTTATGCCGAAGATCCGGCCAACAATTTCCTGCCCGACGTAGGTACTCTCGATACGTATGTACGACCCCAGGGCAACGGCGTTCGGGTGGATGATGGATTCGAGCAAGGGATGTCCATTCCGATTTATTACGACCCAATGATTGCCAAACTCATTACGTATGGCGACAGTCGCGAAGAAGCCATCCAGAAAATGATTCGTGCCATCGACGAATACCAGATTTCGGGTGTGCAGACGACGCTGCCTTTCTGCCGATTCGTGATGGAGCATGAAGCTTTCCGCTCCGGGCAGTTCGACACTGGGTTTGTCAGTAAATATTTTACACCGGATAAACTTATTGCAGAACCAGGCCCGGAAGAAACCAGGTTAGCCGCCGTTCTGGCCGCCTATTTACTGGATACAGCCAAACCGAAAGCCAATGCTGTAGCTATAACAAAAGAAAGTCGCAGCAAGTGGAAAGCTAACCGATTGGGCTGATACGTCGGTTGGTAGCCTACATGGAATTAGCATTACGTTGCTAATTCCATGACGATTAGAATCCCATTCGCACTTCAAACCGTTCTCCCGAAACGGTTTGCTCATCAAGGTTGAAAATATCCGCGAGCGTCATGGCCTGATCCGTCCGGTATTCCATACCCAAATGCGCCAGTAAGCTGTTTGCTTTCGCTGGGGCCAGTTTACCAAACGCATAGTCAACCATCAGCCGTCCTTTCCGCAGCAATGCTTTATCCAGCAAATGCTTGCTGGCATTGAACGTAGCAATTACCTGAATATGCATACAATCGGCCAGCAGTCCGTCGGTAAGATTCAGGATGTTTGATACGCTGTTTGTATCTCCGCCTGCTTCGCGCGATTGCAGGATTCGCTCTGCGTCCTCGATTATCAGCACAGATTCTTTATTGTCCAGCAGAAACGGGATGATCTCGGGCGAGGTCAGGTAGTTGGTCATGTACGGCGGCAGGATGAGCATATCCTTTTTCACCAGCGAACTCAGGTATTTGATATAGGTTGTTTTTCCTGTTCCGGGTTCACCGTGTAGCAAAACAAGTCCCTTGCTCTTAGGCTGCGCCAACAAATTGACCAGGCGCTCATGAACCGCAGGGAAGTCCTCATTGTAATGCAGTTCAAGGTTAATATCGGGGGGGAGAATTTCGACCCGCTCCGTATGCAAGCCGCCTAATCCACTCTGTATTAGATAAATATGCGTCTGATTTTCTTCATGCACGTAGGCATGTGCCTGGAAACCATCCAGTAGTGATTTTGCGGATACTTCGTCGCGAAAGTAGCCATACAGACGAAAAAAGCGCTCGCCCACAAATTCCGCTTTAAGAATCAGGCCGTCTTCGTGCTGATAAATACGCTCTATTACGTGCCATCCCTGCTCCGTAATCCGGGCCGATTGATTGATAAGCACAAAGTTACGGCTCTCCAGCAACTGCTGTGCCGACGGCTTGAAATCATCATTAAAATGAAGATAGTTCGGATAACTACCGAACGTCTGCACGAAATGCGGAGCCAGTGGAAATTCCCGGTCAAGGTCACTGGGAATATACAGATTCTGAATAATTGCTTGGTTGGGCATACTACTGTTGGCCGACAGATAGCGCAACAGTTCGTCCCTGGAAATCTCTTCGCGTGGTTTCAAAAGGGGCTTCGTTACGTTTCTGAGGGACTAAGTTATCGAAAAAAACGATGTATGCCCCTTAAAACGTACTTGTTCATTGTTTAATACGTAAATCGCAGTACGTTCGGTGAGAAGCGAAGCATTATTTCATGAACGCTATTCTGATCGAACTGCATCGCATTGGGGCTTTCAGGCGTTTTGGAATTAAATATGTATCCCAGCCGAATCGACTTCGTCAGTTGATACTCGGCAAACGCCTGAAGGTAATTTGTGGAAATAAGGCCGGGGCTATTCTGCCGATAAGACAGACCTAATCCTATTTCTTCGTTGAACCAGGCGCGTAGGTTAATATCAACCCCTATTGGACGTGCGCCTATTTTCGAAATCAGAATCGAAGGGATCAGAATCGTATTATCGTCCACTTCAAACGGTACGCCCACCTGCAGCATTATGGGCCGAATGGCCTGATAAGCCGCCTGGCCAGAGAAATTGAGTGTACGTCCGGCCAGTTCCGGCGCAGAAAGTCCGGCGAAAAAGCGATCTGACTGATAATGAATTCCCACCCCAAAACTCGCCGTAGCGCGATTCAAAACAGTGGCGCTGGCAAAATCATAAAGAGGCAGTACCGTAACACCCCCCTGAACCCCAATAGCCAGTTTAGCCAAAGCGGGCAGATTGAACCGATACGCTACGTTACCGTATGCACCTGTTGCGGCAAACAGGCCCATCCGATCATTCAGCGCCTGAAATCCAAGGCCAACGCGTCCATTAGCGACAGCGCCATCGGCCGAAACACTTTGCGTGATGGGTGCGTAACGTACACTGAACCATTTTCGACGCAGAAAGGCCGACAAGTGAAATGATTCCCGGCTGCCTGCATAAGCGGGGTTAATACTCAACGGATTCTGCAGATATTCAGAATACAGTACTTCTTTCTGGGCCTGAGCACGCTGGCTTATTAACAGCAAACCAAAGCTGACAGTCAGGAAAAGAGCGACTTGTTTTAAGGAAATTTTCGGCATAGAGCGACAAAAAGGTCAAGAGCCTCCCAGACTATGCTAAAAGGCTCTCTTATTACTGAAAAAATCAACGTCTAAAAATCATATCCGAGCGAGAGGTAAGCAATTGGTTTACCAACAGTTTTATCCTCAAGCCCCCAGGCGTAGTCGAATTTGACAAAATAGCCAAAGATCATTGTTCGAACACCCGCTCCATACCCAATCAGGAACGGATTTTTAAAGTTGGTTACGATAGCCCGGAAGGGAATGGTTCCTCCGCCAACGACTTCCGTATTTAAGCTGTTTTGCTGGCTAAACGGACCGTTACCCGTCCAGGCAGTACCGATATCCGAGAAGGCAACCAGTTGGAGATTACGCAGGAAATTGGACGTTACGTTACCGCGATACAGATAGCGAATCAAAGGTACTCGTAGCTCCGCGTTAAACAACATGTGGCTGTTACCGGTCAGTTTTCCCCACTTGAATCCACGCAAAGGAGTTGCAAAGTCGAGGAAGAACGTATTACGGTAATCATACGGAATCTCGTTACGTACCGTATTAGGTACCAGCAGTGGGTTTGAGGAAATAGACTCTTTCTGGTTATTTATCCAGTTTTCTACACCGCCCAATGTGCTTTGCTTGGGAGATGCTCCTCCTGACTGACTAAAGGAAAAGCGAAGAGCCAGTACAATATCGCGATGAACTTTCTGGTAATGGCGCGCATCAAGAGAAAGTCGACGGAAACTCTCAGCCGACGAACGGAGCCCGGCATATTCTTCATACCGAAGTTTAATTTTCGAGCCAACGGTCATATTCATCCCGTTCGTGACGCTGTTATCGAATACAAACTCACCCCGCACCCCGGCGTAATCGGAAACAAGGTCTGGCAAGGCAAACGACGACAGATCGATCAGGCGGGTCATGGCGTAAAATGGCGCTACCGTAAACCGGCTGTTCACCGAGATCGGGTACGAGGCTGATACCATAAGTCGGTTGTACCGGTTTTTCTGCGTCAACCCGGCATCAGGAATAAAAAGCGTTTGCCGGTCAAAGCGAGCGCCAAAGTCGATACGATGTGTCAGGTTGGTATACTCGGCGAATAAATCGCTGTTGTGAAGCGCATTGGTCAGGCTCAGGAAGCCACCGGCACGTAGTACATGGTTTTCCAGTAAATCCGTTAACGTAACTTCCTGTGTATAGCCAAACCCTCGAACGGGATCGATACGCCAGTTTGACGGCGCGTCATTGATCCCAAATGTGCTTTTGTAATCAAACGGTCCACGTATTGTGATATTCTCCCGGCGCCGGTTACGTAACGGAGTCGTTGTTGTAAGGCCAGGCAGTGCACCAACTCCCGTACGGCGCTGTCGATATTCGGTTGCTTTTAGTACGTCGGCATCGAACTGATAATTATCAGTATCGACCTCACCGGGCCCTAAAACCAGCTTGGAAGCAGGGGCAGGTTGTGTTACTGCACTTGAATCGGTCGTTACGGGTTTAGCCTGAGTCGCTGACGTATCTGCTTTAACCTGATTTGGCCGAGCGGTCGTCTGTGCATTCAGTCGATTAATGGCTGCTGCCCGCTGGGTGGGCGTTGACGCGACTGTCTGGCTCAGATTAAGCTGCGATCGGAAACCAATGTATTCGTCGCCATCTTTCAGACTGCTGTACACAAACGCCCCATTGGCCGGATTTAGGTCGTACAGACGAATGCTTTGCGAAAAAGCGGTTACCTGACCAACTGATTTACTTTCTGTATCAAGGCGATATAAATTCCGAATGCCGTTTATATCGTTCAGAAAATAAACCGTCGTTTCGTTGGCGGGGATTGGTTGGGTTGCGTGCGAAAGGGAATCTGTCAGCCGAACCACTGATAAGTCCCGGGCACTGCCTTCGTGCGAAAAGAGCATCATGTGGTCGCGAATCGTTTTGTACGACCCTTTATCGACCCCAAGGGTATCTGATGGACGGTTCGAACTGAAAACAACCTGACGGGCTGTACGGCCAACAAACGCCGGGTATAAATCATCGTAGAGATCGTTGGTTATCTGTTGGTACGATCCCCGATTGATGCTGTACAAAAACAGGTCGTTCTGCCCATTCCGGTCGCCACTCAGAATCAGGCTTCCCCCATCGTCGGAGGCATCCATCCAGACTACCTGCGACAATCCCTTTACCTGACGCTTGAATTCCTGCTTTGGTCGCTTTTCAAAACTGAACTGATACAGATTGGTCTGCCCCAGCTCATCCGTCATAACCAGCAAATTATTACCACGTTGCCAGGCCAGCAACGGCGTACTGGTCGGTACAGCCTGCCCATCCAGTCGATAGCCTCCCGATAGTACAGTTGTCTTTTTCCGATTCGCTGTGTTAACAACTTCAACATGGAACTTACCATCGCGCAGAATGCTGTAGGCAATATATTGTTTATCAGGGCTTAGCTTTAAACTTATCAGCGACGATTTATCGTCAGCGGAACTTACTTTGAGCTGAAAGTCATCGCTACCTCCAGCCTGCGAAACGGCTCCGGCCATTCCGGCGTAGTATTCCCGCCATTCGCGCAGAAATCGACTATAGGGAACACCTAACGTACTGGTAATGCTTTTTTCTTCATTCCGGATAATACGGGTCAGATTCAGGATGTTGGACACGTTGTCCCGACCGTAACGCTGAACAATATAGTTCCAGATAGAATGGCCAACCTGCTCGGCCTCCTGCCCGGTTAATCCAGCTAACAGCGATGCCTTTTTGATAGGATGGGTCAACGCTACGTCCCGCATGTAATCATCCAGTTCGAGGCTGTTACCCTGAGCAATGTAGGAGGCTATACCGGGCATAAACCAGTCTGGCAATGTCAGCAGTAGCGAACTCTGGAGAGCATCTTTCAGGCTACCTCCGTAGAGCATATCGTATACGAACAGCATTGATACGTCGTGGATGATTTGCCGACGAAAACTAATCTGGTCGCCCGTAAAAGCTATTTCAATACGTGATTTTGACAGATCCTGTTCACGACTACTCAATCCGCCCTGCGCATTGATACCAATATTACTCTGTACCAGTTCAGACGGTGAGTTGAACAGGAAAATCTTGACCCGATTGTAGGGTGTATAGCCCAGCAGTTCGGTTATCCGATCAAATTCCGACTCGGCATACTGCGCCGTTAAATCAGCTATTTGTCTACCATTCTGATAATAATAGATCTCGAAATTTGAGGTTCGGACTGTTTTCCAGTCAAAGCTGCGGTATTGAATACGGTTTTTTCCGTATCGCTCCATCGACGGAAAATTTTGAGCTGAAGCAGCGCTCATGCCACCTACCAACAGGCCTAACAGCAAAAGGTATTGATTTCGCATAATAAAACGACCATCCTACATCCTATTTCACTACGTCTGATCCATAGATGTCTGATTCACCAACTAATGTGTTCTACTATTCAGAATTTACGATTTTGTATTTATAACTAGCCAACTGTTACGTCTATTCGTACCGCAATTAACTACTATAAATCAACAAGCATAAATACTATAAATTCGTGTTACTATAACGAAACACAACGGCTAATATTCGCTTCGGGCTCTAAATCTTCACCATCTAATAAATATCGGGAAAATTGCTCGGCCAGATAGGGTGCCAGCGAAACACCCTTGGTCCCCATTCCACCGAAGATTCCGACCGCTGGATGTTCGGGATGCAAGCCAATGAACGGTCGACGATCTTTGGTAGATGGACGAATACCGGCCTGCTGCGCAACAATCTGGTATGGTATTGTCAACAGCTCACGTACCTTCGATTCTAGAAACTCACGACCCTCATTGGTTGTTTGCCAGTCTAGATCGTGCCAGCTATACGTAGCGCCAATTCGGATCAGGCCATCGCGGACGGGCAAGATAAAAATTCCCTGATTCACGATGTTTCGGATTGAGTAACCTTCGGCCACAGCTGTAAGAATTTGCCCTTTGACCGGATTGTATGGCAACCAGCTGAACAATGGGTTTTCGCGAGACAATACGCCATCGCAAAAAATCACTTTGGTGAAATCGATGCCTTTCCAGCCAACTTTATCGGCCTTAATATGTAAGTCGTCGGGGATGATCCGCCCTTCAAAATACTGGTTTTTTCGGACAAAATAACCCTTGACTACTCGTACAAATTCGTTTAAATCGAGCCACCCCGCCTGCGTTACCTCAAGTCCTCCAAACGGGTTATTAATAAATCGGCTGTACACCTGGTCATTCGTAGTTTCTGTTACGTAGGCACGAACAGCAGGATCGGCTAGCAAAGCCAGATAATCGGTTTGTTCGCGAACGGACCGAAACGGTCTGTAGATATTCTTGGAATGAAAAAACTGAACCCCGAGGGCGTGCTCAATACCGCTGTAGAACTGATCTAAAAACGGAAATAATTCGTCGGCTTTCCAGGTACGAACCAGTTTGCGACCTGTGAGCGGGTTGACGATCCCGGCGGCTACAGCCGAGGCAGACGGCAACACCGGATCATCGGCCAGTATGACCGAACAGCCACGTTGGTCAAGCGTCCAGGCTAGTACTGAACCGGCCACGCCTTGCCCCACAATCAGGAAATCGGCTGTCATAGGCTACTTCATGAATAATGTAAAATGAATAATCCAAAGTGATTCAGCAAGTTCTGTTATTCATTCTGCATTTTTCACTTTCATTCTAGTTCTATATAGTTCAGCCATTTTACGGTCAGCCAGTTCAATTACCCAGTCGACCTGCTCTTCAATAGTCATGTGCGACGTATCGAGTAATTCGGCATCGGGGGCCTGAACGAGTGGGCTTTCGGCACGGGTTGTGTCGATAAGGTCCCGTTTTTCAAGATTCTGAATGATCTCTTCCAGATTAACCAGTTCTCCTTTGGCCAGCAATTCCTGTTGCCGGCGTCTGGCGCGGGTATATGTATCAGCCGTCATAAATACTTTCACTTCAGCATCCGGAAACACTTTGGTGCCAATATCACGACCATCCATTACCAATCCTCGCCGACGACCCATTTTTTGTTGCTGTGCCACCATCGCCCAGCGTACTTCCGGAATGGCACTCACTTCGCTGACAATGTTGGAGATGTACATTTTACGAATTTCCTCCTCCACGTTGAGGCCATTCAGGCAAGTTTCGTTCTTCCCTGTGCGGGCGTTGTACTTAAAGGCAATATGAATTTTCTCCAGGGCCTGTGTTACCTCTTTCTGACTCGTTAGCGCAACGTGCTCCTGAAAAAAAAACAGGCTAACTGCACGATACATGGCTCCAGTATCAATATAGCCATAACCAAGTCGGGCAGCTACGGCTTTGGCTGTAGTGCTTTTCCCGCAACTGGAATAGCCGTCAATGGCGATGACAATTTTCGGCATGACTTGTACATCCCCGCCGAAGCGGTCTTAGATAGGATCAGAATAATCGCAAAAATGAAGCATTGTTCAGTAAAAATCATCTATCGCCTTCAATCTGTTGACAAACGTTTCGGCGTTGACGATTTACTAATACTCGCTAACTAATTGATTTAATGCTCGATAATCGGATCGAAGCATAGCAAAAATATGTTCATCCAGGTACTGATTATTTTTAACGGCAGCTTTTCGATGAACGGCTTCGTGCTGGTAACCGGCCGCTTCCAACACACGCATCGAACCTATATTTCCTTCCAATACACAGGCAAAAATGCGGTTCACCTGAAAATTCTGGAAAATATACTTTGTCATGATAGGCAGGGCTTCGCTCATAATACCACGCCCCCAGTAATCTTCACCAAGCCAATACCCGATTTCGGCATTGTAGCGGTATATGTCGTCTTTTACCGTAAAGCCAATGTTTCCAACCGCCTGCCCATCAATTTCAACCGCCAGATTATTAGGCTGCTGATAGGATCTGTTCGAGCGTACCCATGCATTGGCGTCGCGTGGGGTATACGGATGCGGAAAAAAATCCCGGACATTATTCCAGATACGTCGATTGCTGGCGTGACGAACCAAGGATTCTTCGTCGCCCTCACGCCAGGGACGAAGTTGACCAATAGAAAGCGGGAAGGTAACCAACGTAGTAGTCAAAGGATGCGAACGTCTGTTATGTCACTAACTATGTGTACAGGCAAATGTTACTATTTGTAAGAAAGATGCAAACGTCAGGCTGCAATAACTATTTGCTTATTTATCGCCAATTTCAGCAGTTACCACAACGGTCAGGCTGCGGGCCCCGTGCGCTCCAACAACCAGCGATTGTTCTATATCGGCCGTTTTCGACGGGCCGCAGATAAATACGCCATATGTAAGAGACGCCCGATCAACGTGTTGATACGCTACGTGCATATTTGGAACGAGTGTGTTTCGATCGACAACCAGCACCAGATGCTGAGTAATAAATGGTAATGATCGATTCAGCATATCAGGCTCCGGCAGCCAGACAGCCCCGTTTTCGGCAACAAAAAAATCGCCCTTCAGCACCGTCAGATCAATCTGCTCGATCACCATTTTATCGGTTTCAGTGTCGACAGAAACCAGATCAATGCCGGGGAGTGGCACTGAGGAGGCAACACGTATAGCATCGGGAAAAGACTGACGTAATGATTCGCTAAGTGAATCGCCTGGATTCAACTCCATCAGCTTTCCGCCGACAAACGCCAGGGCATCGCGGAAACGCGTAAATAAGTCGTCCGATTCGTTGACAAATGTCGGAACGTCGGGTAGAGGTAAAGGTTCAGGTTTATTTTGCCGAACGCGGGCAAGCATCTGATCACGAGTACTCATAATGGAAGAAATGAGATTGAATGCCAATACTACAAAATAACTTCATCTCTCCCCTACCCGATTTCGCTCCACCCTTATCGGGATTCGTCGGAAAATGTGGTCGGGCGGCAGACAGACGCTCTAGTTTTGGCTCATCCAATCCATAATTCAACTGCCTGGGATTTCAGTACGCTTATGCACTCGAAAAAGCAAAGAGAATGTCAACAACCCATAAAACCGGCCAATCATGGAAACAAACGTAATGATACGTCCAACAACTAGTCCTACACCGGAAGAATTAGCCATCCGTCAGGTATTCGACAAACTGGCTGAGGCCTGGAATGCAGGCGATGCGAACGCTTTCGCCAGCCATCTAACTACTGATTGTGACTACGTAACGTTTGCGGGGCAGCACATAAAAGGTCGGCAGGAAAACGAGAAAATTCACCGGGAGCTATTCAGTTCATGGGCCATGAAAGGTTCTACCATGCATACGGGTTCGAAGCCGCCAAGGGTTACTTTTCTGAGCCCCACCATCGCTCTCGTGCATTCAACGGGAACGGTTCAGCTACGTTTCCAGAAAGAACCGCCTTTAGATCGCCTATCCATACAGACAACGGTGCTGATCAAAGCCAATGACCAGTGGAAAATCCGGGCCTTTCATAACTGCCGCATTCAAAAACCAGGCTTGTTTCAACGAATTCTGATGGCATTCAAAAGCAATTAATCCCGTGCTCTGAATCCGCACTGCTTCCCCGTTATTCAAGTAGACTATCGAAAAAATCTCTACATTTAAACCAGCCGACGATCTCTCACCTATATGAAACCAGAAACCAATTGACCACTTCTGACAACGCTTCAATTATCGACCACTAACGCTTAACTGACGACTATCGATTATATCTCCATGACGCGCGAACAACTTATCGGCACAATTGGCAAAAACGGCCGACGACTCAATATGATGGGCTCCGATCTGGCAGGGTTCGACTTCAGTGGCCTTGACCTGACCCAAGCTGACTTTCGCTTTTCAAACCTTAGTCGGGCTAATTTTCGGGGGGCCATTCTTCGTCAGGCGGATCTGAGTTTTTCCAATCTCGAAGGTGCTACGTTTGCCGAAGCCGATTTGTATGAAGCGAATTTAAATTTTTGCGGATTGGAAGACGTCGACCTTACGGGCGCCAATGTGGAAGGTGCTACGTTCAATTTCTCCGGACGTAGCCGATACCGCCCCCCAACCGCCGACCGCGCCGAACCCATCACGTTAACAAACATTCTGCAAAAACCGGGTCTGGGCACCTTTATTGGCGCTTTTCTGGGTGCTTTACTGATTTATGGCTGCAATGCCATTATTTATTTTACCAACCTCATCGTAACGGCAAACGACCCGCTCATGGCGGGTTTGTACAAGTTTCTGGTTGTGCAGAACATGGCCGATGGAGCCGTTGTCTTTTTACTGACGTGGTCCTTATCGGGTTGGCTCACCCGCCAGTTCTCAGCCGTTTGGCAACGGCATCTGGTCATGAGTTTCGCCGTGATATGTAGCTTCTGGGTTGTCAACATGGGCCTTTACGTCATTATGGGCAAACAATACATTGATAAACTGGCAACCCGACCCGAAGGAATCGAAGATACGGCGGCCTGGTATGTTTATGTGATGGGCGATTTACTGATTGCCAATTTTTTCCTGTACGTTTTGCAGCAAGGTCGTCAGCTGACCCGCAAGCTTTCCGAGCAGGAGTTTCAACTACTCAATCTGGAGAAATTAAAAACCCGGGCTGAACTGGATGCCTTACAGGCCAAAATCAACCCGCATTTTCTGTATAATTCGTTGAATAGCATTGCCAGCCTGGTGCATGACGATCCGGATAAAGCCGAAGAGATGACGCTGCTTCTGTCAAAACTCTTTCGC
>NZ_JBMDWV010000116.1:0-18774 GCF_048594605.1 Spirosoma sp.
GTTGAAGGCTTGTTTAACAGCGGCATAATCTTTATAATCGACCGCTGCCAATCGACCGCTTTTAACGCTTCCTGCTACAACCATGATTCGATACTGCGGCAACGTAGCAAACATGGTCCGGTAAACGCTTACCGGCTGATCGATCAGGCCCGTAATACCCGTATAATCGTCAATATTCGGATTGTATATAGCACTTGGGAAGATGATTTTAGGAGAAAAGTAATTTTCGCCCAAATTATCTGTAACTACCTGATATGTAACGTAGTCATCTATCAAATTGGTTGTACGCCCTGGGATTTTGGCGTAGCCCTGGGATACATTACCGCTTTGAGAAATACGTTCAGCGAGCGTAAAGGATTGAGGAGCCGTAGTAGACTGAACACTACCAAATTTGTAGTAAATGTAAATGAGCCCTTTATCGATCGCATCTTTAGTCAATAAAGAACTGGCTGTACTGGCAGGGGATAAAGTAACTTCTTTGGTAATGGGGTTCACGAAAAAGTTTCCGCTCACATCGATTGGTTTCCAGTCTGTATACACAACATTGGCATTGCCCATTGGTCCCGTTGCTCCGGCTACACCACTAGCCCCGGCAGGTCCTGTTGCTCCTGTAGCACCTGTTGGACCGGCTGGCCCTTGCGGTCCCTGTGGCCCCTCCGGCCCTTTACAGGAAACGACCAACATGAACAATAAGGCAATCAACCCACTACCAGTTTGAACAAGATGCGAAAAACGTACTTTCATAGTTTTGTCAGTTAAAAATTAATTAAATATAAATAGCAGTTTTGATGATACGTACGAAAATCGCGTTAATATACGGCAAAGTTCTCCTTTTTCACGCGTCCTGTTAAATTCATCAACTATTTTTACTAAACCTGATCAGTAACAAATCCCTGTTTTCAGGCCCGTCTGCCTACATCAGGTTAACTAAGCAACCGGTGTAATGTTTCTGTATTGTGTGGCATAGATGAGAAAATAGGGCTCTGTCTATAACCATTCCTTATAGTCCATAACCATAAGTTGGGGATAGGTTGAATCTTAACCTTAGTTAATTAGTTAATATTGTGTAATAAATCGACAGACAGACACTGGGCATTCCAGCGTTTCGTTTTAATACAATAGTTGATTAATTCTATAGACAATATACCTTATGTCTATCTATCTAACCGATAATGTAAGCAAGGCCGCTCGCCGTGACATCGCTGATCTTGAGCAGAAAATAAATTCCTTTCGTCAGGGTGATATAGCTGACGAAGCCTTCCGTAAGTTTCGACTTACACGAGGGGTTTACGGCCAACGGCAACCGGGCGTGCAAATGATCCGTATCAAGTTGCCGCACGGACGTATAACGGCTGATCAACTGATTCGTATTGCCGACTTATCGGATAAATACGCTACAGGTAATTTACATGCAACGACCCGGCAGGACATCCAGCTCCATTTTGTAAAGCTGGCAGATTCTCCCCAGTTGTGGGCTGATCTGGAAGACGCCGGCATTACGCTCAAGGAAGCCTGTGGCAATACCGTTCGGAACGTAACAGGCTCTGCCCGTGCCGGCATCGACCCCGACGAGCCATTCGATATTACGCCCTATGCTCATGCCATTTTTGAGTATTTTCTCCGCAATCCGATCTGTCAGGATATGGGGCGGAAGTTCAAAATTTCGCTCTCGTCAAGCGAGAAAGATTCAGCTTACGGCTACATGCACGACGTTGGGCTGGTAGCTCGAACGCAAAATGGCCAGCGTGGCTTTAAAGTGATGCTGGGTGGAGGACTGGGGGCTCAACCGTTTTCGGCGCAGACAGCCTTTGAGTTTCTGGAAGAAGATCGGGTCATTCCATTCATTGAGGGCGTTATCCGCGTGTTCGATCGATACGGTGAGCGGCAGAAACGACACAAAGCCCGAATGAAATACCTGCTTAATGACATTGGTCTCGAGGAATTGTTACGTCGGATTGCGGATGAAACTCCTGCCCTGCGCTCCAAAACTTATGTCATTGACGATACGTCAGTCAATCCGTTATTTGCCGCTCCCCCGACAGCCCGTCTGGATGCTCCTGCCGCACCAGTTTCAGATAGTGAAGGCTATGCCCTCTGGCAGAAAACAAACGTCTTTGAGCAGAAACAGACAGGCTGGTATGCCGTACAATTACGCGTTCTGTTGGGTGATATGCCTTCCGATACGGCACGGGCGCTGGCAAAGATCGTTAAGCAATATGCAGCGGATGACATCCGGGTAACGGTCAATCAGGGCTATTTACTACGGTTTATAAAACCTGAAGATTTACCAGCTGTCTATGAGGCTCTTAATACGTTAGGCTTAGCGAATCCCGGCTTCGACACGACAGCCGACATCACGACTTGCCCTGGTACGGATACCTGTAATCTTGCGATTTCAAGCAGCTATGGCATTACGCGGGCTCTGGAGCGAATGATGCAGGATGAGTTTCCTGATCTGATTTTTAACGATGACATCAAGATCAAAATTTCTGGTTGCATGAATGGTTGCGGACAGCATTCAGTAGCCAATATTGGTTATCACGGTTCTTCGCTGAAAAATGGGGCATACGTACTACCAGCCTTACAGGTTTTACTAGGCGGAGGTTTTAACAGCAAAGGTGAAGGGTTAATTGCGGATAAAGTCATTAAAATACCTGCTAAGCGTGGGCCGGATTCACTACGTTATCTGCTACGTGATTTTGAAGCCAACGCCTTTGATGGTGAATACTATAGCGATTACTACGCACGTCAGGGTAAAAATTATTTCTACCAGTTGTTGAAACCTCTGGCTGATCTGAAAACCTTGGTTGACAGTGATTATATTGACTGGGATCATACCGAGCAATACGTCACCGAGGTGGGAATCGGTGAGTGCGCCAGTGTCCTAATCGACCTGGTAGCTACCACACTTACCGAGGCTGATGAAAAGCTGGGCTGGGCACAGGAAGCTTTATCCGAAAGCCGCTGGGCCGACGCACTTTACCACGCTTATAATGTGTTTATTACCAGTGCGAAAGCTGCTCTGATGAGTCGCGATATACCCACTAACACGCAACACGGCATTGTTAGTGATTTCGATAAAACGTTTGCCGGCGAAACGGATTTTCACAAGACCGAAGGTGAGTTCAAAACTCTGGTTTTCAGCATAAATAAAGAAGAGCCTTCAGAAGCTTTTGCCCGTCGGTTCGTTGCTCAGGCTGAATCTTTTCTGCAAGCGGTTCAGTCTTATCGGGAATTACAAATTGAGGTTGAAGGCCTTCCCGAACTGCAGGAGTTAACGCAGGCGCAGGATAGCTAATGAAAACAATGAATGGGGCATGACGAATTGCGCTTGCATAACTGAAAAGAGTGTATCATTCTCATTCATCCTTCTTTCTTTATGATGAAATTGACGCTTGTAGGAGCCGGACCGGGCGATCCGGACTTAATAACGGTAAAAGGAATAAAGGCGCTACAACAAGCCGATGTGGTAATGTACGACGCACTTGTTCATCCTGTTCTGCTTGACCATTGCCGTCCTGACACCCTTAAAGTCTACGTTGGTAAACGGCGTGGTGCCTACTCCTGCGTACAGGAGGACATTAATCCACTAATTGTGCACTACGCCCATCAATACGGCCACGTAGTGCGGCTGAAGGGTGGAGATTCGTTCGTATTCGGACGAGGGTATGAGGAAATTGAGTTTGCCCGTCAGTACGGTATTATAACTGACGTTGTACCGGGCATTTCGAGTAGTTATGCGGTACCCGCTTCAGCCGGTATTCCACTAACGACGCGGGGAATCTCGGAAAGTTTCTGGGTGGTTACGGGAACTACAAAAGCCGGGCAGTTATCGTCTGACTTACAATTAGCTGCCCAGTCGTCAGCTACCGTAGTGGTGCTGATGGGAATGCACAAACTTGCCGAGATCATGACTGTTTTTGGAGACAACGGCAAATCAGAAACACCTGTCGCCATTATTCAAAACGGTACGCTCCCGGAGGAACAGGTTGTTACGGGGCGCGTTAATGATATTGCTGAGAAAGTGGCCGAAGCGGGTGTAGGAAACCCAGCCATTATTGTTGTAGGTGACGTAGCCGCTTTAGGTGATCCCACCTATCGGGCGGCTGTCGTGGCCGCAGAGCAGGCTTAGTCAGGTTATGTCACTACGTTTACACCCACTGTATGTAAACGTAGTGACATATTTTAAGCCAGCACCCTCCGGATAATCTCGCTACGGTTTGCTTTTATCTGGTCCCCTGTCAGCATATTTTTCAGCGAAAACTGTCCAGTCTGTACTTCTTCGGAGCCAATCAGAACAACGAAGGGAATAGCTTTGGCATTGGCATAATCGAGCATCTTTTTAACCTTGTTCAGATCAGGATAAAGTTCAGCTCTAATGTTAACTGCTCGAAGTTCGTTTAGTAATGGCAAAGCCGATCGACGAGCTTCAGCGTCGAGCGGTGTAATCAGCACTTGCGTACCTTGTCCAGTATCAGGAGGAAACAGGTTCAGTTCCTCCATTACGTCGTAAATCCGATCCACACCAAATGAAATCCCTACCCCCGACAAGCCAGGCATACCGAACGCGCCCGTCAAATTATCGTATCGTCCACCACCACTAATACTGCCAATACTAACACCGTTAGCTTTTACTTCAAAAATGGCTCCTGTATAATAAGAAAGTCCACGTGCCAGAGTTGGATCGATCTCTATCTTACTGTTTTTTAATCCATAATCATCCACTAATTGAAGTGTTTCTTTAAGCTCATTTATACCTCGTTGAGCAGTTGCCGAGGCCCCAACAGTCTCGTCGAGCTGATTCCAGATGGTATTAGAAACAGTATTATTGAAAAACAAAATAGCTCGTAGCTTTTCAATCGCTTCGTCAGAGAAACCGCGTTCACGCAGTTCGTCTTCTACTTTTTCCTGGCCAATCTTATCTAGTTTATCAATAGCAACGCTTAGCTGGCCCTCCTGACCCGGCGCCCCAATTACCTCGGCAATACCAGTCAGAATCTTGCGATTATTGATCTTTACCGTAAAATCTGTGATACCCAGATTACCCATTACTTCATGGATCATCAGAATGATTTCTGCCTCACAAAGCAAAGAGTCCGTACCCACTACGTCGGCGTCGCACTGATAAAACTCCCGGTAACGGCCTCTCTGTGGACGATCCGCTCGCCAGACAGGCTGCATCTGATAGCGTTTGAACGGCATTGTTAGTACATTCCGGTTCATCACTACGTAACGGGCAAAGGGAACTGTCAGATCGTATCGTAAGCCCTTTTCTGCAATTTTTGGCGTTAATTTTTTCGATCCATTTGCAATATCCAACTCTGTGAGAGAAGCGGCAAAATCACCGGAATTAAGAATTTTAAAGAGAAGCTGATCACCCTCCTCTCCATATTTACCTGTCAGGGTAGACAGATTTTCCATAGAGGGAGTTTCGAGTGGCTGAAAAGCAAAGCGTTGGAAGGTTTGGCGAATGGTATCAAATATAAAGAGCCGTTTACGCATCTGTTCAGGCCCAAAATCACGAGTTCCTTTCGGTAAAGTCGGTTTTTGCATGCCACAAAATTACAAACCAGTCCGAAAAGTTAGCCTTTTCATTTACTTTGTTCGTAAAAAACATTACTTTTGCGGTCTGATCGCTTAAGCGCTCCAAATTGAACCGGCTTAGTAAAAAGATATAATCATGGCAGTAACAGAGTTAAAACGGAAAGCTCGTCGGAATCGGGCTATCGCCAACAATAAAACGAACGCAATTAAACAATTGCTGCGTAAACCGACGATTAAGAATGTAGATGTTGAAGCAATCAAAGCTTCGTTTGCTGACAAGAAAGCGGCAAAATAAGAATTGAGTTTTTAGCGTATACAGCTTATTACTTAACCTCGCTTTTACCCGGCGAGGTTTTGCGTTTTTGAAGCAACCGGGTCCACTCACGATCCCGTTTTTTGAGTTCTCTGCGTACAAATCGGCGATAATCCAATTGCGCACGGTATCGCACAGCCTGCCCAAACAACAGTAAACCACCATTCACCAAAATCAGACTATAAACTGCCCATAGAAACCACTGACGAAAGGGGGCACCTGTATGTCGGATATAAATAGCTTCATTCAACACCCATAAACCAACGCTCACCAGCAATAAGCCAATTGGCGCTACAATAAGCCCTTTAGTCCGGGTACTCATGCGTTTGACTAATCGTTGACCTGGAGGTTTTGAAAGCTTTGTCATTGCGGTTGACCGTAGTTGATTACGTTATTAACGGATGGCTGTCCGGCTTCATTATACTATGATAGCCTGAACAAGCAACGTCTATAAATGTAACGAATTTCAGGAAGGGTATTCAATCGTAGCGCCTGTTTCCCGAAAATTCTTCGGTTCTGTCAGTCGCTTACAACCTTCGCTCAGAAACCCTGCGCCATACCCGATTAGTTGGACAAATGCGGCCTCGACACTTAATAAACCCACACTCAGGCTGTTTTCCTTCCGAGTTGCATCAATCAGAATAAGGATTGCCCATAAAGTTAACACGCCTGCTGATAGTGCGAATAAAAAAGGGCTAATGAGGGCCCAAATGGGAATTAAAATCACAAATACAGTAAACAGAGCCGGAAACGTATGGACAAGTTTCAGTTCAGCGGGGTAATAACGGGAGATGTTGATCCGTGCACGACCAAAAAAACGGAGCTGTCGAAAAAACTGACCAAAGTTTGTACGACGTTTATGGTAAATAAAAGCCTCTGGTATTAAGCCTGTCCGGTAGCCGTTTTCAATAATTCGGATGGCGAACTCAATGTCTTCTCCCATTCGGCTTAGTCGGTATCCACCCGTTGTTTCCCATACTTTTCGCGACAGCCCCATGTTAAAACTTCGGGGATGATACGTTCCTCCTAAGTTTTTTTTACTACCGCGAATTCCTCCGGTCGTGAATGGCGAAGTCATTGAATAACTAATCGCTTTCTGAATAGGCGTGAAATCGGGATGCGCTTTATCAGGTCCGCCATATGCATCAAGTGCTGGCGTTTGCACGGTTAGACGTTCGTTGACCACCTGAAAATAATGCGGGGGTACCAGTGCATCGGAATCGAAAATAACAAAATAGTCACCTTTGGCCCGCTCAAAACCGAAGTTACGCGTAAAACCCTGGCCGGAGTTGTCTTTGTAGAAATACCGAATGTCGAGTTGAGACGCAAATTCTGCCACTACCCCGTCCGCTCTTTTGCTCGAACCATCCTCAATCACTAAAACCTCGAAGTTCTGGTACGTCTGTTTCGTTAAACTACCCAGTAATTCCCTCAGTTCGTCAGGGCGGTTATAGACGGGAATAATGACGGAATAATGCATGGTCAGTCGGGAAAGTAAAATGAACAGTAACTCTGTTTGCCCTTAATTAAGAGCCCCGTATTTCTTACGCTTCATACTACGTCATTCATCAGGAAATGGCTTCCAGGAGGCTTTCTTCATTGGCCTGAATGATTTGCTCTACCAGTTCATCGGTCAGCGCTACGGATAAAAACAGGCTTTCAAACTGCGAGGGAGCTAAATAGACACCTCGATCAAGCATGGCATGAAAATACCGTCCGAATAAAGGCAGATCGCATGATTTGGCATCTGAAAAATTCAGAACCGGTTGCCCGGTCATAAAGAGCGTAAACATCGACCCGATGTGATTGATGGTATAATTCAGCCCATTTTTCACGAGTGTCTCCCGGAAACCGTCGTTCAGTTTTTTGCCGATAGCTTCCAGGCGCGTGTACACGTCAGGGGTTTCATTCAGATAACGTAGCATAGCCAGTCCTGCCGACATAGCGATTGGATTGCCGGAAAGGGTTCCAGCCTGATAAACAGGGCCAGCCGGCGACACCACGTTCATTACGTCTGCACGTCCCCCATATGCACCAACGGGCATACCGCCACCGATAATTTTGCCCATTGTAGTCAGGTCAGGAGTAATGCCAAAACGTTCCTGAGCCCCTCCTTTCGCCAGGCGGAAACCCGTCATTACTTCATCAAAAATCAATAGAGCACCGTATTTGTCGCAGAGAGCACGGATTCCCTCCAGAAAACCAGCCTCGGGCAATACGCACCCCATATTCCCAACGACAGGCTCCAGAATAACAGCTGCCACCTGATTCTGATTATTGATAAATAATGCCTCTACGGAAGCCAGATCGTTGTAAGGGGCCGTCAACGTATCAGCGGCCGTCGCTTTCGTTACACCCGGACTATCAGGAATTCCCATGGTCATGGCTCCGCTGCCAGCCGCAATCAAAAACGAATCGCCGTGGCCATGGTAACACCCTTCGAATTTTATGATTTTGTCTCGTTTGGTAAATCCCCGTGCTACCCGTATTGCCGCCATCGTCGCTTCTGTCCCTGAATTGACCATACGTACTTTTTCAACCGATGGCACCATCTCTATGATCAGTTCGGCCATCTCAACTTCCTTCCGTGTTGGTGCGCCAAAGGAAAAAGAATGCTGAATAGCATCGCGTACGGCTTTTTCTACGGGCTCGAAGGCATGGCCCAGAATCATCGGGCCCCACGAGTTAATCAACTCGATGTACTGCCGGCCGTCCTCATCGTAGATGTAAGGCCCTTTAGCGGACTTAATAAACAGTGGACTACCACCTACAGCCCGAAACGCGCGCACTGGCGAATTTACCCCACCAGGAATCAACGTTTTTGCTTTCTCAAATAATTGCTCGCTCGTTGTCATATAAAATGCGCGAATGCACAAAGGCCTGATTAAGTGAATACCGTCTGGCGAATTAAGTTTATGTCAGCCCTGCACTTAATCACACATTCGTGCCATTGCTAATTGATTTTAACAAACCGCCCATCTTCGTATTTGACAATTGGTACGATCTGGTTTTCATTACTTTGGGTGTAGTCGAATCCTGAAGACAAATAGTCGTCTGTATCGGACCGGAGATTATCCCGATTACGTAGTAATGCGCCATTCTTAGCCATTTGACGGCCAAAAAAGAGCATCATATCATACCCTTCACTCGCAAATACGGATGGAATGGTATTCCGTTTTGTTACGTACTGCTCATCAAATTCAATCACAGGCTCTCGCGTTGGATCAATAAAATCTGGATATAGCAAGTATAAACCCCGACGGTTAAATGTTGACAGCGAATTTTGGTAAAAATTAAAGGCTGATGACGTAGCAATCAATGCACCGCTCACTTTCCGTCGGCTTAATGCTTCGAGCATACGGGCTCCATCGCTATCATTACTACTGACGAAAAAAACGTGATTTAGCGTAATGGGCGTAGCCGAAATTACGGCACTCTGCGATTTAGCGGGTGTGGCAATTCCGGTCATTTGCATAGCATCAGCCATCATCTGCGCATTACCGCTCACTTTTCGATAATCAAGTACCTGGTAATTCTGGCGTTTTAATTCGCTTAAATAGGCAGCCGCCAGCAAAGAATCTTTACGGGACGTACCAAAATAAATAGCCGCTCGACGGCCTCCTGGTAAACCACGGGCCAATTCGGAAACCTTTTTTGACTGTTGGTTAACCGATGGTTGAGCTAAAAACGATAACGGCTGATTGGCTACCAGTTCGCTGCTGGTCGCAATCGGATTCAGCAGTAAAATGTTATTCTGATTCGCATAAGCTGACGCAATCCGATTCGGTTCTACATACAATGGGCCGATGATCAGGTCCGTTTGAGAAAAGGCAGGATTGTTGACTAGTTCAAGGGTTTTATTAGCGTCATTATCGAGGTCATAAGCAAATAGATTGACCGTAATCCCTTCCTCCTGTAGCTTATTTTTAGCCATTTTAATCCCATCGTATAGATCGTATACGTATTGGTTTGAACGTATTCGTTTCTCCGGATCAAATTCATCCAGACGAAAAGGAAACATGACAGCAACGTTATAATACCCTTTTTGTCGATTATTTCGAGTTGGGGAGGCCATTGGTACGTCCGGACGATCGGGCGAAGGCTTACCCGTAGTTGATCCAACAGGTTGATTTGTAGCCGTACCCGGTACACCAAACCGGTTTGTTAGTCGATCAGAGAGCTCAAGGTCGTCTTTATCACTGGATGACCGCTGAATTAAATCGATCAATGCCAGACCAATGTTCCGGTTGGCGGGAAATGTCTTATTTAATTGTTTCAGGCGATTCAAATCGGTTATACGCGGCAGGAAATTCTGTTCGAGTTTGGCTACGTCAGAACGTAACGCCGGATCCCCAATTTTTTGCAACGAGGCAAAAGCATCCTCATATTGTCCGGTTTCCATACTGATAGACGCCAGAAGATAATTGGCCTCGTCCATTTTACGCCAGTTTGGAAAACCCTCAATCAGTTGTCGGACACTCAGGCGCGCCTGACTAAAGTTTCGCTGCCTGAAAGCCGCGAGCGCATAATAATAACTTGCATAGGGGGCTAAAGGTCCTCGCTGCTGTATGATTGGATTTAAATCGGCTTTTGCCCGTTCGTAATCGCCGGCCTGCACCGATTTAACGGCCGTACTATACCGTCTTTGTACATCCGGTGCTATTTGAGCCATGGCTGATTGATACCTCAACAGAGCCACTACACAAATTAGCACCAGCTTGAATCCATAAAACCTACCATTCATGTTTGTCGGGGTTACTACACAAAAGCAACGCTAATGCGTTGCTTTTGTGTTAAACAATGTTTGCTGAAAAATGTCTGATAGTATTGACGTTTATAGGTTTATATCGTTACATAATCCAGTAGACATTGTGCTTTATTTTTTTTGTTTAGCTCGTCGTTGAGCTTCTTCAGCTTGTTTGCGGGCATCTTCAGCAGCCGCAAGCTGACGCTGTAACAGAGCCTGAAAACCACCAGGTTTCTTACCCTGGCCAGACGCATTTTTCTTGCGATTTTCATCCAGCACGGCTTTAATTTTATCTTCGTCGACAAACCGACGAATGAGTTGTTGCTGTGCGATTGTTACTACGTTCGAAACAAAATAATAGAACGTCAGACCAGCTGGGTAGGAATTTAGCACGAACATAAACATCAGCGGGAATACGTAGCTCAACGCTTTCATATTCACCGGTCCGGGCTGCGTGGGCGTCGTCTGGTTGTTATAGTAAGCGTAAGCAATTGAGGAGGCTGTCATCAGAACGGTAAACAGACTCAAATGACTACCGACAAACGGGATCGTTGGAAACGTTATAAAGGCATCGTAGGTTGAAAGGTCATTGGCCCATAAAAACGATTTCTGCCGCAATTCAATCAGGTTTGGGAACAACATGAACAGCGCAAACAGGATCGGCATGGTAGCCAGAACAGGAACACAACCACTGAGCGGACTAACGCCCACTTCCTGATACAGCTTCATCTGTTCAGACTGTTGTTTGGCCATATCATCACCAACGCGCTCTTTTATTTCATTAATTTCGGGTGCCAGTACGCGCATCTTGGCCATACTAACGTATGACTTATAAGTCAGTGGCGTCAGCAGTAATTTCACGAAAACAACCAGTACAATAATCAGCAGGCCATTATTGGCAATAAACTTACCCAGGAAGTTAAAGACCGGCACAAAGAAATATTTGTTGATTGGCTTCAGAATCGAATAGCCCAGGTACACATTCCGGTCAAATTCGGGGGCTACGTCGCCCAGTAATTGAAAGTCGTTGGGGCCGTAATAAAACTTATACTGTCCCTTCCCCGCCTTTACGTCAGCGATCGGCAACGTAACGTCAGCAACAGCCGTTTTTACTACGTTGGTATCAGCTGGGTTGACCAGTGTTTTAAAATCGGCTTTGGGCAATGGCCCATTCTTAGCAATAAACCCGGAGAGAAAATATTTATGCTTGATGGTAAACCATTGGATTGGCTCTTCGAGGGTAGTTTCCTGGTTGCTTTCTCCTTCGGTTAGATTCTCGAAGTTCTCGTCGGCAGTAAGGTAGTTAATCGTAGCGGCCCGGCGGTTATTCAACAGGTCGTTCTCGTACTGCTTCATCTTATCTTCCCAGAAGAATCGGATGTCGCCATTGGCTAATGTATTGTTCAGTCCATTGAGCTTCAGGTCGTAATCCAATACGTATCCCTCCGCCGGGATTGTGTAGACCTGCTCGACTGATTCGCCGGGAGCAACCTCAGCCCGAAACACAATCTGCTGCGGCTGTCCACTTAAGGATGCATTCTGAGCATTGGTTTGATAATAAAGTTTGTGCAGATCGACTTTACCACGATTCGTTGGCAATTCCAGAAGGGTCTGGCTGCTTTGTTCATCGATCAAAACCAGCGGCTTTCGATCATACGTTTTGTAATTCTTCAGAAGAACTTCTTTAACGCGTCCGCCCTGCGTTGTAAATGTTACTTTGATATCTTTATTTTCAATAACAATATCGCGGGCTTCACCAGTGGCAACCGTGGCAAAATCGCCAAATTTTGCCTGAGCAGCGGCCGAGTCAAGCGGTTGAGTAGCTTTATCGATAGCAGCCGCAGCACCAGAAGCAGTCCTCGGCTTGGTTGTTTGTGTCTGTTGAGCCGGTTCTTTTTCAGGTGCGGGCTTTGGCACCAGAAGCTGATAGCCGACAAGCATCGCCAGAATCAGGAGGATGCCAATAAGTTGATTACGATCCATTTAGTTTGTAGTCGTCAGTCGACAACCGCTGGTCGTTAGTGAACGAAACTATTTGCTAACGGCCAGTGACTGTCGACTGACGACTTTTTTTTACAAAATTACGGCAATCTGGTGGGTTAATCAACCGCGTCGACAGTTTCTACACGGGCGGTTGATATATCGGATGTAGATGCCGGACTTACTTTCTTCTGTTGACTAAAGTTGAGGGCCGCCCGTACAAACTGCACAAATAATGGATGAGGATTCATCACTGTACTTTTTAGTTCCGGGTGAAACTGTACGCCCACGAACCAAGGATGGTTATTTAGTTCAACAATTTCGACCAGCCCCGTATCCGGATTTATACCCGTTGGACGTAAGCCCGCTTTTTCAAAAGCCTCCAAATAATCGTTATTGAATTCATAGCGGTGGCGGTGGCGCTCACTAATCTGCAGTTTTCCATAAATTTTATGCGCCAGCGAATCGCGTTTGAGTTTGCAACTATAAGCCCCTAAGCGCATGGTACCGCCTTTATCTGTGATGTTTTTTTGCTCTTCCATCATGCTGATAACCGGGTTAGGCGTATGTGGCTCCATTTCGGTTGAATGGGCATCCTCAATACCCATTACGTGCCGCGCATACTCGATAACAGCCATTTGCATACCCAGGCAAATACCCAGAAACGGAATGTTGTTTTCGCGAACGTAACGTACCGCATTGATTTTACCTTCAATACCCCGCTCGCCGAAGCCCGGTGCTACTAATACCGCATCCAACTGACTCAGCACTTCAGCACAATGATGCTCATCGACAAGTGTCTCGGACTGAATCCATTCCAGCTGTACTTTACACTCATTGGAAGCTCCAGCATGAATAAATGACTCAGCAATTGACTTGTACGCATCATGAAGTTCAACATACTTGCCAACCAGGCCAATACGTACCGTGTCGCCTGGATTTTTAAGTCTCCCCAAAAACGCTTTCCAGCTATCCAGTTCCGCGTCTTTGTCGTTGTAAAGATCCATCATGTAGAGCGCCCGCTGATCCAGGCGTTCCTTCTGCATGAGTAGTGGTACGTCGTAAATCGTTTCGGCGTCAATGGCTTCGATGACTGAACTTACCTGTACGTTGCAGAAAAGAGCAATTTTTCGACGAATTTCCTGGGGTAATGGATGCTCGGTACGACAGACGATTATATCGGGCTGAACGCCGTTTTCAAGCAGCATTCGAACCGAGTGTTGTGTAGGCTTCGTTTTCAGCTCGCCCGCCGACTGCAGATAAGGCACCAGCGTCAGGTGAATAACAAGCGTATCGTGTTCTCCGAGTTCAAACTTTAACTGACGAACGGCTTCAACAAAGGGTAATGATTCTATATCACCAACGCACCCACCAATTTCAGTGATGACAATGTCGTACTCGCCCGTTTCGCCCAGCAGCCGAATATTCCGCTTGATCTCGTCGGTGATATGCGGGACAACCTGAACGGTTTTACCAAGAAAATCCCCCCGACGCTCCCGGGTTATTACGTTATTGTAAATACGCCCCGTAGTGATGTTGTTCGCCTGCGATGTGGGGCGATTTAAAAAACGCTCGTAGTGCCCCAGATCAAGATCTGTTTCGGCGCCGTCGTCCGTTACGTAGCATTCGCCATGCTCGTAAGGATTGAGTGTTCCCGGATCAATATTGATATACGGATCGAATTTCTGAATCGTTACCGATAATCCCCGTGATTGAAGAAGTTTGGCTAATGAAGAAGCAATGATGCCTTTGCCAAGTGATGAAGTTACTCCGCCTGTAACAAAAATATATTTCGCGGATTTTGGTCCCGTAGCCGCCATGTGTGAAACCTGTTTTGGTCGTTACGGGATGTAAAAGTACTAGAAAAAAAGAGGGAAAGATAGCGTAGTCAACGGAAAAGTTAGTGAATAAATGGTAATCACTTAATGATCAAGCGTATATAATTTTTATATTTTTAATCTCCGTTCAGAAAACACACACGATTAAATAGGTGCGATCAAAAATAAAAAAGCGACAGAATGCCTCTGTCGCTTTTTTACTTACTTGCCCTGGGTTAGTTCTCTCTCCTCATAGGCTAAGCCATACTGTTTTAGCACATCATCAGGCACCCCATCCCATTGATTCGGGACGTTCCCAACGTAACCAAGATCCTTAATACCCATTTGACTGGTGTAGAAGCCCGTAGCCGTCATGTTACGCATTAAACTAAAAAATGCTGCTCCCTGGGTCATATCGGGTTTTGCTTTGCTCGGGTAAGCAATCTGCTCTACCATATCAATCTGCTGCGCTTTCGTGCACTGAATAAATGGCTTCCCGAAGCGCTTGACACACGTATTGTCTAACCATTTAATGCCACCCCGCATAGGCGTCTGATTACGAGGCTGATCTTTCATCATAAACTCGATAAAAGCGGGCACACCTGCCTGCGATGCACTTCCCGAACGCTCGTCTGCGGGTATGATAATGTCTGAAAGCACCGTAACGGTTTGTAATTCATGCGGGGTGAAGAACTTTTCCGCCATCAGTTTGGCGTCACGCTCGGCTTCAAACTTTTGCCGTCCACCCGGAATTTTCAGCGGTTTGGTATCAGGTGGTGCGGGAACGGCGGCTTCGACGGGAGTAACAGCCAGGCCGAAACCCGTAAGCGAGAGGGCTTTTAAGGAATCTCTACGTTTCATAGTTCTTCGGGTTCGAAGGTTAAATATTTTTTTGTTTGACTTGGTCAATTAAATACTCACTGGTACGCATTGAAGACGCCAGAATTGTCCACGTTACGTTCTTATCGCCCTGTGAGGGGAACGGTGCCGCATCCACCACGAATAAATTTTTCACGTCGTGCGCCTGCTGGTATTTATTCAAAGCCGACGATTTCGGATCGTTACCCATACGGGCCGTTCCCACTTCGTGAATGATCTGGCCGGGGGCTGCCAGGCCGTAATTGTTCGCTGCGCTGGGTTTGTCGCCTAAAGCAATTCCGCCCATAGCATGGATAATTTCCTCGAACGTATCCTGCATGTGCTTGGCCTGCTTAATCTCATAATCAGACCATTTATAGTTAAATCGCAACACAGGAATACCGTATTTATCCACTACGTTCGGGTCGATTTCGCAGTAATTGCTTTCGAGTGGTACGGGTTCACCTCGCCCTGCCATGCCGATATAGGCTCCGTAGAACCGCCGATAATCGTCTTTCAAACTGGCTCCATACCCACCACCGGTTTTCATCTTACCGTTACGCCCGGGAATAATGCTGTTCATACCTTCGATTCCCCAGCCGAAGCCATAAGCAGGCATACCCATACCGCCCCAGTATTCGATATGATAACCACGCGGAAAATCCAGTTTTTTGTTATCGAGCCACCAGGGGGTAAAGACGTGCATACCGCCAACGCCATCTTCGTTATAGCGTTTACGGTCCATCAGCGCGGGGATAAACCCTGACCGCGATGCACCCGTTGAATCGTTAATATATTTTCCGACAACGCCACTACTATTGGCTAGCCCAGTCGGGAAGCGGCTTGACTTGGAGTTGAGTAATAACCGTGCCGTTTCACCTGCGCTTGCGGCCAGTATAACCGATTTGGCTTTAATGGTTATTTCCTGCAACGTAGCGGTATCTACGTAGCTAACGCCCGTGGCCAGTCCGGTTGAGGGGTCAGTCATCACTTCGCGCACCATAGCGCCGTTAATGAGCGTTACGTTACCCGTTTTCATAGCAGGCTTCACCAGAACCGACGAAGACGAGAAGTCGGCATAAGCCTGACAAGCCCGCCCGCACTGGCTACAGTAAAAACACGAACCCCGTTCGTTATTGATTGGCTTCGTCAGAATCGACAGTCGTGAAGGAATAACCGGAATTCCGATGCTACGTGCCCCTTTCCGAATCATCAATTCGTGCAAACGTGGTTTTGGCGGAGGCAGAAAGATACCATCCGGTTCGGAGGGCATGTTTTCGACAGAACCAAAAACACCAATAAGCCGGTCGACACGATCATAAAAGGGTTTAATATCATCGTAACTGATGGGCCAGTCTTCTCCAACGCCGGTCATGCTTTTGCGCCGAAAGTCGTCTGGAGCGAAACGTAGCGAAATACGTCCCCAGTGGTTGGTACGTCCGCCGAGCATACGAGAACGAAACCATTGAAAGTCAGATCCTTTAACATTTGTATACGGCTCTCCTTCAATATCCCATCCGCCCCAGGCCGCGTCGAAATCACCAAAGGCCCGCGTGGTACCGGCACCACGCCGTGGCGATTCCCAGGGCCATTTCAGTTGGGTAATATACTTTGGATCGGCAGGGTCAAAATAGCCCCCTGCTTCCAGAAGCACAACTTTGGCGCCGGCTTTCGCCAGTGTGTAAGCGGCCATACCGCCCCCGGCACCTGAGCCAACAATGGCAACGTCGTATTGGGTGGGTGCTTTTTTAATCTGAAATGGGTCCATTCAAAAACTAATTTATAGGTTGGTTGAGAAAAATCTTTTCCGTTAAACACGCAATCGAGCTTTGTTTATATACGCTCGAAAATCAAGAAAGCCGGACGTTACTTTATGCAATTAAATAAGCACAAAACAGCGGTATCCTACCTGTTTTAATCAAACAAATACCAATCGACACCAAACGCAAATCCCCGGCGAACCTGCAGAAAATCTGGGGCGACGAAGTAGCCCGGCGCAAACACGCCCTGGTTCGCATGCGTAAGCTTCACAAACAGGCGGGTTCGGTTAACGCGCAAATTGGCGTAGAGGTCAGCCAATACGTATCCTTCCACCTGTTTCTGATTCTGGATATAGAACTGCTGCGTCAGCGGCATGTACGCATCAGCGTAGTAAGATGACTTGTAATGCAAATCAATCCCGGCCTGAATGTATAGCACTTTAGCGTACAGAAACTCATACTGCAAGCGGGCGTTTATAAAAAATGGGGGCGTTCGCAGAATATCCGATCGCGACTGAACGGTGTAATATGCCTGCCCAGCCAGCAAAAACTTACCAAACTGAAGATGATAACCCAGACCGGTTCTGAGGACACTAAACGAACCGGATGCCTGCCGGGCAACAGCCGCCGTATCGTAATAAATGTAGTTGCTTAGCAGGTAGTAATCAATTCCGGGTTCAATCCGCAGTTGTTTATACCGCAGGTTCAGTTTACCGAATGCGTGGTTGTAGCCTCGTAAACTAAAGTTGTTTCGCCACAGATAAATCATGCTTTGAAAGCGCTCCTGCAACAGGGTCGGATTGACAAACATGGACGAATACCCAGCGGTCAGAAACTTACTGTCGAACTGTCCCTGCAACCGATACCCGCCCCCAATCTGATATTCGAGTTCGGCTGTCACCTGCGACAGGCTGTCGGGAAAGTAGTAGCCTAACCATCCACCTACAAACGTTTCGGTACGCGGTATGTCATACTCATTGTAATTTGTGTTGGAGGTGTTGTAGCGTGTATTCTGATTATAATTCCGGATTCGCAGATAGGCCCGGTAATTAAACGAAGCTGCTTTGTACTGCGCAACTCCCTTCAGGCCAAACTGATTCTCCAACAGGCGAAAACGGGTTAATTGTTCAAGGCGAGACGTATCGCCGAGCGTGTTGGTATGATAAAATCGCTCTACAACAGAATCTGGTAACGTAACGGATTGATTTAGCGCCAACTGATCATCCTGATAAAAATTTTTCTGAACGCGATAGTCAAACCGATGGTAAAGCTGAAACCCTTTATCGAGCACGTATTGATGATAACCATGCAAGCCGTTACGTATCTCCCAGCCGTGTGGCCCCTGAACGGACGTACTGCCGCTCCGCAAACGCGAATCGCCGTTATAGTTAAAAATAATCGGGGTTCCGTCGGCAGTCTGCCCCGGTAGTAAGCCTCCCTGTTCGTCGAGGCTGTGGTTCATGTTGTTGAAATGAGCCAGCAGCGTATACTTGTCATTTTTAGAACGATAGTTGGTATGCAGTAAGAACCCCCAGTTCTGAGCCAGCAGCTTGTACGGGTCGTTATTGCCGGTGGTCCCAAAATGTTTTTGTGACGTAAACCGCTGTACGTCAAACCCTACATTCCAGCGGGACGTAACGTTCTGGGCCATGTCGAAACGGAGGATATTCTGGTTGTTGCCCCCCAATGCTACGTACATGTCCGTAAAGGGCGATTTCGTATCAAAATATTTCACCCCCATCGTCGAGTATGCAT
>NZ_JBMDWV010000117.1:0-40083 GCF_048594605.1 Spirosoma sp.
TTAACCAAAGATCGATTCAAGCGCTTTGTCTGTAGTGTCGGTATCGAACTCAGAGAGATACTTTTCAGTAATGTTAATTTTTGAGTGTCTTAAAAGCTTGGAAATGGCATAAACATCCTTCACCTTCTTGCGGCCTAAATCGGCAAAAGTGTGGCGCGCGGAGTGGAACGACAGATCTTTAGGTATTCCAGCTAGAAAGCAAATCTTTTTAAGGTACTTATTAATAAGCGCGTTCTTACGGCTGATCTCTTTCAATATATCAGCTTCGGTAACGTAAATCTTATTAGGGTTCAGGATAGGGAAAACATAGTCGGTAGGCAAAGGCTTAGTTGGACGATAGTTCTGTATGATTTCTTCGGCTTGTTTAGGCAGCTGTATAGTATGGCTCTGTGTAACAGTATTCTTTGTTTTCTGCATTACATAAGATAGCCGGTTGCCATTGATGTTCTTCCATTGCAAGCATGAAATATCGCTAAAGCGCATACCCGCCATATAGAAAGCACACAGCCAATAATTGCGAGTATGCCAAAGCAGCGAACCTTGGGGAAGGGCCACCTCCTGAAATGACTTTAACTCTTCCTCAGTCAGTCGCACTCGTTCAGGCTTACCTTCTTTTAGTCTTATCAGCAGAAACGGATTATCCTGAACAGGTAAGATACCCTCCTTAATAGCCTGGTTAAAAACAGTCCGAATTTTTGATAGCCCTTTGCTTATGGTGTTGGTTGTGTTCCCCTTTTTGGTCCGCAACCAGCTTTCATAATCAGCCAAAAGCTTTACCGTTATATCAGCGAAAAACAACTCCTTATTTCCGACGTATTCTAAAAATTTATTAATCTCAGTGCGAACGTTGCGTTGAGTATTATATGGCTTATTAGCTATGTAGCTGTATGCATATTGAAAGAAATACGCAGATGACCTACCTTTGAGGCTTTCAGCAATTACGGTTGAGGTTACATTTTTAGTATCAGCCTTCAAACGTATCGCGTCAGACTTAATTGAATCAATTTTCTTATTAATAACCTCATGAAGTGGGTAAGACCGTCGTACTTCTTTTTTATTTGGGTTCCAATCTTTTAAAGGTATGTCAAAGCCAATATAGACTCTTCTATGTTTGCGGTTTTCCGTTATTCGAAGAAAAAGAGGATAGTGTCCATCTTTCTTTGGCTTGTTTCCCAGTTCAACGGTAAAGGATATGGTGTTGGTCCGGGTACGACCTTTAGTGGGTAGATTTTCAGATTCAGGCGAGTTCATAGCTTCTCAGTTACCTTCTTTAAAGGTAGCCAAGAAATGCCGTTTACTGAAACATTACTGAAACAATTATTACGCTTCACTACTTTTAAATTCTCTCATATGCCCCTCATTAAGCGTGAAAATCGTACATTTGAAGCATTTAAAGGCGTTTATAAATATCTCATTATAATTGTTCGAGTCCGGCTCCCGGTACCCCTAAACGCCTAACGATCTGACAATGATACAGTTAGGCGTTTTTATTTTACCGATAGGTGCGGAATATATAAGGCGAACCCTTGGATTAACTCGCGATAACATAATGTTGGGGTAATCCTGCTGGAATCTGTATCAGCAACTATAACAGCCCGCATGCTTTTCTTATAAATCGCTGAAGTTATAATTCAACTATCGATTCACTGATTATAAAATACTACCTATACTATTCCCGGGCCTACCATTCAATGTATTTTTCAGAAGCGATTTTAATTACCTCCTCAAGTTTTAATTCCATCATGGCCATGTGCTCCTCTGCCACTTTAAGTTGATTTTGTTTGTCTAGTCGACTCAGTCGGCAGGCTCAAACAGGGCGCAATACTGGTTAAGTTTACATTTATGAAAAATCAACCACTTCTTCTCTCACTTATTTTTAATCTTCTTTTTACTGTCGTACTTATCCTGATTGGATGGAAACAGCGCGAGGATATAACCCGCTGGTACCTTCGAAAAACCCATTCCGCTCAGATTGCCATGCTTGGGGGCTCTCATACCGAAATTCCCAACTGGAATGAATTACTAAATCGAAAGGATGTTCTGGAGGTAGCTGGATATGGTTATACCACTGAACAGATTCTGAGCTACGTTAAAGACATCGATGCCCACAACACACCTAAAGTGTGCTTTTTCCTGGGCGGCACCAACGATGTACTTTCCCCTAAATACGACTCGAGTTACACGCTCTCTAATTACCGTCTAATCGCGGATGAGATTCGTCAGCGAAATGTAACGCCGGTGTTTCAAACCGTGCCTTATCTTTTAGATCAAACAGCTCTCAACAATCGCATCGATTCACTTAATCTTCAATTGAAAAGATTTTGCCAGAACCAGAAAATCGACCTGATTGACCTGAATTCGTTACTAGCCCGGCAACACAACCTGAGTGTTAATCTCCAACACGACGGAGAGCACTTAAACGAGGAAGGTTATGAGGTTTGGGCTGCTGCACTTAACGATTATCTGGAGCATCATGATATAAGGTAATACTATTGACTGCCGTCAACCTTCTTTTGATACACTCATTAAAAAGGCAAATGCAGGGAAAACAGGACAGATAAGCACCCCATTACGCCTATTATACAAGACGAAGAAATAGACGTATAGAACGTATCATTTGCCAAGCGCTACGTTATATACATCTATTTGCCGTTACCTAAGTTAGTAACCCTAAGTATGAGCGAAATTAACCTACTTCAAGGCTCCGTTGACTCCCCAATAAACCGGTTCCCGAGAGCTTATGAATCCCAATCCTTTACCCGTCCCACTTGTCGATGATTGGCTGATGGCGCACCCCGCCATTCGAAAAGTCGTGGTATGGTCCACGCACAACCAGGTTCAGTATTATCTGAATTGGTCGGCCGAGCAGAAAGATGCACTCCAGCAAGCCTTCAATAAAGCGTGGACCTATCAGCCCTCAGGCCTTTCTAACGTACCAGTCAATCTCTCGCCCAACACGCCAGCCGAAGCACCGGCCTGCGTAATGAGTCCTGCTGAGGCCTGGTCGTTTTACCTGGCTCATTTGGGGCATTCGCTGGCACAGGAGATTGGAAAGCGACTCAAGTGGTCGCTGCTGGACTATACTACTCAGGAAGCTTCCATTATTCTGGACAGTCGCGAGTGGCTAAAGTACGACGGCTATTTGAAAGGCTACCGGATCATAGCCGACAAAAATGGCTACTACACCCCCGCCCCTCCGGACTATATCCTAAACTTTTTGACCAAGATTCAGTTTCTGGAACCCATTCCTCCAAATCCTCATCCCGATCCGGAAAAGAAACCAGCAGGTACGATTTACCTGCCTCCTTCTGCTCAACGTAACGCGATCCTGCGCCTAATGGACTGGGGGCGTCATAACCTATTTCATTTCGGAGGTGGGATGACTACCGATAATATGAAGGCTCACTGGCAGTATCACGGCTTTCCTCCCATTGCCCGCGTGGTGGAAGGTACGTTAAAAGGAGACTATCCATTGATGCACTGGACGGCAGGTTGCCGGGGAACGGTTGGCTTCTTTATTGGTGTATTACGAACAATTAATATTCCTGTTCAGCTCGTCTTTCAGGGTGGACATTCATTGCCTTATTTTATGCATGAACGGGCTTACCTAAGCCATGGGGATGACCTTTATAGTCCTTATACACGTAACGAAAATACGCAGGGGCCTTTACCTTACCCCTCTGCAAAACTACTGCTGTCATCTGGCAGGTTCAAGGAATGGTTTGGTCCACACGTATCCCCTCCCGACAAAAATATTGGCCGTCGTCCCCGGGAAGTAGCCTTGTTATATCTGCCGGCTCGAATGCTCCGGGATTACTGCGCCGACAAAGCAGCTAAGGTTACTCATGCTAATGGAAAGATCTTTCAGGCAATGAATCCATATTATTCTCTCGAGGAGCTTGAACAGGCAAAACTGTGGGAACGCCTAGAAGCCCGACTGATAGAACTAGGCGGCTGTGAGGCCATCAAGTCCATGAGCTAAAGCAGTATGACCTCAACTATATAAATCATCTCAGCTAGTTTTCAACCTTCTTTTTTATCAACCCATGCTACTGAAATCCTTCCTACTTTATTTGTCTGCACTGGTTATATCCATCGGCTCCACCCTGGCACAACAACTCATAAAGGATATCAACCCAGGGATTCTTAGTTCAATACCCCAGCAATTACTCACCATTAAGAATATCACTTATTTTGTAGCCTCTGATTCGGAACATGGTCAGGAACTGTGGAAAACAGACGGTACCAAGCAGGGAACTGTACTGATCAAGGATCTTGCTCCAGGCACAACAGGTTCACAAATCAAAAACCTGATTAACCTGAACGGCGTTTTGTATTTCTCAGCAGTCAGTACGTTACCCAATCACGAAAAGAGACAGCTATGGCGATCAGATGGTACGGAATCAGGAACGCTGGAACTACCCGATGGGCATAAAGATGGCGAAGTTTATGATGTCCTTTCGCTGACTAGAGTAGGAGATGCTCTGTTTTATGTGAAACGCAGTGCCTTAGGAGGTAATGACTACTGGATGCTCTATAAAGCACAGGCCAACAGTCAGGAAACGAACGCTATTTATACGTTTCCTGCATTCGACCAAACACCACCCAGACTCGGGCAGGCTAATGGAATTTTATACATCGCCTATAAAAATGACCTCTATAAAGCCAATCCTCTATCAGGCAGTCAAGTTCCTGTTCTAGTTAAGGCAGGCGCAGGAGGATATAACCTAGCGAGCTATCAGAATGCTTTGTATTTTACGTCGGGGTTTTTAGCCTCCGAGCTCTGGGTCAGCCAGGGAACCGAGGCTACTACCAAGAAAATCTTTGGGCCCGGGAAAGGCCAAATTACTACCCTTAAACAAGCGGGTGAATACTTATTTTTCACGACAGGTCAGGATGGTAAAGAATTATGGGTATCGAAAGGCGATGCAGCCACAACTCATCTGCTACAGAGTTTTGCCTTTTCTCCCACCAATATTACCAGCATCTTTTCCGATTTTACCATTATGGGGCGAACTCCTGTGTATTTTACAGTCAGTCAGGATGGCAAACTTTATTACACGCTGGGTGGCCAGGTGTCGACCGCAACGGGTACGTTTACAGGCCCGCTACAGAACCTGATTAGCCTACAGAATACCCTCTACTTCACGGCGTCGAACGGGTTGTACCGGATAGAAGGCGGTATTAACAAAACGGTACCTGTTATATCGACTCAAAGTCCAATCTCAAATCTAGCAGCTTTGGGAGATGCTTTATTTTTTGCTTCCAATGCCATCTTTGGCTTAGGTACTGAGCTTTACCGAATCAATCCATAATAGCCTATAGAGGGAAAAAACACCTTTTCGCCCTCGGATATCCTATATAAGCACCTAACTAATCGAATGAATTGGTTAGGTGCTTTTGCATTTCTATGGCACGTATGATTTTAACAAAATCCAACGATCTATTGAAAGGGTCAACGTGCATAACGTACCCAATAGAATTTAGCGAACAGAGCTAACGATCAGCTTTTCGTTTCGAGGACTGCCCCTCCTTCTCCCGTTAGTACAAAGCGCATATTCATGCTCGGAAATTTACGGGCAATTTCAGCCAGCGATTCGCTACTCAGATACGTCTTGTTGTGAATATGCCGATAAAACTTCTCCCGGCTGTAGCCTAATTCCTTAGCTAAGCGATATACCGTTACGTCCTGTTTGGCCAACGCTTCTTTCAGCCATTTTCCCTGAATGTCGTTCTTTTTTTGCTTTCGTCCTGCCATACACAAATGTAAATAAAAGCAAAAAAATATGGGTATTTTTTGTTGTATATAAGTATTTTTAGTAGTATATTTATTCCATGAAAAACGAACAGAAAATACCCGACCAACGCCTGGATCTAGACTATATTCTTGACAGTGCCAGCCTATTTCAGAGCCAGCCCTGCCTCTATTATTTGATCAATGCAAATGAGGAGGTAATTTATATTGGACAGACAAGATCGCTGTATTCGCAACTGATGAATCACAGACTTGCTGGCAGAAACTTCGCTCGGTTTAGCTATTTTCCCTGCGAAGAAGGCGATGATTTGGATGCACTGGAACAGGAAGCAATCGCTCAATTCAAACCTATACTTAACAAGCCTTCCGTTACGTATTCAACATCGGGTTACTTAAGCAAACATCTAATCTGCCTGAAACATAATATAACGCCCGTTGCTTTTGAGCACCTTCGGAAGACGTTTGGCCTACAATCTGTCTATTCGTTTGGCAATACGAAGTACTACAAACCCGAAGATGTAGAAGCCTGGCTGAAGCGATTTAGAGGGCTGGTAGCCAGAGGCCGGCACGTGTTGCAAGCCGGATCGGATTATCTGGCTGTTGGAATAAGCACACGAACTAAACAAATTCAACTCTATAAAGAACGGTAACTTTTCGGGTTAACCCTACAGCAGTAGTTATAGCCAGTTCAATATGTATTACTGTAGGAACAACTCACAAACAGTAGTTATCATACTGACTAATTGCTTCTATGATTTCCTGATCAGCAATATTATAGTGCTCTGCTACAGCCCGGACGGCCATCACCCAATAGGCGGGCGTACATTTCGTATTGTTATCGGGCTTATTTTTCTTAATATTCAAAGCGTGTTTTACCTTGGAAACAATACAGGAGTCTAATTCTTTTCCTTTGTGAATAAACGGCATTTAACATAGGGTAGAATACATTAATACTGAAATTTTCAGTATTAATGTATTCTACCGTTGATGATTTACTAGTTGGATAAGCTCTTTGCTCAATACATACGTAATACATTTTAAGAAAGATTGCCCTTCTGTCTGCTCATCCTACCCTTCGGTGCTCAAGGTTCTTTCAGACCAGAAACAGGACTAACGTGGTTTCTGAGGATGGCAGTACGTTCAATATTTCGGGTCATTATTTATTTACGATAGCTTCACAAGCATTGTCTACTCAAACACTAGATCATCTATCAGGCTATTACTAGGCAACGAAAGTCTTAAAATAAAAAGCCGCTGTTGAAGCGGCTTTTACACGGAACTGTTTCACAGTTAACATCAACAAATAGACTGTCATTATGCTAATTTGAGATGACCTCCCTTTTTATTGCTGAAAGTATTCAATCTTATCAGCATCACTATTATTAGTAAGATTCTGTTCACCCGTACTGCCCATAATAACTGTACTGATGTTGACTGTACCGGTAGTTGAGCCTGGCTCAAACATACCATTTAAGCCAAACGATAATAAAGAACCCGCCCCAACGGCCTGATTACTGGTCAGTATATAGTAATCAGGCGATGAGTCGTCAAAACTCCAGGCACTATTTTGTACGGAATGTCCTCCTATCGAACTAGCAGTAGGCTCAAAATTCAGACTAAACTTGGGGTCTCGGGTTACATTAACTGTGACAGTTCCATTTGTAGCTACGGCGTTTAGTTCAAATACATCGACTACCACACTGATAGATTTACCCCCATAAAGTAACGATGGCTGAGCATAAACTACAGGCGTCAAATCGGGTCCTGCCTGAAAGATGGAGATCGACGTAGCACTATTATCATTGAACGCCTGATTACCTGTTGTTGGTGAGTTCTGAAAGTTTAAGACTGCTGCAATATTTCCAACACCTCCAGGTATACCTGTACTTGTTCCCTGAATAACTATCTTAAATGATAGACAGTTTAGATTAGGGATAGGAACTGCATTTGTTAAGGTAATGGTCTGCCCGGTATTGGATGATACGGTAAAATCTGTCAATGAGCTACCATCCGATTTGGTCACTCCGAGGATTGTTACGTCTGAGCTAACGGAGATTTGCGGATTGAGCTTGTTAACAGGCACTGAAATATTATTTGGATCCGTATTACAAAGGTCCACCTGAATACTACCGGTCGTACTAACAGGCAAAGATGCTGGGCTACTAAGCACATTAATCGAAACATCCTGGGCTCGTACATCAAGTGTAGCCATTAGGCTCCATAGCCCGACCAGGCAGGAGAGTATATAGGAAAATTGATAGCTTTTCATGTTGTTTCTCAAGTGATTTAATCATTCAAGCATGCTTGAATGATTGATTGTTAACTCTGGGGCGCTTAATTAGAAGATAAGGCGTATATAGCTTGACCTAAAGGCGTAAGTATCAATCTCAAGGATAAGCACTCATTTTTTTCGCCCGGTGGAATCCCCACTGATTAGCAGAAGAAATACTTATCTCAGAAACAACCTGTTTAGTAACATAATCAATTTCAACTATTTTTCCTCCTAGCCCATTTGCGTTTTGCACTCGATAGCCTGGTCCAAACACAACATGATTAGTTTGAGGAAGAAACTGCGCACTGCTAACAATTTGGGAATAGGTCTCTGCGTCTCGCTCCTTGCCATATGCCCATACCTGCTGAATAGTCATATTTACAGGATCAATTTTATAAGATAATGCTCGACTGTATCTGGCAGTAGAAGGAGTGTACTCTCGTAGTGTACCATTATCGAACATCATCCAGTTTCCATTAGGTAAGTGTGTAATGTTATGCTGATACCAGTTCCATTCAAAATCAGGGCTTATTGCCGTCCCAGCTATTACAGCCGTATTACTAATTACACTTCCACTAGCATCAAGAGGTTTCAACAGAAATTGATGCAGATCTTCTCCTCGTCTATTCGTCGTCCATCCAGCATGAGGTGCCATTATCCACTTAACTCGATTATTATAGTCTAATTTTACTACTCCCTGCGTACGACCCGATACAATAATTGTGTTATCTGTTGGATCATCTATCACCGCATTGCCATGAAACCAGTCATCAGCTGTCTGAGCTCCATCAATCGAAGTCAAATTATTTCTGGTCTCATCGAGAGACTCTTTTAAATCCCACACAGTTAGTATAGTATTGTTCTGACGGTCAATTTCTATCACAAAATCTTCAGTTGTTGAACTAACTCCATCTTTATAAGTACTCCCCGGCTTTGAAGTAGTTACTAAAAAATTACCATTAGGCTTTTCGTAAACTTCGTGGTGAAACACATGACCCGGCATTGCCCATGTATTAAGCACTTGGCCTAACAAATTGACTTCGTAAATAATGGATGTAGTCGTACTGCCGAAGAAAAAATTACCATTATTCAGGCGATTTATTCCATCATCATAGCTAAGTCCGCTTAACTGTGGATGACTACGAAAATCTAAGAGCCACCGGATTTCACCATAAGCATCTAAAAAATAAGGAGTTGATGGTTTTCCTGTACCGATATTACTAAAACTGCTTACAAGAAGCAGGCCTGGCGTTACATTCGCTTCATTAAATGAAGTAGTGGTGATTGAAGTGGGTAAAGGAATATCTGGTGACAGAGCTGCAGTCTGAACCGCAATTGTATTTTTCGCCAAAGTATCTCCGCTTGCACTAACCACACGAATGTCAATGGCATTCGTATAATTCGCATATAATCCAATAAGCGGTATGGAGTGCTGTAGTCCCTCATCATTGAAGGTTTTCTCTACGTAAGTCAGCTTACCATGCTTGCCACGGACTCGAATAAAAGCTTTCCCCGATATTGAGGCAGAAAAGTTAAGTGATGCCGACAAGGGTGTGTATCCGTATGGATTTACTTGAACTGAACTAAACGCTAGATTACTAACCGTTTCAGAAGCATTGACTGTTATTCCAGCTAGATTGTCTGTAGCATCCTGTTCACCTCCTGAGTTTGCCACTACTGAAACCGTAATATTTTGTTTCGTATTTGTTGGGATGCCTGCTTTTCTGCTAATACTAAAACCTATGGCTTTATTAAGATTAGCCCCTACAACTATTCCAGACTTGCTGGTTACGGTAATGTAGTTATCTGTTTCGGCGAAGTTCCAATCACCATTATTATTTGCCACTCCCGGATATACAGCAGAATTTCCATTGCTGGTAGCATAAGTAATGCTAAAAGCCGAGGGCTTAAAAACGCGAAACGTGATTGTTCCCTGAGTACCTACATTGTTAATTTCGTTAATCGTTACTACAAAATCACGCGAGGCACCTACTGAACCCGAGTTGAAATTAAGATCATTTATTATAACTGTCGCCGTCAAATTAGGAACAGTGTTCACTTTAGGAGCATTAACATTCACTTGATGATTAACCCCCAAAAATTCCCGTGTAACATCATTACTTCTGACTGTTTTTCTTATGACAGCTTTACCCGTGGCTGAAATTTCGCTGAATCCCCTTGTTATAATAAGCAACCAACAAAAAAATAATAATAGGATTTTTTTCATAGCCTGGAAAAGCGTTTAGTTAATTATCCGCAATAATGCTTTCCAAACTCGCATTTACAACCTGTCGTGACTATTTTAATTTTTCTTATATTTAATTTTACTCATAGGGCGTAAGTATAAATAACCATTGTAATGTTATCGCAAAATGTGAGTTATAAAGGGAATTACCACTAAGCCTCTTAAGTATTGTCAGAAAGGGACATATATTTCCAAGCCTGTTTCATTGCACAATAAGCACATAATCCACTCAAGCAAAACATCACTTTACCAAGATACGGTTACACTAAGATTTAGCATAGCACAAGGCATAAAGATGAATCAGAAAGTTTGATAAATCAGTAGTGATGTAGTTGCAGACGGAATTGTTGATTAGTCAGGCGGCAAGCTCACAGTAAGTAAGCGTTATTTGTTAACGCTTATTTAAACCCTCTATTTACCACCAGGTAGGCTAAGAATATAAAAGAGTATAAATGCTCAACCTTTTTTCTAAAAAATTTGCTACAATCAACAAAGGTCGAATTACGATTTTAATTAAATCGATCTATAAATTAAATTGATAAATAGCCAAGTCAATGATGCCTAAAAAAGTTATATCATTTCAGACTAATCGGATGACGTAACATTCTTCTCTGGCTGACAGAAAATAGATCTGTTACTAGGTAGGTCAGCCCTTGCACTTGGATATCACAATGATTTCATTGATTACTTGTTATCCAGCTGTGCTAGAGAAATAACGAGAAGTAACATGAAACTCTTAAGAAAGTCGCATTGTGTATTTTCGTAGGGAACAATACGGTATAGTTATAAAACTAATCTATAGGAAAGGATCAAACGCCTATTTAACAGGTGAAGCATAGGTCATAAAACATGAAGTCAGTGAGTCATAGAATTAAATAAGGTGCCTAAAAAATGTACAGGAACGATCAATATCTGATCGAATTATAGAACATTTCTTATTTTACTGACAACCAGATTGGATTTTGCCGGGCAAATACCGACGTTTGCCGCCGTTTCTTTCTAAGCTTTTCCTCATATGAACGATCCCCAACTGGCCCAACTCTTTCCGGCCGAAGATCAAATTCCTGCCGACTATCGGATTGAAACTATTCATCAGCGCGAATACCTGCTCAATGGCGAAATGTGCCCCTGGAATGGTTCCGTTTCGGAAGTCTATTCACCCGTTTGCCTCACAGCTCCCGACGGTACGTTGCAGCGCAAGCTTGTAGGCAGCTTTCCCGTTACTGGCCCTAAAGAAGCACTCGAAGCCTTAGAAGCAGCCGTAGCAGCTTACGATAATGGACGTGGCGAGTGGCCACAAATGTCGGTCGCTGGCCGCATTGGCTGTATGGAAACCTTTGTAGGCAAAATGCTCGAGCAAAGAAAACTGGTCATCAATCTGATTATGTGGGAGATTGGTAAAAATCTTGCCGACGCCACAAAAGAATTTGACCGAACCGTAAAATACATCTACGATACGATTGATACGTTAAAAACTATTGATCGGAATTCGTCGCGTTTTCGTATTGAAGAAGGTATTATTGGGCAAGTCAGGCGGTCGCCTTTGGGTGTTGTGTTAGCAATGGGGCCGTTTAATTACCCTCTCAACGAAACCTATACAACCCTCATTCCGGCCATTCTGATGGGAAATACGATTCTGTTCAAAACTCCCAAACATGGCTCGCTGCTGCATTACCCACTGCTGGAAGCGTTCCGCACCAGCTTTCCGAAAGGTGTTGTTAACTCGCTCTATGGCCGCGGTGCGGACGTCATTCCACCCGTTATGCAATCGGGAAAAGTGAACGTACTGACGCTAATTGGTTCCAGTCGCGTAGCCGACCAACTGCAACGGCAGCACCCCAAACTGAACCGGCTACGTTCGATTATGAGCCTCGACGCCAAAAATGCAGCCATCATTTTGCCGGATGCCGACCTTGATGTAGCCGTAAAAGAATGTTTACTCGGTGCGTTATCCTTCAACGGACAGCGGTGTACGGCCATCAAAATCATTTGGGCACATCGGTCGATTGTTGATGCATTTTTAAGCAAGTTTGGCCCTGAAGTTAGCAAGCTCAAGCCTGGCATGCCGTGGGGCGATGGTGTCCAGATTACTCCTCTCCCCGAACCCACCAAGCCCGATTATCTGGCTGAATGTATTCAGGACGCCGAAGCCAACGGTGCTGCAATCGTCAACGAAGGTGGTGGCAACGTAGCGGAGTCGCTTTTCAAGCCAGCAGTTGTTTATCCGGTTAAGGAAGGGATGAAACTTTATCGTGAAGAGCAGTTTGGACCGATTGTTCCAGTTGTCGTGTACGATGACGTAGAAGAGTTTATCCAGTACCTGATCACAGACGATCACGGAATGCAGGCTAGTATTTTCGGTACCGATACCAATGCTATTTCCCGACTGATCGATCCGTTGGTAAATCTGGTCAGTCGGGTAAACATCAATGCGCAATGCCAGCGCGGCCCCGATACGTTCCCATTTACAGGTCGTAAAGATTCGGCCGAAGGGACATTATCAGTAGAAGACGCACTCCGCTCTTTCTCTATTCGGTCGGCGGTGGCTACGAAAGATACCGATGCGAACAAACACATTCTGAATGATATTGTCGGGCAACACAAGTCGGAATTTCTGAGTACAAATTTTATTTTTTAACGTAGCGCCGTACGAACCCGACTTGCCTTCCAGGAAGTTGTCAACCGGGTTCGTACGGCGCTTTTCACATGCTCACAGCTACCAAACTCACTAAATCATTCGCGGATGTCCACGCCGTGCGTAACGTATCACTTACGCTCGAACCGGGTCGAATTATGGCCTTGGTTGGCGCAAGTGGTTCCGGCAAAAGTACACTGCTGAGTCTGTTGGCGGGTTTGTCGGATGCCGATGCTGGCGAAGTGCGATTAGACGATAAGCGTATTCCAGGGCCAGCGGACGTATTAGTGCCGGGGCATCCTGACATTCGGCTGGTTCATCAGGAATATCAGCTGATGCCGAACGTATCGATTCGGGAAAACATCGCCTACGCACTTCGATTTTTCGAGAAGAATTACCGGGAATTTCGTGTGGATGAACTACTAAAACTTTGTCGGCTCATAGACGTACAGGACCGCTCACCACGCTACGTATCGGGTGGCGAAAAGCAACGTACCGCTATTGCCCGCGCCATTGCCGACAAACCGTCGGTCTTATTACTTGATGAACCTTTCAGTCATCTCGACTTACCGAACCGGCTCATCGTCCGCGATTTAGTATTTGATCTGGTACGTCATGAAAATACATCTTGCTTGTTTGTTACACACGATGCTTCAGACGCGCTTTCCATTGCCGATACGTTAGGTATTCTACGCGATGGAAAGCTCATTCAGCTCGATTCTCCCATTGCGATTTATCATAAACCCCTCACGGCTTATGCTGCACGCCTGACAGGTTTGGTCAATATCGTGAAAGCAAAACATTTACTAAACCTGGGCCTGGCCAATCTTATTAATCCGGATGAACTGATCTGCTTACGCCCCGAACAAATCAGGCTTGATGATGCGGGGATTTCAGCTACTGTTCGAGCGGTTTATTTTAAGGGAAGTCACTACGAAATTGATGTAGAATGTTCACGTTACGTAACGCTCCGTTTGTTAACAATACGTAGTAACCTGCAAGTAGGTCAGCAGGTGAACGTAGCACTTCAGGAGAATGCAGGCTGGCGATTGAAAAGCTAAGTTCTCATAACTATTCCAGTCAGTGCCAGTTGTTTCAGAAACAAACCTGATCAAACGTTATGGAATCGAAGAACAAGCAGCAAGACCCAGATTTAGATGCTCCACAAGAAGCCGGTGATTTTCTGGTCGGTGAAGAAACTGAGAACGTAAAGCCGACCGGCGTAGACGACAAATCGACCGGCATGGGGGAAGGAGATAGTGACTATCTCGGCAAAACGAATCGGGATGACAAAGAAGAGTAAAAGAAAAGCCGTAAGTCCGTAATCACCAACGTCATTGACTGGGGATTACGGACTTACGACGTACAATTCTTACAGCAATCGTTTGATTAGCTGTTCAACAGAAATACCTTCGGCTTCTGCTTTAAAGTTTCGAACAACGCGGTGGCGGAGAATAGGCATAGCAACAGCCTTAACGTCCTCGATATCGGGCGAATATTTCCCCATCAGCAGGGCATTACATTTGGCAGCCAGAATCAGAGCCTGCGAGGCCCGTGGCCCTGCTCCCCACTCCAGATACTGATTCGCATCGGAAGAAGCCATGTCGGTATTTGGGCGAGTTTTATGCACGAGTTTAACCGCGTACTCAACCACATTATCAACCACTGGCACCCGACGTACCAGATGCTGGAATTCCCGAATTTCTTCACCTGTAATGACCCGTTGCACCTCATAACGCTGATCCGTTGTTGTGCTCTTTACAATATCCAGCTCGGACTGATAAGACGGATAATCCAGATAAATATTGAACATAAACCGGTCTAACTGCGCTTCAGGCAATGGGTACGTACCTTCCTGTTCAATTGGATTCTGTGTAGCCAGCACAAAGAACGGACGACCCAGATTGTACTTCTGTCCCGCAATGGTAACCGCGTATTCCTGCATGGCTTCAAGCAGGGCCGACTGTGTTTTGGGGGGCGTCCGGTTAATCTCGTCGGCCAGAATAATATTGGCAAAAACGGGGCCTTTGATAAACTTGAAATTCCGTTCCTGATCCAGCGTTTCAGAACCTAAAATGTCGGAAGGCATCAGGTCAGGAGTAAACTGAATCCGGTTAAAATCAAGGTCCAAAGCGCCGGCAATGGTTTGTATAAGCAGCGTTTTTGCCAGCCCCGGTACCCCTACAAGCAGACAATGCCCCTGACAGAATATAGCCGTCAATAATAGCCGAACGGTTTCATCTTGGCCGATAACGACTTTAGAAATTTCATTTTTTAGTTTTTGATAGGAATTTGTAAGGGCTTCTGCAGCCGCAACGTCCGATGAGTAAGGCACTGGATAAAAGTTAAAGAGTTACACAGTTATTCAGTTGTAAAGTTATGTTGTAAAGAATAGTTACCAATAATTAGCAACTATATACTCTGCAACATAAAAGACGATACAACTCTACTTACTAATTACTGCCAAGGGCAGCGGCACTGTTTTGGGTTGTACCAAAAATTCGACAATTCTGGAACTCCGGATCAACCGTAATATAAACGTCGCTAACTGATTTCCGGAACCAGTCGTCAATCGCCCGGTTCTTTTTATTCTGTAAGACAATCGTCTGTAATTTCTCGAAATCTTTACTATAATCGGCTGTATGGGGCGGTTGCTTACTCTTAAAGTACAAAATCCGCATGGCGCTCTTACCATCTTCTGTACGGTAAGGCAAAGGTTTTGAAATACTGGTCACTGTCATAGTATCCAGCATCTGGAATAGCGCATATTCCATCGTACCGTCCATAGCAAGCCGACTTCCACCCGTCTGAGGGTCACGAAGTAAACCACCGGCATCCGCTGTCGCTTTATCTTCCGAAAAATCCTTAGCCGCTTTATCGAATTTCAGCGAATCGATCTGAATAAGATTACGAAGGCTATCCAGATAATGCGTTGGGCCCGTCAGATCCAACCGGTTATAATCAGGACGTAACAGAATGTGGCGGGCGTGGTATTCGGCACCCCGCGTTTCCAGCAACTGAATCAGGTGAAGGCCAAAATCGGATTCCACTACGTCCGATAGCTCGTTGGGTTTGAGTTTCAACGCAGCACCCTCAAAAGGAGCCACCATCATGCCGCGCTTGGCAAAGCCCAGATCCCCCCCATTCTGAGCCGAGCCTACATCCTCGGAGTTTTCTTTGGCTAATTTGGCAAAATCTTCACCTGCCTCAACTCGTTTTTTGAGGTCCAGAAGCCGCTGACGTAGCACATCCTTCTGTTCCTTCGTCGGTTTGGCAAAGCGAACAATCTGACCTACTTCAACTTCAGCCGGCATATACGGCAAACTGTCTTTCGGGATTGCATCGAAAAATTTACGAACGTCGCGGGGTGTTACCTTTACGTCAGTCGTGATTTTACTCTGCATTTTCTGAACGATCTTCTGATCTTTCACTTGCTGCCGAAGTTCGCTTTTCAGCATTTCCAGGCTCTTGCCGTACGCTTCAACAATGTTTTTCTCGGAGCCAAACTGCTGAATCATGTACTGCATCCGCTGATCGAGTTCGCTGTCAACCAGTTTTTCCTCAACCACTACCGAGTCAATTTCAGCTTTGGCCAGCATCATTTTGTTGATAACTAGGCTTTCCAAAAGTTGACATTTTTGCGGAGGAGTCTGATTCTGCCCCACATACGATTGGTACGCTTCTTCCAGATCGGATCGCAGGACGTAGTAGTTATCGACCTTGGCAATAATTTTATTCAGACTAATGCTCTGGCCTTGCCCAAACGAAGACACTGTCAGGAACAGGCCAACCAAAACAAGGAATATATTGCTAATTACTTTTTTCATGTTCTAAAGATACACACAGAACGGCAAGCGGTCTGGTTTTTAAGCATTTTTAAGAGGAGTAAATTGCATAAAAAGAGGAGCATTACGTAGTAAACGGATTAGCTACGTAACAAAGTGCCCTTTTCCCACAAACTTACTTAGCTAAGCGCCTGATTTCTTCATCATTGACCTTGACCGGGTATTTCTGCCGAAGCTGAGCCAGCCATTGCTTTTCAAGCGTGGCCTGATAATCATTAATAACGTTTCCACGTGCTTCAGCGAATGTTTTGGCACGAGCGGGATCAATCCGGTCAATGATAACGGCAATCGCTTTGTTATCCCGATGCAACGTAGTAGTCCCTGCTTTCCAGGGGCTGACACTGTCCAGATATGAATTTGCGCCCTTCGCAAAAGCACCTTCCGTAATCGTCACCGCCGGATCGCCGGCAGATAACGGCTGTTTACTATTGATGACCTTTGCTACGTCGTCCTTAGCCGTACTGAAATACTGAAACGTTACGTTCCTCTGGGCATCTTTTGTGGCACCGGGCCGGGCACCCTGATAATCCTTTTCTATAATCCGGCTGAGCGAAACGCCATTCTTCTGGAGATAGCTTACCACCGATCGTATCCGGCCCGCCGACACCGAATCCCGTTCTGTTGGATCGTGCGAACCGCCCACCTCGACGATGTAGCTTGGATTACGCATCAAAACCACTAAGACATCGAATAATCGTTCCTGAAAACTGGTTGTTAAAGCGGTCTGCCCTTTTGCGAACGTCACAGCCGGTGCTGAACGACGCAACTGGTAGGGCGGCTTACCCGAAAGGATGGTGGTAGCCTGTTTCAACAGACTGTCATGCTGTGCCACAACAATCGTCGCCACTGCCCGATCAGGAAACTGATAGTCAGCTTTATGTGCCTCAAAATATTGACGCTGCCCTGTTGAGTCGACCATCGATCGCTCCCATACGTTCTGCTCCATCATCTGAGAAAGAAGTACCCCATCGTGTATTTCGCTTAACAAGGCCCGGAATTCCGGCGACTTTTTCTCCAGATTTGCTTCTTCAATAGCAACCAGCTGATCGCCAACGAAGCGGTCGAACAGGCGCTGCATTGCTACGTTAGGCGAACTTCCCTTGGCAGGTACTACGTTGCTGGCCGATGCATTATTGGCCATAGCCGGATTATGCGGAGGCTGCTGCCGTTGGCGGACGTATTCAAAAAACTGATTGATGGTATGTGGCCGGTCTGCAATCGTTACAATTGTTTTGCCCTGCAACGTCGGATCAAGTGGCTCCGTGTAGCGCCATTGCCCACGTAACAGACTGCTATCAGCCTTCGTAAGGGCGCTTTCCAGAATTGTTTTTTCTGGACGTACTGCGTATTCTTTTCGAAGGCGTTGTAACGTAGCCTGGCGTATTACTTCGGCCCGCGAGTCGGTCGTAACGCGCTGACGAAGTGATGGAGCCATTATGGTGTAAGACTCCAGTGGCTTGCGCTCAATGAGTTTGATAATGTGCCAGCCATAATTTGTACGTACTGGCTTCGAATAGTCGCCGGGCCTGATCAGCGAAAAGGCAGCATCTTCAAAAGCGGGAATCCAGCGACCGGGCTCAAACGGCGGCAGAACTCCACCGTTGGCTCTGGACGTAGCATCGTCTGACACCTCCCGGCAAACAGCCTCGAAGGTCTCTCCTCTCTGTAACCGACCATAAGCCGCATCAATCCGATCCTGAGCGACTTTCTGACCAGTTGCATCAGCACTCGGACTTATCCGTACCAGAATATGCGCCACCCGCACGCGCCCCCGGCTGGGTCGGCGGGAATTCACTTTCAGCAAGTGATAGCCAAAGCGAGTCCGGACGGGTTGAGACACTCTACCAACGGGCGTGGTATATGCGGCCGTTTCCAGCGGGTACACAATCCCGAATGCGGTAACGTAGCCCAGATTCCCACCGGTTTGCGCTGTTGTTACGTCCTGTGAGCGTTCGCGGGCCAGTTTAGCAAACTCCTCACCACTTGCTGCCTGTTTCCCAATTTCCAGAGCAGATTGATAGGCGGCTAACGTATCAGCAGGCAACGCATCTTCCGACACCTGCACCAGGATATGCGAAACGTTGACTTCTTCCTGCATCCGCTGATAAGCCTCAGCAGCCAGCGATTCAATGAGCACTTTGTCGGTAATGTAGGATTGAGCTAACTGTTTCCGATATGTATTCATTTCCTCCCGAAATGCCTCGGTTGTATCGCGGCCTTCGGATTCGGCCGCCAGCACTTTCAGTTTCAGGTTTGTATACAGATCAAAATATTCACGCACATCCGTACGATGAGCCGAATCGGCTGAAAGCTGATTTTTCGTAAAGGATTGAAAAAAATCATCGGTAGTAAAAGCCTTAGTACCCAACGTTAGGATAACCGGCTGCGGGGGCGTTTGCTGCACAACAGGTGTGGTTGTTTTACAGGCCATTACGGCAAGTGTCAGCAAGAGTCCGCCTGTGATTTGGCGCATAGCGTCTAAAAAATAAATGGTAATTTTCAGAAGTATTTTTAAAACAGATACCTTGATAAAAACATTCGTTCCCACCGCCGGGTACCGGGTTAACTAACGATGAATGAGCGGGTCTATTGGCGGGCAGGCTGAAGTTTAACTGTTTTCAACGTAACGTCATAGACTAACTGATACTCAAACGAATTGCGCATATGACTGCCGGAGAACGTAGCGGGAACATGAACCAATCGCTGCTTTTTCGGACGTAATGCGGCTTCGTGCAATTCAACACTGCTCTGGCCGAGCAAGTCATCATCGTCGAGTTTATCCATTAGTTGCAGCCCTATACCCGAAGCAACCAACCCGGCCGATACGTATTTCAACGGTGTGAGCATCTCCGTTGCTGTCAGCAGCAACCCCGCCGGTACGGCCACAATATTGTGAATCTTCTGAATTTTAGCCAGCGTCTGCCTGGCCTGGTTGTAATCATCGACCTCGATTAGTACCAGCGATGCTATAATTTTCCCGTTTTTGGGTAACGTCAGTTGAATCGGTTTAGCCAGATTATGATCGGGTGTTGTTTTTTGAAGATCAAGTTGTTGCCCTTTTTTTATAATTTCTACGCCCCAGCCGCCATTCACGACAGCAGATGGCTTATTCTGAGCGTCATAACTCGTTAATGAATAGGCCATCATTACCTCGTCTCGTCCGCCGAGCGTTTCTTCCAGATTGACGGCGGTCAATGAATGGGGGACCAATTCAGCAGTAAGAGAAGGCTGTCGTGCGCAACTGGTCAAAATCAGAAGAATACCAAATAAATACGTTTTCATGCTGGGTCAATTGCCCCAAAGAAGCCCTGTTTGGGCGGCAAAATTCGATAAAAATAGGCATACTTACCAGACAAAATCCGAAACATAGTCGGTGGTCACCCTCTGGTAAGTATGCCCAAATCCATCAAATTAACGTATTGTGGGCGTTGGCATAGGCAGCAATCGAAGTGCCCGGCCGTCTTTATAAATAATTCGGCAGTATCATTTCAACTCATCCAGCAGTCGAAAATACCGAAGCTTGTGCTCATCGGGGTTTGTTAAGCCATATCTGTCGAAAAATAGGGCATTGTATTGATCTGTCCCCAGATTTTGAACCAGACTGCGTGCACAAAGGGCCAAATCCTGGTATCGGTCACCTACACCCAACGAGCTTACGTCAATAAATCCGCCTAGCTGCCCGTTGTCCAGTACGATATTCGGGAGGCAAAAATCACCATGCGTTACGACCAAATCATCCTGAACAGGCTGTTCTGCATATAACCGGTCCAGGATCTGCTGGGACGATTGCTCACTATTTTCCGGCTCGAAATCATCGACATCGACAAAGCCCAACTGCACGTACTGCGCCACTTCCCGAAGTTTGGCGTCGGTTCGCTGATCGAATGGGCACGTAGCAGAGTCCAGATTGTGCAGAGCCAGCATGCTTTCTGCCAGAATTTTGACCAACTGGTGAGGATTCGCCTTCCAGTGATCATCCGAAGCGGGTAGGCCCGGCAGTTCCCGCATCAACAGGTAATCCGTTTCATCAATACGTTCGAAAAAAATAACTTCCGGGGCAGGCAGATATGCCCTGAGCCAGGTTAACGCTTTAGCTTCCTTTTGCAAACTGTTCCAGCGATCGGCCGGGGTAATTTTCAGATAAAAATTTTCCTTCCCGACAATCCGATACGTTTCTGCCGACGACATCCCCAACGTATCAAGCTGCCAGCTCGTGTTTTGCAGAAGCCGCTGTAAGGAAACAGGCAACGTATCGACACGCATAGAATAACGGTTAAACGGTTGGTTCCTGCTGGCTCAGGCAATGAAAACTGCCCAATCCCCAAACAATATCGGTCGAGTTGATGCCAAGGATTTTTCGGTCGGGAAAGCACGTACCAATAATGTCCAACGCCTGTTGATCTTTATTACACCGAAAGGTTGGCACAATAACGGCTCCATTGGTAATCAGGAAATTCGCGTAAGAAGCTGGCAACCGCAGACCGTCGCTCACAACCGGATCGGGCATAGGAAGTTCAACAATGTTTAGTTGTTTGCCATTCAGAAGCCGCATCTGTTTCAGCTCATGATGAATTTCCTGCAAAAACGGATAGTTTTCGTCATTCGGGTTCGGCTCATAAGCGGCAATAACGGTGTCTTCATTGACGAAACGTACCGTATCGTCAATATGCCCATCGGTGTCGTCACCCACGATGCCTTCTTCAACCCAAAGCACCTGTTTCACACCGTAGTAATCGCACAGATATTGTTCAATTTTTTCCTGAGTCAGGTGGCTGTTCCGGTTCTGATTCAGCAGGCAGGCACGACTAGTCAGCACGGTTCCGGCTCCGTTAAATTCTACCGAGCCGCCTTCCATAATAATGCCCGGCGTTACGTAGTCCAGCTCCCGGTAATGCGCAATCTCGACTGGAATCAGATCGTCGCGGTCGTAAGGCGGATATTTACCTCCCCAGGCATTATAACCCCAGTTAACGATCATCCGCGTTTTTGTTTGTGGATTGATCAGAAACGCGGGCCCATGGTCGCGGCACCACGAATCGTTGGTAGGGTGCGGAAGCAACGTAATGCGACTCATATCAGCCCCAGCCGCCAGTAATCGCAATTTCGCACTCTGTATAACGATTTCGTTATGCGCGTTAATGCACACATGCTCTCTCTCGGAAATAGCTTTGATAAAATCAATATAGGCTGGAAACATCAGCTCCTGGCGGTCGCGCGTCCACGAGGCTTCGGTATGCGGCCAACTTAACCAGGTTGCTACGTGTGGATGCCATTCGGCAGGAAAGAAGAACCCCTCACGGGCAGGAATAATAGACATGGTAATAATTGACTTGTTGACGGGCAATCATTTAATCATTAGTATATTTTGTACAGCCTCGACGGTCAGTTCTGTAAAGTCATCCACAATGAGCGATACGCCTGTGTCGGCAAGTTCTTCGCGCGTGTGGGTAGTTGCCAGCGCAACAACTTTCATTCCGGCTCGTATCCCGGCTTCGATACCCGCAAAAGCATCTTCAAAAACAACACATTTATCTGGCTCTACCCCTACCCGCCTGGCAGCTGCCAGGTAAATTTCCGGATCAGGTTTACCGCGCTGAATCATGCTGGCATCTACAATTGCGTCAAAATAAGAACGTAACGGTAACCCATCGAGTGTAAAGCGAACATTACTCTCCGGAGCCGATGTGCCTACAGCCAGCCGTACGTGCTGCGCTTTCAGGGCATTCAAAAATTCCAAGAGGCCGGGGGCGGGCGCTAGATGAGGCCGGTACAACTCTCGATAAATAGCTTCTTTTTCTTCAGTCAGGACAATCAGTTCGCCGGGCGAAATGGGGCGCTGAAACACATAGGCCATGGCATCGGCTGATACGTGTCCGTTGATATTTTCGACGTACTGCTCTTTGGTCAGTGGTCGGTCATGTTTCTGGGCAAACTGCAACCAGGCATTGATATGAAAATCTGTATTGTCGATCAAAACGCCGTCCATGTCAAACAGAGCGGCCCATACGAAATCGGAAGAAGTACCAGGCATGAGGATATCAAAAATGTAGAGCCGCAACGTATTGCGGCTCTTAAAATCAATAGGCTATTTCACGTTATCAGTAAGAAAGCACAAAGAAAGCAGATTACGGCTACATTACGGTGTCTGACGTTGGCGTAATTTCCGGTAACGTATCACCAGCCAGTACAGCGGCTTCATGAAGAAGTTCAGTGGCGATAAGCTCATCCGTTACGTTCTCAATCTGATCATCAAAAACGTCTATCCCTTCATCATCTGTCAGTGAATCAGCTTTCATACCAAGTAACAACCGCCCTACGTAAAGCAGGTTGAGGGAGAAACGTAGTTCGGGCAACGTATGGCTGTAGCGAGTCTGTGGTTCGGTTTGCATAGCATTGAGAGAACAGGAACCACCCTTGTTTAGGTTCGCTACGTAGCGCGTCCAGTAAATCGCAATAATGGCTGAAACACTACGTATCCTGCCCCACTATAACGCTTTGATCTTCACATTACGAAAATAGATTGGCGCGCCAGCATGTTTGCCCTGCAAGCCAATGTAGCCACGTAGCGGCAAGTCGGCGGGTGGTTTACTGAGCCAGGAAGGCACTTCTGAACTATCGGGATTGGTTTTAGCTGACGTAAATTTTGACAGATCGATGGTATTGATCAGCTCATTGTTCAGCACGACATAAATGATTTTCCCCTGACACGTAATGGTGTAGCGGTTCCACTCATCCGGCTTTTTAACTACCCGCTGTTTCGTAGGCGCCTGATGCCCGAAAAAGGCACCGCATTGCCAATTTTTGGGTGATTCTGCCCATTTCTGGGCGTAGTCGTCAGCGATCTGAATTTCTACCGAGTTGGGTATCCAGTTGGCTGTATCACTGGCATGAACCACTACCCCACTGTTCGTTCCATCAGCCGTTTTGAACAGCAAGTCGAGCACGAAATCATCGTACGGCACCGACGACCAGATCGTTTTATCTTCCGTAGCGGTTATTACACCCCCATCGTCGATGCTCCAAACACCCTTTGGATAGTGTGCTTCAGAAAGATCAGTACCAAACAGTGATTTCCAGCCTGACCCAACAGGATTAGGGTGGCCCTTTGGTGCCGCACTGGATAGTGGCGTTTGAGCAAAAAGCGAATACGTTAGGCTCAGGGTGATAACAACCAGAAGTAAGCGTTTTTTCATACGATTAGGATTTGCCTTATAAAGATAACGACCGGCGCGATTTTCTCATCGTCGCCGGTCGTTTCGATTCGGTTAAGTCTTCGTAGACTTGTCGCTATCAGTTACACCCCTGGATAACCCGGATTTTGTGGGCGCAGGTTGGGGTTGTTTAGCATTTCCGGACGAGGCAGAGGCAGCAGATAGTGCTTTTCTTCCAGCGCTTTGTTGGTGCTCAGATTAACGTGGCCTACGAAGTTGTCGAAGCCTTTCGTCGTTTCATTAAACACCTTACGTAGCCGTACCATATCGTACCAGGTAAGCTGTTCGTAGCATAGTTCGTACCAGCGCTCACGCCAGACCGCTTCCCGGAACGATGCCTGATTAAAGGTACCCAGCGCAGGCGTCGTCAATGTCGCCCGATCCCGAATACGTTTCAGCGCGTCGTAAGCCGCCTGCGTAGGTCCTCCTACTTCATTCTGCGCTTCGGCGTAGATCAGCAGTGTTTCGGCGTAGCGAATCTGCGGTACGTTCAGGTTGTTCAGACGCGTTCCTGGGGTGCCGGACGTACCGTTGGCTGTGCGGTTGAAATGCTTGAATACATACGGCGCTCCCAGCTCGAACCGTGCTCCTGTGCCATTCGTGAAGTAAGTCGTATAAAAATAACCATCCTGGTCTTTCGTCCGTAAATCTCCTTTTTCAAACGAATTGTAGAACGAAAGCGTCGGAACCGAACTTCCCGTGCCTGTAGGGCCATTGTAGTTGATCGGCTTGAAGTTCCCGTAGAAGTTATCCATTGGGTTAGAGGCTACGATCGAATTGTACTGAAGCATGAACAGATGCTCCAGCCGGTTCTCCGTGCTTTCTTTATGAACATCTTCATACGTAGTGAACAGGTTGATCGTAGACGGATTTGCATTAGCATACGTAATGACTTCCAGCGCTTTGTCGGCAGCCAGTTTGTAATGCGATGCCCCCTTACTGAGCGGGAAACCAGCCATCGTCAGATAAACCTTAGCCAACTGAGTCTTTACGGCCGCCAGGTTAACCCGTCCGCTTACATCCATCCAGGCTAGCCCAGCGGCTTCAGCTGCTTGCAGGTCTTCAACAATCAGCTTATAAACATCTTCTGCTTTAGCGCGGGAAGGGTTGAAGTCGGCCGCCGTTGCATCGGTTTGAGGCTTCGTAATCAGTGGAATATCACCCCAGAGTCGCACAGCCGTAAAATAAGCATGGGCCCGTAAAAAACGCGTTTCACCCAAAATTTTTGTTTTCTGAGCAGCATCCATATTTGGAATCCCCGGCACCCGGTCAAGAACCAGGTTAGCCTGCGCAATAATCCTGTATAGGCCGTTCCAATAGTTGACCACGTGAACCGTATTGCCGTCGTGCGACATGCTATACAGGTTGTTGAGGTCTGAGTTTTGGGCGGTCTCCGTCGTGGAGGTGCCCGTCATGGCCTCGAGCATCTGCCAGTTATTGGAGAAGATACCAGCCCCATCGCCCATAAACCGAAGGGTGGCATAGGTGGCAGCCAGCCCGGCCTCAGCGTGGTCAGGAATGGTAAAGAAGTTGTCGGCGGTCAGGTTAGAGGGAGCGTTCTCTTTCAGGAAGTCGGAGCAGCCAACAGGACCGAGCAGAATCGTTCCACACAGCAGCGCCCTCGTTATAGTATTTAATACGGTAAATCGCATGGTAAAATCTTTATTAGGTTGATAATTATAAACCAATTTGTAAGCCTAACATGTAGGTTGTTGGTTTCGGATAGTTGTGCCAGATCATACCTTGTGTGAAAGCACTGTTGTCGTCGCCCTGGTTGGTTGGGGTAACTTCGGGATCACCAACGATCGGATCATCAACCAGCAGGAAGAAGTTCTGAACGGAAGCATACAAACGTAGCCGGTTCAATTTCAACTTGTTAGTTAGCTCAGATGGGAAGGTATAACCGAACAGTAGGTTACGTCCGCGAAGGAACGATCCATCCTTAATCCAGTGGCTATCTACGTTTGTTACGTAACCGGCCCGTGTTTCCCGAATCTCAGCGATTGGCGTATTCTGGTTCGTCGGCGTCCAGGCGTTCAGTACTGACTTATAGCTGTTAGCAATAGCCTGACGGTCTTCGCTCGGGTGCAGGTTCATCAGCATTACGTCATTGCCAAACATAAACTGAAGTTCAAACGTAGCATCGAAGCCTCTGTAGCGCCAGGTGTTTGTCATGGCTCCCCAGCCTTTTGGGCTACCATTACCGATGATATTACGATCGGCGTCCGTAATTGCTTTATCGCCGTTTACATCCAGATACTTGATGTCACCGGGTAACATGGTCAGGTTGTTCCGATAGCTGGTGAACTTAGCCGCTTCTTCCCGTTCTGCTTCACTCCACGTACCCAGGCGGGTTAAGCCCCAGAATGAACCGACAGGTTCGCCCACACGAATAACGTTGGTTGGGTTGGTGAAGTTAGGACCACCTACGTTGAAAATATCGGACGGTGTTGCCAGCGAGAGTACTTTGTTGCGGTTGAAGGAAATATTGAACGAAGTATTCCAGGAGAAACCACCCCGATCAATGTTCACCGTATTCAAACCAAATTCAAAACCCTGGTTTTGCATCGAGCCAACGTTCCGGCGAATGGTTGCGTAACCACTGGTGCGAGCTACCGGAGCATCAAGCAGCATGTCTGTTGTCAACCGGTGGTAGTAGTCCATTTCCAGGTTAACCCGTCCTTTAAACAAACCGATTTCTACGCCAACATCGGTCTGAGCAGTTTTTTCCCAACGCAGATCCGGGTTAGCCAGACGATCAATACCCGTTCCGTTGAAGCGCGCGTCGCCGTAGATTGTCGAGTAAGTTGAGTTGAGTATTGGTAAAGACCGATACGGTGGAATTTCGGAGTTACCTGTCAGACCGTAGCTAGTCCGAACTTTCAAATTGTTAATGATCGGATTGCCCTTCAGGAACGATTCTTCCGAAACACGCCAGGCTAGAGCCGCCGAAGGGAAGAAAGCGAACTTGTGGTTTTCACCAAACTTGGATGATCCATCAGCCCGGCCCGTTACCGTAAAAAGGTACTTATCGAGCAGGCTGTAATTGATCCGGCCAAAGTACGAGTTAAAGGCAAACCGCGACGCATCTGATTGTACCTGCGGGTTAACGGACCCAGCTCCTAAGTTATTATAGCCGAAGTAATCCGTAGCGAAGTTGTTTACCGTAGCGCTGATTCTGAAGAAATTCGTTTCCTGCCACGAAATACCCAACAGTCCTGTAAAGTTGTGAGCCGTACCGATCTGTTTGTTATAGGTGAGGTAATTTTCCAATGACCAGAAATTTTCTCTGCGATTCCGGCCAGCTGCGTTTCCTAAACTACCTGGGTTCAGGGTCCGGGTCTGATACTCGTTGTTCTCCTGCGTCAGCAAGTTAACGCCCAGAACGGTCCGCATTTCCAGACCTTTCGCCAGGCTAATGTTTGTGTATAAGCTACCCAGCGTGGTTTGCGTGTTCAGGATATAGCGCCGATCCATCAGGCGGTGCATCGAGCTAAAGGTTCCCTCAGCATTTGGATAGTCACGGTTGCTGGCATACGTACCGTCGGCATATTTGACGGGCAGGAACGGGAAGTCTTCCACAATCTGGCGAGCCACAGCATCGCCCTGATCCACAATATTCTCGCTCTGGTTGTTGTAACTCAACGTACCACCAATTTTCAGCCATTTTTTGATTTGATCATCAACTGTAAACCGACCCGAATACCGTCTCATGTACGATGTCATGATAAGCCCTTGGTCATCGCGGTAACCCAGCGACAGCGAATACTGAGTACGTTCGTTACCGCCACTAAAGCCGAGTTGATGGTTCTGTGAGAGCTTATTTTGTGTAGTCTCTTTTAACCAGTCGGTGTCATACAGCGGGTTGAGATTCGCGTCAAAAACGCCCGGATATTTAGCACTGTATGCCTTTCTGCGAGCAACAGGGTCCAGATACGTATACTTACCAGATGCCCAGCCCGCCGGATCGTATTTGGCGATGTTCTTATAAGCAAGATCTTCTGTCGCCAGGTATTCACGGGCGTTCAGTACCTGTGGCCGGTTTGGGCCAATTGTATTCACACTGAATTGTCCATCATACGTAACGGTTCCCGTCCCCGCCTTTCCTTTTTTGGTCGTTACGAGAATAACGCCGTTGGCACCTCTGGCTCCATAGATAGCCGTCGATGAGGCATCTTTTAGCACTTCAACCGAAACAATATCGTTCGGGTTGATATAGTCGATCGCCGAGCTGAACTGCGCCTGGTTTCCTTGCGGAAGCATTACACCATCTACTACGTAGAGCGGGTTGTTTGACGAGTTGATCGAGCTAAATCCGCGAATCCGGACGGTGGTACGTCCTCCCGGCCGGCCTGAGTTCGTATTTACCTGTACACCAGGCATACGACCCGAAAGCGCCTGGTTCAGCGAAGGAGCCGGACGCTCCTGGAGCTGTGCTTCTTTGACACCGGCAACTGCACCGGTCAAATCCGATTTCTTGGTTGTACCATAACCGATAACAACAATTTCATCCAGAACCTTGCTATCCGCCTTCAGACTTACATCAAGCGAACTTTGACTGCCTACGCGCACCTCCTGCGATAAATAACCCACAAACGAGAAAACCAGAACGGCGTTACTTTCGGGTACGTCTATACGATAACGTCCATCAGCATCGGTTACGGTTCCTCTTTGTGTACCTTTCAAAATAACGCTTACTCCAGGCAAAGCTGAATTATTCTCGTCTGTAACTCTGCCGCTTAGTGTTTTGTCGACCGACGTAGGGGTTTCCAGTCGGGTAGATGTAGGTTTACCGGATAAGTCTCCGGTAGCATAGGTTAAGGTGTTGTACGAACAGAAAAGAAAGGTATGACCAAGAGCCATCCTCACAATCCTGCCAGACAGCAGTTGTGAACGAAGAGGTTTTTTCATAAAACTTCATCTCGTTACCCGAGTTTTTAGGTTGAAATAAAACTGAACAGACAAAAAAATACGCATATATAATTATGCTTGAGAGTATATCTACTTATGATTTATTAAGTTTTTCTAAAAAATTTTAAGATTATCCGGAGAATTAATTAGAATTTGATTAAAACTATCTGATCAAGAAAGAGTTGCTGAACAGACAGGTTAGCAACTATGTTTGTGTCGAAATAAGCAATGCGGCACAAATTCGTCTGCTTAATTGTTAATAGATTGGCCTTAGTAGCCACGGCTGTTACTTATGCAATCCGATTATTCTTTTCATACTACTTCATTAACGCGCGTTGCCGAACATCACCCTCAGGCTATCGATTTTTGGGAAACTGCTCGTTCACTGGGCGTTCCAGCTGCTCTTTGGCGGCTTCCCAACCAACGGGAAAAGCATTTGATTGTGTCTTTTGACGAAGTGCTACCAAGAGTAGCTGCCGACCTGGATGAATTACCGGCTGGGTTTCTCATTAGTCCGTTCGACAACATCACTGACGGACTTAGCGATGATGAAAAGTCGGCTAAAACGCTTTTTTTACGTGCCGACCTACAGGTTGTCTTTTCTGACAATAACCAGATCGACATAAAAAATACGGCTGAAGAAACAGCCGCCGATTTCTGGCAAGCCCTGATGACCAGCGCCCGTCGTTCATCAAATCAGGCTGTGTCCGCATCGGCTGTAACGCTCCTGTCCGAGCCAGACATCGAAACAAACTACGTACGTAATGTGGCAGAAGCGGTGGAAGCCATGCAACGTGGCGATTTCCGCAAAGTGGTTCTATCGCGAACCAAGCACGTAGTATTTGCCGATGCCCCCAATGCCGTTAGCCTGTTCGACAAACTTTGTCAGACCTATCCAACCGCTTTTGTATCAGCCGTATCGATTCCGGAACGAGGTCAGATCTGGATAAGTGCTACGCCTGAGCGACTGGTAAGCACCGACGCCAACGGCATTTTCCAGACGGCCGCTCTGGCAGGAACTCAATCTGTGTTTAATCCGGATGGAACAACCAAACGCCCGGCCGAAGCAATGTGGTCGCAGAAAGAAATTGAAGAACAGGCAATTGTGTGCCGCTATATTATTGAGTGCTTCAAGAAGATAAGGCTGCGCGAATACATAGAAGAAGGCCCTAAAAGCATTGTGGCTGGTAATCTGATGCACCTTGGCACCCGCTTTACCGTCGACACGCAAGCGGTTCGTTATCCGCAGCTTGGAACAGTTATGCTACGTTTGCTTCATCCAACTTCAGCGGTATGTGGCACACCCCGCGACGTAGCGTTTTCCTTTATTCGGGAACATGAAACCCATAACCGTGAGCTTTACAGCGGTTTTTTAGGGCCAGTAAATATTGATACGTCGGAGGGAGCGGCTACCGATATTTTCGTTCATATCCGCTGCATGAAGCTGGAAGGTAAGCTGGCAACCCTTTACGCCGGAGCTGGCCTGACGGAAGATTCTGACCCCGAACGGGAATGGCAGGAAACCGAAATGAAATGCCAGACACTTTTGAAAGTAATACTGACTAATGAATGATGAATGTTTTTTGAGCATTCATCATTCATTAGCAAATCTACGCTCCCTCAGCGGGATCGTTAGGTGCTCGCGAGCCATCTTCAGCCGTACGATCACCCGCTTCACTAGCCGCCGATGACTGCGTGTCTGCGTCAGGCGCGGTGCCTTCCGTGTCGTCATCGGCTGTTGTAACAAGTTGAACTTCGTCAGGATTGGAGTTCTGATCAGAAAGTGCCATAAGGATAAACGTTTTTATAGTAACTGTGATCAGCTCTATATGTTCTCATTAGCGACACGCTAAACCTTACTCCATACTGTCATCGTCCAGATCGTCTTCGAAATCCGGGTCATCGAAGTCTTCTTCCAGATCGTCTTCACTAAATTCTTCTTCGTCGATATCGTCCAAATCATCTGCTCCGTATCCGCTGGCGGCTCCCGAGCCTAGTTCATCGAATTCGGCGTCATTTTCATCGAAGTCATCTTCATCATCGTCGAATGCAGCCGATTCAGGGTCTGGATTTAACATCAATACGTCTTCGTCCTGATCAAATGTTGGCTGGTAAATCATGGTTTATAGAGTCTAAAAGTTAATTCAATCCTCATAACGCGGCTATTTCCCCGAAGGTTTTGCCCGTCCCAAAACTAATTGAATAATTGATTCAAAATTTCAAGATTAGCTTTGCCGTTGTGAAAATATCGTTGCGTCGTCCGTCTGACAACAACACAGCGTAAACTTAACTATAGAAAGCACTTTAATGAAAAATTATCGACTTGAGCGCCTATCCAGCCAGCCAATTATTCAGACAGCTGACGTACAACCATTTATTGAAGGCTATGACGTTCTGGGCGCCTTTAATCCAGCAGCCTGCCAGTTTGGCGACGAAATTTTGCTCCTGCTACGGGTAGCCGAAGCGCCAAAGGCTGAAAAAGGATACATAGCGATACCAATTATTGAAGAACAGGATGGCGTTCCGACTCTGGTAGTTAAGAAATTTAAGGAGCCAGACGGAGATTATGATCCCCGGGTTGTCACAATCGACGGAAAAGTATACCTGACCTCCATAAGCTACCTGCGGATAGCCCGCAGCCGTGACGGCGTGAACTTTACAATTGACGCGAAACCGTTTTTGTTTCCTACCCGTATGGACGAGTCATATGGGGTTGAAGATGCACGCATTACGTATCTGGACGGTAAATACTGGATTACCTATACGGCCGTATCCGAACACGGACCCGGCGTAGGGCTGGCCGTAACTACTGATTTTGTGAGTGTTGAGCGCGTCGGTATGGTTTTGCCGCCACCCAATAAAGACGTCGCTTTGTTTCCCGAAAAAATCAATGGCAACTACGTATTGCTCCACCGACCAATGGTGTCGGATATTGGTAAACCGTCTGTCTGGCTGGCCGAGTCGGAAGATGGCATCCATTGGGGAAATCATCGTTTCCTGTTTGGGGGGCGTGGATTGGTAGATACCAAATTTGAGTGGGAAGGCGGGAAAATTGGCGCAGGGCCTGAACCTATTTTAACGGATGAAGGCTGGCTGGTTTGCTATCACGGCGCCGACCCCACCCATGCTTACTCACTGGCTTTGGCCCTGCTGGATAAAAACGATCCGTCAATAATCCTGGACCGCTCGGAAGCTCCTCTACTAACTCCTGAATTGCCCTGGGAGCGCGAAGGTTTCTTCCCTAACGTAGTATTTTCGAACGGCTGGGTACGGCGGCCAGACGGCACCATCTGGGTGTATTACGGGGCTGCGGATTCAGGAGTAGGTCTAGCCAAATTGATCCAGGAATAGCCTGCCTTGTGCCCCATTGAGTTGCTACGTAGCATTTTCTGGCAAATTAACGTAGCAGCCCGATGGGGCACAAGGCTTATTTCTCGTTAAAAACATACGTTTTTTTCACGGACTCCATCGTCAGGTTGGGCTCGTAGGCGGCATTAAGTCGATTGGCATTTTCTTCAACACTCAACTCAAATCCAGCCTTTTTTCGACGCTCGTTGACGGATTCTGCTTCCGCAATTGGCCAAACAAAACAGCGTGATTGCTTGGTTTTGATTAACTGTCGACACGATACCTGGGTGCCATAAAGCTGCGGTTTCCCTTCGTACATCAACGACCGGTCAAGCATCATCGCATAAAGTGAGAACGGTAATTCGTCTGCTTCAGCCGCTTTCTTGATGAGGGGCAAATAATCAGGAATCTTGTTAGAATGCTGAATAATGTAAAAGACGGCCTCATTTGTAGGCTTGCCAACAAGCGTTTTTCCCGGATAACCGTGCTGCTTTAAAATAACTTCAACCCGATTCAAATTGCTGGTATCAATTTTTACCTGCTCTGTCCAAAGTACCCCCGCCAGTTTTGTACGATCCGTTTTATAAACACTACTCAGGCTGTCTGTCAGCGGCTGGTTGTTACCTAGTTTAGCGAGCCATTCCCGATTACGCTGATCCAGAACATACATGCTGTCCAATTCCCGTTTTAACAATTTATTCGATTGCCCAAACCCATAAATGGGAAATAAACATACTATCAATAGCACAAATCTCATAATAAATAGTAAGGTTGTAAAATGGTGGCCTATTAATCAATCTGTTCGTAGTAATTTAGTCGATCTTAATTTTTCTCTTTATGAATCTCTTTACTCAACTGCTGTTCTGCCTGCTCTTTCCTGTGTCTCTACTCGCACAGATTCAGAAGCGTCCGTTAAAGGCTTCTGACTATGACCGCTGGCAAAGTGTGAAGTCAGAAAAAATCTCCGACGACGGCCAATGGATTGCTTTTCAGGTCGATCCGCAGGATGGCGACGGACGCCTGGAAGCCTGGGCTACTGGTACAAACCCCTCACGGACGCACTATGTTTTCCCACGCGGTTACATGGCCCAGTTTACGCCCGACAGCAAGTATCTGGTGATGCGGCTGAAAGTAGCTGCTGCCGACGTCCGGAAAGCCAAATTGAAAAAGAAAAAAGCGGACGAAATGCCCAAAGACAGTCTGGTAGCATTGAATCTGACAACGGGGAAATCCATAAAACTCCCGAATGTAAAATCATTTGCATTTGGTAAAGATGCGGGCTCCTGGCTTGCCGTCATGCAGGAACGGAAGGATGCCAAAGAAAAACCGGCGGCAAAAGTCACGACACAAACGCAACGCGATACGTTGCCCCCCACCTCCCCTGCTTCGACAACAACGGTAGCCTCTGGAAAACCATATTCGACAAAACCGAAAGGTGATGACTTGACCTTACTAAACATGGCTGATGGCTCCCGTAAAACCTTCCGCTACGTATCGAACGTAGTGGTTTCTGACAATGGGCAGAAAATATTTTATAGCAAAGACTCAGCCAATGATTCGTTGAAGACCGGAGACAAAGCCGTTCCGGGCGTTTTCCTGTTTAATACATCCAGCGGACAAACGATGCTCGTTGATACCAGTTCAAAACGCAAGATTTACAAAGGGTTGGCGGTCGACAAAGTAGGTCAGCAGATTGTCTGGATGGCCTCAGCCGATAGCGTCGGATCAGACGTAAAAGTATTTTCGCTGTATTACAAAAACCTGGCTTCTGCCCTTCCTGCAAAAGGTAAAAAGTCCAAAACAACCCCTCTTGAAGCTCCCTTTAAAGTACTGGCCGATACGCTGACAGCTTCGATTCCCAAAGGTTGGTCGGTCAACGAGTTTCGGGAGCCGAAATTTGCGGACGATGGCAAGCGCCTGTATTTCTCTACCTCACCAATTCCACCCAAACCAACCAAAGATACGCTGACGCCCGATGATGAAAAGGTGAAGATGGATATCTGGAGCTGGACCGACAGCCGACTGCAACCTATGCAGCAAAAACGACTCAAAGAGGAAAAGGAACGCGGTTTTCTGACGATTTATGACGTAGCGTCCGGCAAAATTATTCCAATAGCCACCCGCGAAATGCCAACCGTAGCGTTCGACCCGAAAGTAAATACGCGGTACTTGTTAGGACTTAGTGACTTACCGTATCAGGTGCAATCGTCCTGGGACCCAGGTCACACCGACTTATATCTGGTTGACGCCCAGACCGGAACGAAGAAAAAAATTGCCAACGATGTAATGGCTTCGCAGCCGAAATTATCGCCGGGCGGAACGTATGCATACTGGTTCGATGAGCGCGACTCCCTCTGGCGGGCCTGGTCTGTAGCCGATGGAAAACGTATTGATCTGACGCGTGGACTGCCTCACAAATTCTTTGACGAAGAGCACGATACGCCCAATCTACCTGGTTCCTACGGCTCCGCAGGCTGGACAACTAACGACCGATACGTATGGCTTTATGATCGCTACGATATCTGGCAAATTGACCCGACTGGTAAGGAAAAGCCATTAAATCTGACAGCGGGTTGGGGCCGAAAAAATCATGTTCGTCTGCGTTACGCTGAATTTGATGAAGACGATTCACCTATACCCGGCCAGGGTCGAATGACGCCCGAAAAAGCTATTGATCCGACAAAGGAATTGTTCTTTACGGGTATTTGGGAAAGCGATAAATCGACCGGAATTTTTAAGAGCAAGAATGGTTTATCGGCGCTTGAGCCCACTACGCTTACACATAGCAACCACCGGTATGCAAAACTGAATAAGGCCAAAAACGCACCAACAATGACGTTTTTCCGGGGTAATTTCCAGGAGCCGATTAATCTGTTTCAGACCCGGTCTGGAGGGACAGACTCTACCCTGGCAAATCCTGTGCAGCTTACCCACATCAACCCGCAGCAGGACAGCATCAGCTGGGGTAGTGTTGAACTCGTCAAATGGCTCGGTACCAATGGCGTTCAGCTCGAAGGGCTGTTGTATAAACCCGAAGGTTTCGACCCGAAAAAGAAGTACCCCATGCTGACGTATTTCTACGAACGTAACGCGGAAACGCTAAATGATTATAAAGTTCCGGCACCTAGCCGCTCAACGATTAACGTATCGTACTGCGTATCCAATGGTTATCTGGTCTTTATTCCAGATATTGTTTACACAACGGGTCAACCCGGCCCCAATGCATACGATTGTATTGTACCGGGTGTCTTAAGCCTGATCAATAAAGGGTTTGTTGATCGAGATCGGCTGGGTATTCAGGGGCAGAGCTGGGGCGGTTATCAGACGGCATACATTATTACCCGTACCAATCTGTTTCGGGCCGCTGAAGCCGGTGCGCCCGTAGCAAACATGACATCAGCTTACGGCGGCATTCGCTGGGAAACGGGTTTGGTTCGGCAGTTTCAGTACGAAAAAACCCAGAGCCGCATTGGCGGAACCCTCTGGGACAAACCCATGAATTACATCGAGAACTCGCCGTTGTTTTTCGCTAACCGCATTGAGACACCACTCATGATGACGCATAACGATGCCGATGGTGCTGTCCCCTGGTATCAGGGAATCGAATTATTCACGGCATTACGCCGATTGAATAAGCCCGTCTGGATGCTGGTTTACAATGGAGAAGGACACAACCTGACCCAACGCCACAACGCGAAAGACCTGAGTATTAGACTGTACCAATTCTTTGATTACTACCTCAAAGACGCGCCAATGCCCGTTTGGATGAAAGAAGGACGTACCGCCGTTGAGAAAGATCGGGGCGAGATGAAATATTAATTAGAACGGTCCGTCGTGCGGTTCAAGCACGACACGATTCACGTCAATCTAAAAGTAGCGAAGCTACAATTGATTTAACACTTCTTGGTCAACGTTTTATATATAAGACCTCAGACGAATAAGCTTGTCTGAGGTCTATTTTTTACAACAACGTTAATCCTATTTCCTGCTACTTTTTCCCGCTCCGGTGGATGCAAACTTGACAAGCGAACCATTTCTAAATAAAAACTCCCAATCCATAACCACGGATTGGGAGTCTAATCGGAGCTATAGTTGAGTAAGAATAACTCTGGCTGACGTTACTGAGCAGCTACACCTTCTTTCACAACTTCGCCTTTGAAATAGAGCGTCTGCGTACCACCTTCTGCATTCGACTCGATTGTAACGGTTTTACTGAATGCGCCAACGGCTGCTGCATTGAACGTCGCTTTCACTACACCCGACTGACCCGGCAAAATAGCCGACTTGGGATACTCAACACCCGTACATCCACACGAACCCTTTGCGTTACTGATCACAAGTGGAATTTCGCCTTTGTTGGTAAAAGCAAATTCGGCGGTAACAGGCTTACCCTGCTTAATACGACCGAAATCATACGTAGCGTTCCGCCAGTTGAACAACGCGCTTAAACTAGTCATAGCGACTGAAGCAGTCAGTAGTAATAGAGCGCCAAAAAACAGGATACGTTTCATAGAAAAATTGGTTTGGTAAGGTTTGTCCGGTTGCTCACTCAAGCAACGATGCAAACGTACCGCCCCCCTCCGATTCCCTTTGTTAAGTACTTCCTAACGTTTGTTAATGAGTTGTTAATGTGCGGCTAATTAGCGAATAAGCGATTGAGGGATTGCCCGAATAACACGTACTTTACAGTTGGAATTATTGGGTCATTCACGTATTTGCTCGATCAAAAATGTCTCGTCTGCGTCTGTTGGTTGTTCTTTCGGTGCTTTCCATTATCGGCATCCTGGCTGTGCAGGCGATCTGGGTACGTAACGCCTATGCTCTGCGTGAGCGGCAATTTCGTCAGTCAGCCTTTATTGCTTTGCAGGATGTGGCCGATGAAGTGGCAAAACTGAATCGCTTCACCCTGAACCGATACGCGGTTACCCAGCTCTCGCCCGATTATTTTATCGTCAACACCGATGCACCAATTGATCCCACTACGCTCGAAACGTTCATTCAGCGATCCTTACAGGCGCATAACCTGATTACAGATTACGAATACGGGATTTATAATTGCGAGACCGACCGCATGGTCTACGGCGCTTATGTCAGCACGAATGGTTTGGCGGGGAGTAAAACAAGAAATTTACCCAAATTCCCGCGCTATACGTATTATTTCGGCATCCGCTTTCCGAATCAGACCGCCTTTGTTACCGGGCAATTGAGCGGCTTATTGTGGTCGACCAGCGCCGTACTGCTGGTGGTTCTTTTCTTTGGCTATACGCTTGTGCTCGTGCTCAGACAACGGCGGCTGACTGAAGTGCAGCGTGATTTCATTAATAACATTACTCATGAACTGCAAACGCCCGTGTCGACAATACGTATTGCGTCTGACGTATTACAAACAGATACAATTACTCAGCAGCCCGATCGGCTAAAACAATACGTACGCATTCTGGGCGAAGAAAGCCGACGTTTGCAAAAGCAGATTAATAGCGTACTGCAACTAGCTCGCTCTCAACGTACTGGCTTTGAATTCAATCGGGTCGACATTGACATCCACGAACTCATGAATCTGGCTGCCGATACGTTTGCGCCTTACGTACGGCTCGATCTGGTAGCGACCGGCTCCTGCCTATATGCCGATCGCTACCACCTTGAAACGGTTTTGAATAATCTGATCGACAACGCACTTAAGTATTGCGACAAATCGCCTTGTGTCGTACTACACACCCGTACTGAGAATAACCAATTGATCTGGTCAGTAGGTGACAACGGCATTGGTATTGCACCCGAACATCAGAAAGCCATTTTTCGCCAGTTCTTTCGGGTAAGTTCGGGGCGCACCCATAATGTAAAAGGGTTTGGACTGGGACTTTACTACGTTCGGCAGGTCGTTAGAGCACACAACTGGAAGCTGGTACTTTCCAGCAAACCCGGCGAAGGCAGTACGTTTCAGATAATCTGTCCTTTATCAAAGAATGTAAACCCGTTGCGAAATGATTCAACGCTCCGGCGGCTTGGTCAGTTACCCACTCACTCATTCATAACTCCCCCGTGAATCCTGCACGCATACTGTTCGTTGAAGACGACGTAAATTTGGGGTTCGTGATTCGCGATACGCTCGAAAACGTGCCTTTTCTCGTTACGCACTGTACCAATGGTACTGATGCGTGGGCCACGTTTCAGGCCGGGCGATTCGATGTGTGTCTGCTGGATGTGATGCTGCCTCAGAGCGATGGGTTTACGCTCGCTCAGCAAATTCGATCCGTCGACACGCAGGTGCCGATTTTATTTCTAAGCGCCTTAACTAACAAAGACGACCGCCTACAGGGCTTACGGCTCGGCGCCGACGATTATCTGACGAAACCCTTCAGTATTGAAGAATTAATCCTGAAAATCAACGTCTTTCTCCGGCGTACAAGCAATGTAAACGAGCGGGCGTTACGGACCGACACCCTCCTTAACCGCCAGAATCTGACGCTTACCGTTAATGGCCAAACGCAGACGCTCACCCATCGCGAAGCCGACGTAATTGCTTATCTGCTTGAACGGCCGAATACGCTTGTTCGGCGCGACGAGTTGCTACGTGCCATCTGGGGCGACGACGATTATTTCATGGGTCGTAGTCTTGACGTATTTATTTCCCGACTTCGCAAACGGCTTGCTCAGGACCCGGCGATACGTATCGAAAATGTACACGGTGTCGGGTTCGTTTTGCGGCAGTAATCCACGACATTTGTAGCCGTTTTTATACTATCCTCTTGTATGATTTACCGACTATCCACCATTACGTTAACAGTTCTGTCGCTAGCTTTCGGCTGTAAGACCGCCAAACTCCCCGCCACTACACTTTCCACAACAGCTGCCATTACCCAAGAAGGATTCCTTAACTGCTTTGCTCCCGGAACAGCTGTAAATGGACAGCCCGTCTGGTGCGAAGCTTCGGCCGTGTTGTACGATGGTAAAAATCTTTTTTTTGCCAACGATAAAGACATGCCGTCGGGCCAGAGTTCGGTGTTTATGAAAACGCCCGAAACACTGGCTGATTCAACAAAACCGCCAACGTATCTGACACAACCAACCTTTACGCAAGGCACCAAGTATGAAGATTTTGCCCAGACGCCCGACCGTCGTTACGTATTTCTAACCACCGCTTTCGACCGTGTAAAGCCGGGCAGCCACGATTGGGATCGTTTCAACACGATTTTGTACTGGCGCAGTGGCGACGAACAGCATCCGCACGTATTGGCACCTGACGATACTAGCCAAACATCCGTTGCGTATCGCCAGCCTATTGCGCGTCTACTGGCAACCGATGAGTTCCCGGGCGAGCTTCCCTATTTTAAGATTGAAGGATTGGCGGCTACAGACAAACAACTACTTTTCGGCATTCGGGAAGAAGGGAAAGCGTACGACAGTTTTACGTATCGGGCCAAAATCATCAGCGTATCGTATAGCTTCGAGGGGACGGGTGATGCGGAGCGTGTTCGGTTGTCTAATGACTGGAAGATTGTCGATGACTTCGTGATTACCAAGGCCGACGCTACGTTGCCTACGCCACTGGCCATTTCAAGCCTTGAGTATGACCCAAATCACGGTTGTTTCTGGATGCTCACCTCGCTGGAGTCCAATGGGCAATTTGATACGTATGTATGGACCATTACGTCTGCGGATTTATACGCTGGCAATCCCTTTACGCTCATACGTACTGCACAGGGGCAACCGTTGCACATACCCGGTCATAAAGGTGAAGACCTAACCCCACTGGACCGGAATCGGCTGCTGATCATCTGCGATGACGACCGCACCCGTACAAATATTGGCTCACAAGTGCGCCAACCCAATCAGGCTGCTTACACAATTCTGACTATCAAGT
>NZ_JBMDWV010000118.1:0-4722 GCF_048594605.1 Spirosoma sp.
GCCGCTACCGGCAACGTAGTGAAGTGCGCATACACACCAGTCCGGTCTCGAACCTCCATGCCTGGGTGGCTGGGCAAGCGTTGCAAAATGACCGATCAAAAGGCGACAGGCTACGGAATCAGCTTTGTCAGAATGTTACCCTGTTCAAACAGCAAGTCCGGTCGGTTCCCACGACGGGTGGCTTGTTTCCGGTGCAGAAATTAGCGTTATCGAATGCAAGAGCGGTTTTCTCAGTATATCGTCAACTAAGAATGGCTGGTATTCAACCCTTATTGCTGACCAATGACCAGCAGCCAACTGTGCCGGAGGTAGCCTTCTGCATTCGGGCCGACCACCCACCATCAGCTATTCTGCGCACCTGTCACCAGATCAATACTATTCTAGGCAAGGACAACTCCACTCCTCATCCTAAACCAAACAACCTCATTGCTTATGAACCTCTCGCTGACTCCAAGCTTACCCCCAGCCCGCCCAAAAACAGGCGCAAGGGTCAACGTCTACACTAAAGATGGCCGTTCCATTCGGGTACCGCTTCGTCCTGATTTTATCACGACTGATATCACTGGCGGTCAACACGCTCAACGGCAGTTTATACGATGGTTTACCCGCCAGTCGGCGGCTAATCCGGGATTTCCCATGTTAGTAAAAAGCATCTTGATGGTCAACGTGGGTACTGGCGACTGTCCCGCCTGTAATCAAGCTTTAAATCAATTTTTGCAGCGTTTTGGGCTTGCTGATAAGTTAAGGATGCAGCAGACATCGTTGCAGGCTGGTTGTGCCTGTCAGAAAAATGGCCGATCAGAAATAACTCCGGCGTTTGGTGAATTTACGCAAACGGAACTGGATCAGTTGATATCTGGCAACGCCGACCAATCCCAGAATGAGTTCGAGAATGAACAGAATCAGGAATTCTCGCCTAACGATGTCATTCATCCCAATATTGATGTCCATGCTCAATATGCTCTTCAACGGATGCGTAGAAGCCCTGATCCGGCTGCAAGGGTGGACGGAAATGAAATGGTGGGTGCTATTTATGGGGAAAGGTTGTTTGGTATCTTCAAAGAGGATCAGTACTGGCCAGCCCAACTGGCTAAAGATGTGGGTATGGGCTGGTGGCAGCTAATTAAACCCGGCAAAGACGCAGCTGCAGTAATCTTCGAAAATAATGATAAGCTGCAAATTCGGATACTTGTCTTCCGAGATAAAGTACGCTCCAATCCTCAGCGGCTTGACCCAGCTTTGCGAAAGGCATGGCAGGATATGAAGGAGCTTATGATCACATCAGGTACTATTCTACCAGAGGTCGGTGAGGCAGTGCAGACGGAACTGGATCAACTGCTGGCCGATGACGGTCAGGTCCACGAAGGCGGGGTGGAGGGGGAATGGTACAAAAAATTAGCGGCTCCCTTGCTGGCCCTTTCCACCGTATTTCTGCCTGCTAAAGAAAACCCGATTAAGCCCATTAAAGATGCAGTAGTGGCTGGGGTAGATGGAGCTGAAGAAGCACGCAAACGAAGGAACGAAGCAAAAAAAGATGCTAATATTGGAAAAGGTAAGGGTAACAATAGGGAGCAGGAAACCGATGAATACCAGATGCTGGACGAGATTATAGACGGTACGCATGAATCAGAGCAGGAATTCTCGCCTAACGATGTCATTCATCCCAATATTGACGTTCATGCTCAGTACTCTCTTCAACGGATGCTCAGAAGCCCCGACCCGGCTGCCAGGGCCGACGGCGCTGAAATGCTTGCTGCGGTGAAGTCAGGATTGCTGGACGGTATTTATAAAGAAGATCAACGTGTTCCCGCATATTGGGCGAATAGATCAGGATTACAATGGTGGAGTATAATATTACCCGGCGAGGATGCAGCCCTATTTCGTCAAGCTGAGCCAGAACTACCCAGAAAATTTAGATTCATATTAATTGTGTTTCGAAATAACGTTCGTAACAATCCGCAACGGCTTGATTCAGCCTTGCGAAAAAAATGGCGAACAGCGAAAGAAAAAGTATTTTCCCATAGTGCAGGAACCATTAATGCTCTAATAACATAAAGTCTTGCCAAACAGCTCATGCTCATAATAGACTGCCACTGCCACGCCGGAAAAGGCGACGGGTTAACCGGTCCCTGGGATACTAACGCTCCCCTAAAGCCTTATTTAGGCTGGGCCACTGACGCGGGTATTCAGAAAACGGTACTTTTTGCCGCTTTCCACTCTAACTACACGCTGGCAAACCAACAGGTGGCCAGCATTGTGCAGAGCAACCCCAACCGATTTTATGGCTTTGCTTTCGTTCACGCTATCCGCGACCGGGGACGGGTGCTGAAAATGGTCAAAAAGGCGGTGCAGGAGTACGGCTTCTGCGGCATAAAACTCCATCGCTACGATGCTCGCATCAGCCGGGAAGTCTGCGAAACGGCCCGTGCCTTTCGTTTGCCGGTTCTTTATGATGTAGTGGCCGAAATCTCAGTAGTTGAACTGTTGGGGCAAGAATATCCCGATGTTAACTTTATCATTCCCCACTTAGGCAGCTTTTCCGACGATTGGCGAGCGCAGGCCGGGATGATCGATTACTTAGTTCGTTTTCCCAATATCTACACCGATACATCCGGGGTAAGGCGGTTCGACCTGCTCCAGCGAGCCGTTGACTGCGCTGGTCCCGACAAATTCCTATTCGGGTCCGATGGTCCATGGCTGCATCCAGGCGTCGAACTGGCCAAAATTGCTGCCCTGAAACTATCTACTGGTGATGCAACAAAAATCCTCTCTGGCAACCTGCTCAAACTAATCGGCCGCGTGAACCGAAAACCCCAGCCAGCAAAGGAACATAGCATTTCGGTATCAAAAGAAGTAGGTTTCTCCAAGAGCTGGCGTGACCCCTGGCTAATCAGTCAATAGAAGTGGATAATCGGTCGTGGCTGTGCATGGGAGTTGCTCTCGTATCAGCTACGACTGATTATCCACTTTTTCAACCAATTTGCTGCATTGTAAAACCAGATACGGGTTCAGCTTTCTGATGCATTTGCAGAATACGTTCACTACAGCCGAGCCGTTGTGCAGCCATTTTTAGATTACCATTTTCGTGGTTAATAGCCACTTTCTTAGCAATTTCGGCGACAATATCCTTAATTTCTTTCAATCCTAACCCGTTGTACATCAAGCTATTAATAGCTAATTCAAGATCGTTGCTCACTGGCGGAGTGGACATCCGGCGAAAGTCGGGCCAATCCGACTGCGGGATGTCGCCGATTGTGATTGGGCCTTCACCCAGATGCTTATTGGCAATCCGGTTGACTAATTGCTGTAATTCTCGCACGTTACCTGGATAGTCACGTAGCTGCAAGAAGTCGAACACTTGCCGGTCAATGGGCTGTTCGATCTGATGGTGGTTTCTAAAAAAATGCTCAGCCAATACCGGGATATCTTCTTTGTGTTCCCGCAGTGGGGGCAATTGACACGTCCAGCCTGACACCCGGTAAAATAAATCCTGCCGAAAATTTCCCTTCTTTACTTCATCGGCCAGATCGCGGTTGGTGGCGCTAACCAGCCGAAATTGCGATTTACGCCAGTTATTACTGCCCACTCGCTTGTAAGTTCCTTCCTGCAACGCCCGCAGAAACTCCGCCTGTAATGGCAGAGGTAATTCACCTAATTCGTCCAGAAAAAGAGTACCCTTATGTGCTAGGGCAATAGCCCCGTCGCGAGTATTAATAGCGTTTGTAAAAGCTCCTTTCTCGTGTCCGAATAGTTCGCTTCCCGACAGGCCAGGTATCAGGTTTGTGCAATCCACGACGATACAATCCTGTTTGTCGAAGCGAATGTCTAAGGTGTGAATTTCATGAGCAACTAATTCTTTCCCCGTACCACTCTCGCCGGTAATGAGCACCGGACAGTTAGATAAAGCCATGTCCACGATCTGACGAAGCGTATCGAGCCAGCGTTTACTCTTCCCGACTAATTTAGTTTGGAGGCTACCTACGTGCTCCTCAAGGACTCGCCAGTAACTGAGTCGTGAAGCAATGATTTGCACTGGCTTTTCAACCTCAAACCAGGAAAAGACTTCCGTTACCCCACTCTGCAGCAACATCCAAGTAAAGGACGTTGGCAACGGACTGACTGAGACAGCAATAAGTTTAGTGGTTTCTTCGGTTGAACATGCATCGATCGTTTCTTGTATCTCTACAGGTGAGGAAAAGCTATCCAAAAAAATCATACCAGGCCCAGTGGGCATATCATTCATATGCAAGGCCTTAAGGCTTATATTCCCCTTATCCAACTGATGTATAATATCCACTAGAAGCGCATTCTGACGGGTAAAAGGCTTATACCATAGAGATGATAGGACCATAACCAGTATGATTTAAGGGGTGAAGAATTGGTGTGTTTATTTTGATACTTGGTAATTAGAATAGATATTAAAATTGGGACCGCTGGAAAAAAGACTTGTAAGGCACTAACGGGAGAGAAAAAACTTGTTAAATGGATCGGTCCATCCATTAGTCGTTGAAAGTGAGTTTAAGAAAACAGCTAATTAAATAATGCGCTATTTTTCTCAGAAATTAAATACCCTTTGAAGCCAGTCTGTATTAAAGATTTAACTTCCATTTAACATCTATTAGCCTTAAAATAACATAGGTATACAAGGCCTATGAAAGCAAAATTTTAATCTATTTGATGCCATAAAAATAGAAGTTGCAAATAGAAGTCTATTGGAAAAAT
>NZ_JBMDWV010000119.1:0-8370 GCF_048594605.1 Spirosoma sp.
GGCAGAGCCGCTCCATCCGGTCCTACGTTGAAGACGCCCCCGTAGCCGGTAATGATCACCCGGTTCCCGTCGGGGTCAGTGGCCGTGACGGGTTGGTTGATCAGCGTACCCGCTTCCACGCACAGGTCGGGGATGGGGTTGATCAGGGGGCGTTTGTTGGGCGAATCCGTGACGAAAATCTGCATGTCGCGGGTGATCTCACCGATGAGTACACCGTTGCGCCATTCTTCGACAATGAAGGCGAAGTTATACTGACATTCCCGTCCGGGGGCATCCCAGCAGAGTTCACCGGTGGTGGGGTTGATCGAGAAAGTGGGGGCTCCTCCCACTTCACTGGACGTACTAAATTGAGTCGGGTCCTGATAGGAGGGAATTGGGCGGCCGGTACAACTTGCATCGGTTAGGCTCGTTGCGGGAACGCTAAGCCGGAAAGCGAGACTATCGCCATCGGCGTCGTAAGCGGCCGGGTTATGACAGAATTTTTGACCGACTCGTCCCGAATCCAGGGGTGGATTGAGCATGACCGGCGTTGAGTTGGTCAGCAGCGCTGCATTGATGTAGATCGTTGTAGAAATAAAGAAACGAAGTTGATCTGAATTAGCAGCAGGGGGCAGATTTTGCGTATCCTTATTTCGGTTGGGCACCGTTATACTGATTGTGTACGTACCTGGGCCGGGGTACGTATGAACAATTTTATACACATTTATGGAGGAGGTACGACCATTGATATACGTCCTGGGAAGGCGTTTTACTTCGGCTGAAGTACCATCGCCAAAGCAGAGTGCCGGATACGTCTCTGCCTGATCAGCTGCCGGTTTTCCTTTAACCTCATCGAAATAAGCCGTGAATGTTATTTCATAAGTAAGCGAGGTTTGGGAAATCCGTCTTGTCGTAATTTCACCTGCTCGTACGTGGGTTGCCTGACTAAGTGTAGGATATAATACCATACCCAGTAAAAGCCCCCAAAGCCCAATTGTATAAATCAGCCGCATAGAATCTATATTTTTATCTACAACGATTTATGCGGACAAAAGTGTATTTAAAAAGCCGTTGGCCCCAGTCAATCGCTTCCGCGAAAATAACACAGTCAACTAACTCCTGACCGTTGGCGGCTGCCCACTTATTAATATAATACCCAGGTATCTTTGCCTCCCCCTCCCTGAGAGGAGTTAACCACAAGTGAACCTTTACGTAGCGCAACGCGCGTTAAGCCGCCTGGAATGACATTGACACCATCGCCATAGAGAATGTAAGGCCTCAAATCGACGTGACGCCCTTCGGCATGGTCGCCAACGAGACAGGGAACTCTCGATAAAGAAATAGTGGGCTGAGCAATGTAGTTACGTGGGTTTTCCTGAATTTTTCTTCGGAATAGTTCGTGTTCTTCCGGCGTCGCCTTGGGGCCAATCAGCATTCCGTAGCCACCTGCTTCATTGGCTTCTTTAACGACCAATTGCTCAATGTTATCCAGTACGTAGCGGCAATCTTCCTCTTCGCGACAGATGTATGTTTGTACGTTGGGAATAATAGGTTCCTCGTTTAAATAATACTTGATGATACGTGGTACGTAAGCGTAAATCACCTTGTCATCGGCGACGCCTGTACCAGGCGCATTGGCCAGCGCCACACGCCCTTTTTTGTAGACGTCAAATATACCAGGCACACCAATCAGGGAATCCGGATTAAAGGCCTGAGGGTCCAGGAACGTATCATCGATACGCCGGTAGATTACGTCTACAATCTGGAATCCTTTGGTTGTACGCATCTTGACGTAACCACCTGAAACGACTAAATCACGCGCTTCCACCAGCTCAACTCCCATTTGCTGGGCCAGATAGGAATGCTCGAAGTAAGCAGAGTTATAAATCCCCGGCGTTAGTACAACTACAGTGGGATTCGGACGGTCGGCGATGAACTGGAGCATCTGAAGCAGTCGGGTAGGGTAATCCGAAACGGGCCGTACACCCGTCTGAGACAGTACTTCAGGAAAAGTCTGCTTGATGAGCTCACGATTTTCGAGCATATAAGATACTCCCGACGGGCAACGAAGGTTATCTTCGAGTACCATAAACTGACCATCATCACCCCGTATCAGATCGGTTCCGGTAATGTGGCACCAGATTCCTTTGGGGGGCCTGACTCCTAAACAGGGTGTCAGAAACGATTTGCTGGATTCGATTAAATCGCGGGGAACCACCCCATCGTTCAAAATATTCTGCTCGTTATAAACATCGTTAAGAAACAGATTCAGCGCCTTAATCCGCTGAATCAGCCCTTCTTCAAGACGATTCCACTCGGCCGATTCAATTACCCGTGGAATGATATCAATTGGCATGATACGTTCGGTACCCTCGCCTTCGGCGTAGACATTGAACGTAATACCCATGCTCATCAGAGCCCGCTCCGCTGCGTGTTGACGTCTAATGAAATCTTCTTGTGTAAGCTGTTCGACACGCTCTCGAAAGGGCTGATAACCAGCTCTTACGTTTTCGTCGTCGGCAAACATTTCATCGAAAAAATTCTCTGTTTTATAATTTGTGAATGAAAATTTCCCAGAAGTCTGCCCCTGGGATTGTGTCATTCCGTTGAGTTTCTGTGATTGCGACTGTTTGTTATTCTGTTTCTTCATGCAACAATATATTTTCTATAAGCGGAATGGCCAAATATAATACCGGCTCGATGCTAGTTGTGCAAATAAAACATCGCAAAGCTAGAATGCATAATGTGCAGCCTAATTATTTACCTGAAAGATAAACAAGAAACCAGCATACATCGGTTAATTAACGCTTGAGAGCCACGTAAGCCGTGTAGGTCCGGTATCTACAAAAAAGCATTTATTGGTAGCAATAATCTTAACAGCTATATAGTCTTTGTGTCACTATTAATTCAACCTTATAAGGTATTTCGATTATAATTTTTATAAACTATGTGCCATTTTGTATAGTTATTGTTATACCGATTTAATATGTAATAACTATGAAGAGAGTCTTCTTTCCGCTATTAGTGATGCTTATTGGATTATCATCAATCACAATGGCACAAACAGAAAAGGGTAGCCGTCTGGCCGGTGTCCAGGTTGGTAATATTGTTATTCCAACCTCAGGAAACTCTAGTACAATCATCAGCCTTCAGCCAACCTATGGCTGGTTTGTGGGTAACGGACTAGCGGTAGGGGCCGGAATTCCTTTTTTTCATGTTAGCTCAGGAGGAGCAAGTGCTACTCAGATTGGCTTAGCTCCTTTCCTGCGGTATTACATAGGGCCATCTCAGGTCAAACCTTATTTAGGGGGTTCGATAGGCGTAATTAACTCGTCGGCATCAGGTAGCGGCTCAAATTCTAACACCGATGCGCTCTACAGTGCAACCGGCGGTTTAGCCTTCTTTATAAATAAGTCGGTTAGTTTTGATTTTGCACTGAGCTACACGGGAGGTAATACAGGGTCAGTAAGCTCGCTGATCGGGGGTGGGGCAAGTAGTTTGATTCCGAACTTTCCGAAAGCACTAAATATCAATTTAGGTTTTCAGGTTTATTTTCCCAAGTAAACTATATCGCCTGTCTTCTCTACCAGAGGTAATGAACGGGATTTTTGATACGTTCGTCGTAGATACGTTTTACGGCGACCATCTGTTCGGGCGTAAGTGCGGGGCGTTTAGTGGCTTCCAGGTTAGATATGAGTTGGTCGGGTTTTGAAGCGCCGGGAATAATACAACTAACAGCGTCGAACATCAGAATCCAGCGCAAGGCATCTGGCGCTAAGTTACTGTCCGTGGAGAAAACGCTACGTAGTTCCTCAACAGCGGCCAGACCTGTTTCATAATTTACGCCTGAGAACGTTTCGCCTTTATCGAACCGGGAACCATCGCGGTTAAAATGCCGGTGATCTTCTGACGAAAAAGACGTATCAGCATGGAATTTTCCGGTTAGGAGTCCACTGGCTAGTGGTACACGAACAATGAGGCCTATGTTGCGACGCTGGGCTTCTGTAAAAAATAGCTCAGAAGGGCGCTGGCGGAACATGTTGAAGATGATTTGTATCGTCGTTACGTTCGGAAATTCAATCGCTTTTAGACCTTCTTCAATTTTTTCAACACTAACGCCAAGATGCTGGATCTTACCTTCGCTTTTTAGACGATCAAATTCCTCAAAAATTTCGGGGCGATAATAAACCTCCGTAGGTGGGCAATGCAGTTGAATCAGATCGAGCGTTTCCAGACCCATGTTACGTAGACTGTCGTCGACGAAAGCACGTAGCACCGATGGCTGATAGGCTTCATTCGTGTGCGGTTGTAGCCGACGCCCACATTTTGTCGCTACGTAAATCCGTTCAGATCGGGAGCGCACCAAACGCCCGACTGCCTTCTCACTTTCACCGTCGCCATACACATCGGCCGTATCGATGAAATTAATACCGGCATCCACGGCTTCGTTGAGAATATGATCAGCGTTGCTATGGCTGAAAGGGGCACCCCATTTACCACCGACTTGCCAGGTGCCTAAGCTAATTTCTGAAATGTCAAAACCAGTTTTGCCGAGTTTACGGTAGTTCATATGGGTTTGTTTTATATAACGTAGCAATAATGTAGCCAGTAACAACAAAGTTAGCCTCGGTTACGTGGTCTGTAGCGCTATGCTACGTTAAAAGTGAAGACGATTACAAATTAACTCCAAACCGTTGGCCCAGTTCTTCCAGACTTTTGATAACTGGCTCCAGCACTGGAATACCATTAGTTAGGCGCTCTGCTTCCATTTCACGCTCTGGGTCGCCCGGAATCAGTACGCGCTGCCCTTCCACAGCCTTTGCCTGCCTGAATCGCTGAATCCAGGTGTCCATGTGGGTTTTAAATTCGCCGGCCGGCCGGAACGCATCAATACGCATGGCACCAAAAAAATGCCCGGTACCCGCGCCAACGCCCTCATTTGCCTGCATGAAACCCGCTGTTGCAAAAGGAGGTACCCACGGCCCATAGTTAGCCCCGGATAGAACCCCTGAAAAAATATCGACAACAGCACCCAGGCCATAACCTTTGTGCGAACCATGCTCGCGATCGGTGCCGAGTGGCAATAAAGCTCCCCCATTACGTATCGCATTCGCATCAGTAGTCGGATGGCCTTCGGCGTTTTGCGCCCAGCCTGGTGGAATGTCCTGGCCTTTTCGCTGTAAAATCTCAAGCTTACCGTAAGCAACTGCTGTTGAGGCAAAATCGGCCAGAAAGGTTGGCTCAGTAGCAGCAGGAATGGCTACGGCGATTGGATTCGTTCCCAGAAGTTTATCCAGCGAGAAGGTGGGGGCAACAAGTGGTGCTGCGTGGGTCATAGCCTGGCCAATCATGTCCTGTTCGGCGGCTAGTAATGCATGATACCCGGCGATACCGAAGTGGTTGGAATTTCGCACAGCTACCCAACCCGTTCCGGCAGTACGTGCTTTTTCGATAGCAACCTGCATAGCCCAGGGACCGACAACCAGACCCAAACCCCGGTCGCCATCGACAACAGCCGTTGAGGGCGTTTCATGAACGATGTGGATATGGGGTTGCGGATTTAATCGACCAATATCATAAAGGCGGACGTAGCCGGGCAAGCGTGCCACACCATGCGAGTCTACACCTCGTAAATCGGCGCTGACCAGTACGTCGGCGGCCAGATGCGCATCGGTTTCTGAACAGCCGATCGCTATAAAAATTTGTTCTGTGAAGGTTCTGAGCTGGTTTGCTGTAATCATAGTCGCAAAGGTAGACAAGTACCACTAAATAAGCTTTTCAGTCCATAGAATGATCTGGATTGTTACTGATAGTAACATGGCTTCATATATAGGAGCGGTGCAGGTATACTTTCTCAAACGAAAATTTTTATCATGAAAACCAAGCAATTAATCGGCGCTTTGGCGTTCACCATTGTATGTGCTGCTACACAGATAAGTTGTAGCTCAAAACCTTCCGACAAGGCAGAGGAAGTCCAGGACAAAAAAGAAGACGTTATGGAAGCGCAGGCCGAAGGCGATTCGTCAGTAAAAGATGAACAGGCTGAACTCGACTCAGCGCGTAAGGATTATAGAGAGGCTGTTAAGGATTCAATCAAGAATCAATAGCGTGTAATCCAGCCAGCTAAATACAGAAAACCGACTCTATCAGGGCCGGTTTTCTGTATTTAGTAGCCGACATTTGTTAAAAGTCATTTAAAAACACCCATTTTGGTCGATGGATAGAAACAAAGCTATCCGTTTTGAATTATAGAATAAGTAAACCTACCTACCGTATGATAGCTACTTTCCGGTTATTTTTAGTCTGTATGCTACTCAGTTCAATTGCCTGGGCACAGCCGCAGGATACACTCACAACTGAACAGTTATTACAACGTAGAGGAACCGCTTACTCAGCTTTGTTACGGCCTTCCCGCTATCTCGCTCTGGATGTAAACCATACAATTGGTGGGTTTCGGCGGTATCGTTTTTTTGTGGGCGACGAAATGCATTTTAAAGCGCGGGGTGAAAAATACCGCGAAGAGCTGTATGACGTAACGGATAGTACCTTTAGTGTGCTGATGGCCAACGAAGTTATGAACCGCGATGAACCTGTTACGTTCCGACTCAATGAGCTACAGAAAATTTATCTTCATCGAAGAATTCCATTTATAACCGCAGCTGGAACACTTTTCCCGATTGCGGGAGGTGTTTATCTGGTTGCTGATGTTGTGAATAATCGCGGATTTTATCGTAATACGTTACCTGTTGTGGGGGGGCTGATTCTGAGTGGTGCCCTGTTTCATATTATCAGTAATCCGCACATTCGAGTCAATAAAAATAATCGGCTTAAGGTGTTACAAACGTATTAGTTAAATTTATACACTACGTTATCATGTAACCTTAAACAGGAAAAGCTTGTGGTAAAAATTCAGGTTGTTGGGTAAAGAAGTAAACCCTGTTTATATGACAAATAAATATGTATTTATTTTTTGTTGAATAAGGTACATTTGCCGTATGCCAAAATCTATAGCCGACCTGCAATCCAGATGGTATCAGCAGCATGCTGTATATATCAATACGTATCAGACTGGGCGCCACACCTATATTCCTAATTTACTTCCTCAGGATGCGGTACGGTTTTCGGTCTACCAGACCCTCGAGATACTGCATAAGCGGCTAGGTAATGATGCGTTACGTCGGGCGTTAAATCCCGCTGAAACGATCGAAAGTCCGGTAAAAAATCATCTGGATAGTTCCTGGCTCAAACGGAGTAACATGGTTGGTATTAATGTACGAACCATCGGGTCGTTCTGGAATGTCATCAACTATACCCTTACGTTACCCGCCTGTCATGACAGCCTTCATTTGTTGCCAATTTGGGAACCTGGCGTAGTGGGAAGCTTGTACGGCATGGTAAGCTGGCAAATTAATCCTGAATTTTTCGATGTTGAACTGGCTCGCTTCGTACCCGCTCTCGACTCAGTTGAAAAGCAACTAAAAGTAGTAACCAATCTGCTCCATGCTATGGGGCGTACGGTCGGAATGGACGTTATTCCACATACCGATCGCTTCTCCGAGATGGTGCTGGCTTGCCCAGGTTTATTCGAGTGGGTACAGCGGGACGAAAAATCAGGTAAGCCCGCCAGACTCGCCAACCACTCGAGCTTCGTATATCGCTACGTAGAAGAAGCCATCTGGCAATTTCTGAAGTTTCGTGGTGCAGCAGACGGTACGTCGTTAACCTTTAGCAAAGACACGTTCTTTTCGAAAGACATTGCTATTCTGACAGAAAACCAACGGCTACAGATTCTATTTGGAAATCCGCACGACTATACTGGTCGTTTAAATCGACGGATCGCCCTGATACGGCATCTTGTGTCGCTGGGTTTCGAAACCTTGCCCATGACCATGGGGCCGCCGTACCGTGGGTTGCATATTGACGAAAATGAGTACACCATTGATGATTATGGTCAGATATGGTATCAGTATGCGTTCGATAAACCCGAGTCTATGTCGCGGGTGTTTGGTCCTTTGGCGCGGTATAAGTTTTACGAATCAAAAGATAATAATCAAAACTGGGAGCTTGATTTTAATCAGCCCAATAAGCCAGCCTGGGAATACCTTTGCCGTAAAGTCAGTGAATGCCAGCGAGCCTATAACTTCGATTTTATGCGGGGCGATATGGCACATGTGCAGATGCGGCCAGAAGGGGTTCCGGCTATAATCGATGACTATTACGATCCGCTAAGAGCCATCAAAAAATACGTACAAGCCAATGGTGTACCTTATTTTGCGTTCTTTGCTGAGACGTTCCTGGCTCCGCCCAATACAATGGGGTATGGCGATGAATGTGAGCATCTCCAGGCAATAGAAGCCGACTCGACCTTAGGTGACCTACAGTCTATGGTAG
>NZ_JBMDWV010000012.1:0-3799 GCF_048594605.1 Spirosoma sp.
AAGCGATGCTGAACATCTAAGGACAAAAAAAGGGCGCGGTTGCGTCCTGGTTCACGTTTCACCCGATGCTAGGCCTAAAAGAGAATGCTGCTTTTGTCAGCGTCCGCCTGTCGTCAAAAAACAACTAACAATACAATGCCACGTTCCGTCAATCACGTTGCCTCACGCGCACGTCGGAAAAAAGTAATGAAGCTGGCTAAAGGCTATTTTGGCCGGCGCAAAAATGTTTGGACAGTTGCCAAGAACGCTGTCGAAAAAGGCTTAGGATACGCCTACCGTGACCGCCGGGCCAAGAAGCGCGATTTCCGCGGACTCTGGATTCAGCGGATCAACGCGGGCGCCCGTATCAACGGTATGTCGTATTCGGCGCTAATGGGTGCCCTGAATAAATCAGGTATTGAGCTCAACCGCAAAGTGCTGGCCGATCTGGCCATGAACCATCCGGAAGCTTTTGCTGCTGTTGTGGAACAAGTAAAGTAAACAGGAATAAAGAAAGAAGGGGAGAAGGGGCGAAAGAAACAAAGGAAGGTATTAGCATTCGGGCTAGTAATCATTTCGTTGCTTCTTTCATTTCTTCTCCCTTCTTTTTTATGTCTGAACCACTTTCGTTTTAATCCCTGCTCGTTCGCCATCCGCCTGGCGGCCAAGTAAATAAATATCCATTTCTGATTCCCCGACGCGAAATACTTGCCGAACGGTGAGCTGGGCTTCTATAAACTGTTTGAGAGCCTGGAATTTTTTCGCGCGCGTTTTTTCTTCTTCCTCATACCAGTCCTGTTCTGTAGTGACGGGTTCCCAAAAATCAGCTTCGGGCATTTCTTCAACGTAGATCGACGGGGGCAACATCTGCCAATCCTTGATCTGACTAACCGTGAGCGGTTCGGACTGCTTCAGATAGCAGGTTACAGCTTCAAGAGGTTCATCCGATTCACTCGGATAAAGCAGATCCGTGAGCAACGGGGTAATCTGCTCGCTGAATGACTTGTTTTCTAGTACCGGGTCGCTACTTTTGGGATCTTCGTTCGTCATAAATAAGAAATAGATTCGGGACAAATTAACCATTTCAATGTCTAACTGTTAGAATCTAAACACAATTAAAGCGAGTAAGATTTATTCGCCAAACTCTATAAACCTCTACAGGCATGTTAGAAACCCTAATGAATCTGGTTCAGCAGCAGTCGGGCCAGGCAGTTATCAATAATCCGGCTATTCCGAATAGCCAGAACGACAATGTTATGCAGACCATCGCCAGCAGTATTCTGGGCGGTCTGGGTCAACAGGCACAGGGCGGTGGCCTCGGTAATCTACTCGGTATGGTTGTTAATGGCGGAAATGTTCAGGAAAGCCCGGTTACGCAGGGGGTTCAGCAGAATGTAGAACAGAACCTGATGCAGAAACTGGGAATTTCTCCCCAGGTGGCCATGTCGATTGCAGCTGCGGTGGTACCGATGGTGCTAAGTAAGCTTATGCACAAAGCTTCTGATCCAAACGATTCCAGCGTTGATGGTAATAGTATTCTGGGTGCTGCAACTGGTCAGCAGGGAATAGACTGGATGGGCGCTGCATCTTCGGCTATGGCTGATGGTAAACTTGATATGAACGATTTGATGCGTGTCGTCGGTCAGCAGGGTGGCGGTGGCCTTGGCGGTATGCTGGGCGGTCTGTTTGGCAATCGCTAAACCTTCTTGTTTCAACAATAACAAAAAAGGCAGTCTCTCAAACCGGACTGCCTTTTTTGTTGAACCCAATTAACGTAGCATTTACCGATCAGGAAAGGGTGAGTGTGTGCTCAAACGGGGTAAAGCCAGTAAAATACACACTCGGCGCATCCGTAGCAGGCAAAGCACCCCTCAACTGTATGTTTTTATGCTTCACCAGCCCAGGCCCAAACGTAATTGTGTCGTTCTGAACCGTATAAGAACCTGAACCCGATACGAGATAAGCGTTCGGACGACTCGGATGGGTTGTGACACCGGATAACGTCCCGCCAGGCCTGAAAATAAGTTCAAGCGCTACCGGCACACCTTCCGTACCGGTCATCTGAATATGGGCTTCTACCCCTCCAGGTATTTCCTTGATCACGATTTTCGTCCTGAGTTGCTGAATCTCGCTCTGCTTCCGTTTTGACCGGAGCATTTTCTCCCAGTCGCCATCGCCAGGAATTTCTTTGGAAGGATAGGGTTGATAATACGGTCCTTCCAGTGTCTGCGTCAGTATCCAGCTGTTTCCTTCCTGCTCAATCGTCTCCGTCTGAAATTGCCCTTTACCAAAGAAAGAGGACGCCAGTCGTACCCCCTGGATAATCGCACTGCCTTTATGAAAGGTCATCCACATAGGGTTGGCTGACAGGATAGTACTATCCCAGCCGTCACGACGGATACGTATCAGGCCGGATGCCGGGTAAGATCTGACGTAATTTGTTGGCAGTGGCCGGCTGGGCGGAAGTTCATTCCATAAGCTAGCGTCTTCTAGTAGATAGTCGAGGTAATAGACCACTTTCGGAAGTATGGTGTTTTCGATGGATCGGCACAGGGCTGCCATTTCGCCGTTTTTGTCGAGCAAGGCCATATATCTGTACGGATAGTAATAACCTTCCGCTGTGCCGATCAGTGCTTTGTCCTGTCGGCCGGAAGCTTCAGAGACTATTTCTCCGTTGGGATGAACGTAGTAAAGCGTCATCATCAGGTTCTTGCGGACGTAATCCAGTAGGTAAGGTTTGTTCAACCCTCTGGCTATTGTAATGAGCAGCCGGTTTGTTAAGGGTGAATAAATCAAGGTGCTACGTTCGTTGTACTGTCCATCATGATCTATGTCTATGTGTTCTGACAGCCATTGCTCAACGCGTGCTACGTATCGTTTGTCGGGCCAGAGTCCATTTAGTTTTGCCAGAGCAGCGGAAACAACCCAGCGGTGATTAGGCGTGTGAATTCCGCCCACTACCAGGGCTTCTCCGGCACGTAGTAAAAATGATTTCAATAACGTTTTTACCGGATCAAAAGCAGGAATTTTGGCACGATCCATCAGGCTGTATGCAGAGGTTAACCGCTTGACAATAAAACCTGTATCGGGTGTAGAATGGAAATTTGTGGCGGGTAGATCGATGGTGCCATCCGCATGCTGCACCTTGAGTAGATAACGTAGTGCTACGTCCATCGACTGAAGCAATTCATTCGACTGATAATACTGAGACTCCCGACAGGAAACGGCACAGGCTCCCCGCCGGACAAAATCAGCTGTCGATTGTGGGTTCGGAATTTCATCAGCGTCTTTTAAACCACCGTAAGATGGATGCGCAGGGTTTTTAATCTGCCCTGGGTTTATGGCCGAAAGCTGCTGGTCATTCAGTGTAATGAGTGTGAGTAACCAGGAGGGTTTATCTGGAGAATCATTCTTTTCTGACCAGGGAAAGCTGAGCGGCTGAAGTGTTGGCAGCATACCAAAGGCTGCCGTTCCGTTACGTATAAAAGTTCTTCTGTTCATCGATTTAAAAGAAGCGAATCAAGGGCGGATGTATACGTAAGAAAAGAAGTTGAATGGACTACTTGTCCCGTATTTTGGGAAACAGGCAACGGGGCATGATTAAATAAGATGTGATCCTGACGGTGAGAGAGTGGTTGTTGGGGTTTGCTAAGCCGTGAGTCTGCCATGTCTAAAACGCATTCCTGTCTGAAAGCGACATTCTGGCCCGTACAAGCATATTGTACTGCCAATCTGACAGCAAATCGAACAATTTTCCCGGCTGGCATTTGTATTGTTAGATAGAACATGTCTGTCAGTTTACACAGAGCAACTAAAGAAA
>NZ_JBMDWV010000120.1:0-11507 GCF_048594605.1 Spirosoma sp.
CGGTTGTCACCACAAAATGGTGTGCACCCAGTTTTCTGGCATCGACTTCTTTCTTCGGCGATGTGCTCAGAACGGTCACTTCCGCGCCGAAAGCCACCCCAAATTTGATTCCCATATGTCCTAATCCGCCTAATCCTAAAACGGCCAGTTTATGACCCGGTCCTACGTTCCAGTGACGCAGCGGTGAGTAAGTTGTAATCCCTGCACAAAGCAGTGGAGCACATGCAGCCAAATCCAGATTGTCCGGTATGTGCAACACGAAATCTTCGTTGACGACGATGGTATTGGAATAGCCGCCGTACGTAGGGGTTTTCTTGTCCTGTTCCAGGCCATTATAGGTCTGGCTATTGCCGTTCAGACAGTACTGTTCCAGACCATGCTGACACGACTCACATTCCCGGCAGGAATCGACCATGCAACCCGTGCCTGCTAAATCGCCAACCTTGAATTTGGTAACGTGAGAACCCACGGCAACTACACGTCCCACGATTTCGTGACCCGGAACCATCGGGTAAAGGCTGCCTCCCCACTCGTCTTTAATTTGATGTAGATCTGAGTGGCAGACTCCACAATAGCGTATATCGAACTGGACATCGTGAGGGCCTACTTCACGGCGCTGGAAATTCCAGGGGGCCAGGTCTGAATCCTTGGTTTGGGCGGCATATCCTTTCGTTGCAATCATAACAAATAGCTTTAATTGTAAGGTGTTAATAAGGAGGGTTAGATGCTCAGGTTACTGCAAATTCTTCTTGAAAAAGGCTTCCAGCTTATCAAAGGGAATCACATCTGGCTTGTCATATAAATCAACGTGAGTGGCATTTGGAATAATCATCAACTCCTTTTGCCCGGCAGCCGCCTTATACGCATCTTCGCTGAAGTAACGGGAGTGTGCTTTTTCACCGGCAATCAGAAAAATTGGACGTGGAGAAATTTCGTTAATGTAAGTTAGCAAGGGCATATTCATGAACGAAAGCGCATTGGTAGCCGTCCAGGCACCGTTTGAATTAATCGAATTCGGATGAAAACCCCGTGGCGTTTTATAATAGTTGAAATAATCCATGACGAATTGAGGCTCATTGCCCTGTAATTTTTCAGGGAGGTTATTGGTAGAGGGAGCAGGCGTTCCCTTTTCGGCATCGGCCCAACGTTGCTGGCCCATTTGTTCCAGCATTTTAGTACGTTGTTCGCCCGTAAGATTATCAAAATAGCCTTTTGCCATTACCCGTGACATATCATACATACTGGTAGTCGCAACGGCTTTGATACGTTTGTCTACGGCGGTAGCGTTTAAACCCATGCCCGCGAAACCACATATACCAATGATGCCGATACTGTTCCGGTCAACAAACGACTGGAGACCCAGATAATCCACCGCAGCGCTGAAGTCTTCGGTGTTGATGTCTGGTGAAGCGACATTGCGAGGTTCACCACCACTTTCTCCGGTATAAGAAGGATCAAAGGCAAGCGTAGCAAAACCACGCGCGGCCATCGTTTGCGCATATAATCCGGAAGACTGTTGTTTGACTGCACCAAACGGGCCGCTAATGGCCAGAGCCGCCAACGGTTCACTTCCCCGATTCTTAGGCAGGTACAAGTCCGCCGAGATCGTGATACCATACCGATTTTTGTACGTTACATGCTGACGGGTAACCTTATCACTTAATTGAAACGTATATTGTTCTGCTTGCTCTGGCTGTTTCATGGATTCTATCGGTTGATTCGACGCTATAAGTTGGTTTTGTGCGTTGGCCTGCACAAACATCAGGCTGGCTAAAGGCAAAATGATCGTCGCGAGTTTCATGGCTGAGTTTTCTGTCTGAATTACGGATACAAAATTAGCCCACTACTAGGGTAGGGGGCTAACAATTATCAAACCGATACTTATAGATTTCAAACCTCCACCAGACGGAAGTTTCGTGGGTTGGTACCGGTAAACTTTTTAAAGAAATTGTTGAAGTAGGAGGGATATTCAAAGCCCAGGGCATACGCAATGTCGGAAATGTTCCAATCGGTATGTTGTAACAGAGCCTTCGCTTCGCTGAGAACCCGTTCAGCAATATGCGTCGTGGTCGATTTCCCGGTTACCTCGTTGACGGCCCGGTTTAAATAGTTGACATGGACATTGAGGTTCCTGGCGTAATCCTGTGCCGTAGTCAGTTGCAGCGGACGATCAGTCGTCTCAATCGGAAATTGACGCTCCAGCAGTTCAAGAAAAACGGACGTAATCCGGGAAGCGGCATTCTTATGATGATCAACGTTTTGTGAAGGTTCGAGTTTCAGCGCTTCGTGGATAATCAGATGGATATAATTACGGATCAGATCATCTTTATACGCATAATTCGTCTGCTGCTCCTCGATCATTTTTTGAAAGATCGTGTTTAAAAAATCCCGTTGCTGTGGGTTTATCGTGAGTATCGGTGTGCCACTAATTCTGAATAATGGAGACTGTTGCAGACTTTCTGATCGGTCGGATAATTTCAGGAATTCTTCCGAAAAAAGGCAGGTGTAGCCCACATACGTAGTGGAAATTGTTTCCCAGGAATACGGCACGTGCGGATTACCAAAAAATAACACCGTATCGTTGGCCTCAAAACTTCTGTCGGCGTAATGGATGATGCTTTTGCCGGTAGTCAGGCAAATTTTGTAGAAATCTTTCCGGCTGTAAATGCGAGTGGCATTGCTGTCACATTCAATCTGGAAAACATTGAAGCCTTTTAACTTGAGCTCATTATTGAACTCCGAAACCGAACGTACCGTTTGCTCTGCCATTCCCAAAGTTAAGAAATTCAAATCAACTAGCCCAATCGTTAAGCGGCAGGTGGGGCGAGTTGGGCACGTAATGTATTACGTTATACCCGTAATCGCATAAAAGGAAATCTGGTTTGTTACGGGTTAAAACTTCCAGACTTTGTGCAGAAAATCGTCGATGTAGGTCAGTGTTGGCGTAAACCACGGGTTGAAAAACATGAAGGTATGGGGCGCATCATCAAACGTATGCACTTCTGAATACGTACCAAATGGCTTGAGTTTGGCAATCAGATCGTCGCGCCCGGCGTGCATCCGACCAACCGAACTGTTCAGAAATAAGATAGGAGGGGTGTTTTTATCGATGTGATTCAGCGCCGAAGCTTCCTGCCATAAGTCGGGTTTTTCTGCCTTTGTATAACCAAACCAGTACGTACCGGCCGAAATTGATTTCGCATCATTGCCTTCCGCCGATTCAGGGTGAATGAATGCCAATACGCCATCAATATCGACAATAGCCTGCACATCGCTCGGGTACGTAGCGTTTCCGCCTTTTCCTTCAAACGTCGGATTTTTGTTCGTACTACCAATCAGAGCCGCCAACTGTCCTCCAGCCGAAAAACCCAGCACGGCAATTCGTTTTGGGTCGATGCCATACGTATCAGCGTTGGCGCGCATCCAGCGAATGGCGGCTTTTATGTCGTGCACGGCTGCCGGATACAAGGCTTCGGGCGACAGACGGTACTCAACCGGAATCGCGACAAATCCTTTGGCGGCAAGATGACCCGCCAACGTATTGTTATGCGAACGGTCGCCGGAACGCCAGCCTCCACCATGAATCATCAGGATAGCCGGTAATCGCTTGCCCGACGTAGCGGCAGGCGAATACACATCCAGTAAGAGCTTTCTGTAGGCCGTTGGTGAACTGTAGGAAATGTTACGGGCAGCCCGAACGCCAGCGGGTAACGTCGAATCAGCTATCGTTATGTCGGGATGGTACTTTTTCTCCTGTTCATACGACCGACGTACCGTAAACGACGTATCACGACCACCCGTTGGCCCCAACTGCGCCCAACCTAACGTAGTAAGCAAACACAAAGTAAACCCTAAAATGAGTGTTTGCAGACCAATGGGTTTTGATATATCTCTCATTAGTTATTCGAATTGAGCAATTAGCGTATATAGGTATATGTTACTTTATTTCTGGAATGAATTTCATTTCGATTAACCAGTTTTCACAGAGTGAAACCCACTCCTGGGTCGAGCCAGGGTTGTTACGTAGCGCAATAGCATGACCGCCCTGCGGAAAAATATGCAGACTTGACGAAATCTTCTTATCGACCAGTGCCTGATAAAAAAGCAAACTGTTCCGCTGATCGACGGCCGTATCGTTAAAGGCATGAACCAGAAAGCAGGGCGACGTAGTGGCGGTCACCGCATTTTCCAGCGAATAGGTTTTTAGCTGTTCGGCAGAGGGATTGGGCCCTAGCAAATTCTTTCGGCTACCTGCGTGCGCGTATTGCCCCATCGTAATAACGGGCGAGACCAGAATCGCAAAATCGGGACGGGTCAATTGTTTGCTGATCGAGTCGCTGATGGATGCTACGTTCGTAGTGGACGTAGCAAGTAAGGCCGCCAGATGTCCACCGGCAGATGAGCCCTGAATGCCAATTTTGTCGGGTTTGATGCCCCATTTTGCGGCATTAGCCCGAATCAGTTGAATGGCTCGCTGAGCATCCTGAAGTGGACCAATTTCCCGCTGTTGCAGATCGGGTGAATTGGGTAATCGGTAGTTCAGCACAAAGGCGCTAATACCCAGCGTATTGAACCATTTGGCGAGTTGCCAGCCGCTGATAACGTATGCCAAACGTTCGTAGCCCCCACCCGGACAAATAATGACAGCCGCGCCTTTGTTCTCCTGTGCTGATGGAAAAAACGTATACATACCCGGCGTACCAACCCGATAAACGCGCTCGTTGGCAATGCTGTCGGTCAGTTTCATGCCTTTCGAATTAGGCATTTTTCCAACTGGCCACAGCGGCATAAACTCCTGAGCGGTAGCCCAGTTCGATAAGCCGAAACAGAAAATAAGTACGTAGCCAAGTTTATACATACGGTCGGAGAGAATCGGACAGATACAGCCGGTTTAAAGAAAAGTAATCCAAGAATAAAGAAGCCAATGAGATTTAGCAAAGAAAAAAAATTGACTTTTTACGCAATCGTTGCCGGGAACGTTATCGGAGCAAACATGGCCTTTCCTGGACCCGCTTAGTGGTACGTACATCTATGCTTATGCTGCGATAAAAGTATCTGCTGAGCGCACGTAACGGATTTATTTGATCATTATCCGTATAAAATTATGTATTTTAGCCAGTGAATTGTGGTGTACAAATGTGAGCATGGATTATAAAGCGCTTCCTGATGCGGCCTTATTAACGTACCTAAAAATGGGTGACGAAGCTGCTTTTCAGGAGATCTATTTTCGTCACTGGAAAAAGCTGTACACCCTTGCCCGTAATAAACTTCCGTCGACAGACAGCCCGGAAGATATGGTGCAGGATCTGTTCGTGAAGTTATGGGAACAACGCGAAAGTCTGTTTATAGAAAATCTGGGCGCGTATCTGTACACATCGCTTAAATATGCGGTGATTAACCTGTTTAAGGCAAGACTAACGCGCGAACGCTACACCGAACATGCCCAAACGTTTGCGACGGTGGAACACTACACCGAGGAGCAAATTGCCCTGAACGACCTAATGGCTTCTGTAGAGCAGCAGGTAAACGATTTACCGGAAAAGACGCGCCAGATTTTTCGGCTAAATCGGCTGGAGTACAAAACGGCTAAAGAAATTTCGGCTCAACTGAGCATTCCCGAACGTACCGTCGAATACCACATCAGTCTGGCTCTTAAGTTGCTACGTCCGATGTTGCAGGATTATTTTCTGCTTGCCCTCTTTCTGTGGCAGTGGAACTGCTGACATTAATTTGAATAGTATACTTTCTGTTTACTACTTCAGCTTTTTTCGCAACCAGGCTCTTACCGGTCTATCATACCATATCAAACTGACATAAGCCAACACGATTGCTCCTGAAAAGGTGAGCAGTGCATAAGGCCAGGCCTTCCCTAATGTAATGCCCTTATGATTGCTTATCCATGCTACGTAAAAATAGACAAGCACATAATGAGTCATGTACAGGGGATACGAAAGGTCGCCCAGAAACTGACAAATTTTAGCTTCCGTTCGATTACCTATCACCCCACTGGCACCGGTGTAAACAATAACCGGAAAGACTAGAATGATACAAAACGCTTCGTACAAACCATTCATCCAGAGATGGTCTGCACCGCCGATTCTTGGCATAAGCAAAACAATTGCAACCAGCAGGCTGCACCAAAAAAACGCATGGTTGATAGTTATAGGCCTTGATACCCGTGATAACAGCAAACCGGCGAAAAATGGAAATATCGTACGCGTTATTCCAACCCGCATATGTTCGACATTGAGCGTCCACCCACCGGTAACGTCTCCATTGGGGTTCGTAACCGCGAAGTGCAAAAGCAAGGCACCGGCCAGTACGACAAAACAAGCTAAGGCTTTGTTCGATAATTTCCGTAGTCCCAATGCATAAAGAATATTAGCTATATACTCGAAAAATAAGGACCAGCCAACACTGTTGAGCGGATGCATTTCCTGCCAGCCGCGTATATCCATGGAAAGTGGTAAGGGTATCAGCGTATAGCCAATCAGCATAACAAGGATCACCTTCCAGACCGGAACGGTATGAATAAGCGGCCATATCGTTGAGTCGGTAAAGTAGAAGCCTATAGCTCCCAGCGTCATACCCAAAATAACCAGTGGTTGCAGCCGCTCGACCCGGCGCTGAAGAAATCCGCCAATGGTTAATTTATCCCATGTGTCGGCGTAGGCATACCAACTGACAACGCCCGATAGTAGAAACAAAAAAACCACGACCAGGTAACCATGATTGACAACATTGTCGAGGTGGCTGCTGGCCAGCGGCTCGGTAAGGTGAGAAAATACCACAATAATAGCGGCTACTCCCCGAAGTCCATCCAATATCTGATAATGCGGCTTTGTACCAAGCTCGTTAGTGTTCATAGATGGAAATATATTCCAATTGAGGGCAGCTTTTACATTTTATTCTGCTCCCAACCCCTCTTCTTCTGGGGCTTTAGAGTGATGTGCAGCAATAATATTCGTAATACAAACAGGGAATACGTTGCTTTTCTAGCCACATCTATCTGAAAAAGCTAGTGTGAAAGTGTCGAGTTTTGTCCGAGTCTTGGGAGGTTACATTTCAGCAAAGGTTAAAGGTATTTACACATTTACGGGCTAGTAAGAAATCAGGTACGTAGCGTTAGGTTCGGATTCGGAAACGTACATTCTGTTGCCTAAAAGTTGACATTATATGTGTTTTTGTTTTCGCACATAACAAACGTGCTGTGTGTGCTCCCAATGCCTGTTACTGAGCCGAGTTTATTGAATACAAAGTCCTGATAATGTTTCATATCCCGTGCATACACTTTCAGTAGAAAATCGAAATCCCCGGAAATATTATAGCATTCAACCACCTCACTCAACTGAAGAATGTCGGTTACAAACTCATGACCAATGCTTTTGTCATGATGCTTTAACTTAATATTACAGAACACAATCAAGCCGTAGTCGAGCTTTTCGGCGTCAATCAGGGCGATGTATTTTTTGATATAGCCGTTCGCTTCCAGCCGTTTTACTCGTTCAAAAACGGGCGTATGTGATAGGTTTACCTGCTCGGCTAGTTCTTTGATCGTTTTGCTCGAATCTTCGCCCAATAACTTGAGCAACTGCGCATCGATCTGATCCAGTTTTTCCAAAGAATATTTTTCTTTAATTTAAAAAATCAGGGTCCTGAAAAGAAGAATTGTCTACTAAGGCAGCAAAGGTAGATTTTTATACTAAAGCGAGTCGAGAAAGGTAGATATTGAATCTTGATTTATAGTTTTGTGACGTAATTTATCCGTATACCCGGGTTTCGATAGAAATCTGAATTAAACGTGAATCAGCCGGACTGTCGGATGGTGTAAACCCCGGGTTGTTGCGCAAGTATAGGTACCACCGGTTTTGCCAGCAATGTTCGCTGTTTGTTAATAAGGAAATGTTTCTAGAAAAGATTAAATCTGCCGAATCAGGCGTACTACTTTACGGCATCACGCCACCCAAAGCCGATACGCAACCGGAACGAATTACCGAGATTGCTCAAAAAACGATTGAACGACTCACTGGTCTGGATATCGATGCATTGGTGGTGTATGATGTTCAGGATGAATCAGCCCGGACAAGTGAAGAACGACCATTTCCGTTTTTAACGGCGCTTGATCCGCTGGTTTTTGCTTCGGGGTATCTGGTCGATTTGCCTATCTCTAAAATAATCTATCGGCCTGCGGGTAAATTTTCTGCCGAAGAACTGACCGACTGGCTGGAAGAATTGCATGACCAAAACTTTTATCCTGTTTTTGTTGGTGTACCGGCACCTGATTTTCCGGTAAAAACCAGCCTTTCGGAGGCATACAGGATATGGAGCAGGCACAAGGATACGTCGGTTATTGGTGCAGTAACGATTCCTGAACGGCACAACCTGCTGAACGATGAGGATACCCGAATTCTGGATAAAATGAATTGCGGAGTATCGTACTTTATTTCTCAGTGCGTGTTCAACCTAGACTACGCCAAGCAGGTTATCGAAGATCTGGCTCTACGCTGTAACCGGCAGCAGATAAACCCTCCCACGATCATTTTCACACTCACCGCCTGCGGATCGACAAAAACACTCCATTTTATGGAATGGCTGGGTATTCATGTGCCCGACGAGTTGAAAGAAGAACTGAAAGCATCGGAGGATATGCTTGGAAAGTCGGTGAACCTATGCCTCGACATTGCCTCAGCACTGACCACTTATTGTCTGGAACGTGGCATTCCATTCGGCTTTAATATCGAAAGTGTTGCCATTCGTAAAGCCGAAATTGAAGCATCCATATATATGGCCAATACTCTAAGCCAGATGCTGAAAGATAAAGGCGTAAGAAAACCATTAAAAGAAGTTGACGTAACGACTGCAAACCCCTTGTAAGGCCTGTGGCATTGCTCTGTAAGGGAGTGTATTTCCGCTTATTGAAAACAGATGTTTGTGAGAAAATAGTCACCTATTTGCCCGATTGTACCAGAAGCTCACGGTGCACGGGTGTGACGAGAATTACCGTAATAATATAATTATTATGCAATAGTTGAGTAACCGTACTGCGAAAAGGAGCGATTTGTGAGAATTTTCTTTGGCTACTATTTTGGTTTCTCTTCAAGTCATTCAGTAACATAAGGAAGGATCAGTCAAGACATTTCTCTCCTTCGCTGTTACCGCCGGTTAAGGTTCAATTTAACGAGGGTGTTTTCACACTCTATTGTTGGAAGTTTATCCTACAAATAGCTGTTTCGTCGAAAATTGTGTCTATTAAGTACTAAACAATAAGGCTGTTTAGGATAATGCAAAAGACTTCCAAAGAAGGGCGAAATTTGAGGTGCGAAACACAAATTTTAGCCGTTCATGGAAGTCTTGGACAAAGTTACGATTCAGAATTGGATACTGCCCTATCTGAGCTTGGGCGAGCGCGGTAAAGATATTAAAGTGGAGAGGAGTGCACTGATCGAGGCCATTTTGTACAAACTCAAAATAGGTTGTCAATGGAGACAACTGCCTGTTAAGCAGTTTTTTGATGATCACAACCTGACTTGGCAAGGTGTTTATTACCACTTCAATGAGTGGCGAAAAGATGGCTCCTGGAAACGCGTTTGGCTCAATGTGCTGAGGCTTAATAAGCGATTTCTGGACTTGTCGAGCATCCAACTTGATGGCTCCCACACACCCGTTAAAAATGGTGGTCAAGCCGTAGGTTATCAGGGCCGTAAGGCCGCTAAGACAACAACGAGTCTGTTTTTGGCTGATAACACGGGCCTGATGTTGGCTTGCGCTACCCCACAAGCTGGTAATCATCATGATCTGTTCGAGATCGAGAAGCTCTTTGAGGAGTTGTGCCTGCTGCTGGAGTCGGCCAAAATTAATCTTAAAGGTTTGTTTCTCAACGCCGACAGTGGATTCGATGCCCAGAATTTGCGAGTGGCTTGTGTCAATCGAGAAATCGCAGCCAACATTGCGGTCAACCCCCGTTCGGTAACTGAACAGCCGATAGACTGGGTTTATTTTGACGAACAACTCTACAAACGACGCCCTGTGATTGAACATGCTAATGCTTGGCTTGACAGTTTTAAGACCCTGCTTGTTCGCTATGAGACGAACGTGGAGAATTGGCTCTCGTTCCATTGGTTGGCCTTTGTAGTGTTATTTTTGAGAAGAATCAACCGAAAAAAGAAATCCTAAACAGCTTCAATATCAACCTTGCTTCTAATTATACAGAAAGATTGATGAAAGTTGACGAAGTTTAGTGCAGGAGATTTAGTGAAACTGAAAACAGTTGGGCCAGAAACGGTTATTACAAGGCTTGATTGTTTGATTGTCGATTCGTCAAGCCTAATTTACTGTGAGTTGTATAAGATATTTATAGAGGATGATCCTGAAAAAATAGGGCCGGTTCAAAAAGGAATTACAGAAAATAAAAACTAGTTATGTATACTCAATCGCCCTAATTATGCGCAAACGTCTTCTAGCCATGCTCTCGATCCTTATTTTTTTCACCGCTGTTATCCAGGCGTGTAAAAAAGAGGATTACAGCTCGTTCGTATTAGTACATACCCCCATTGATCCGGCTACCTTCCCGCCAGTCAGTAACCCAATTACGAATGATACGGCGTTGCTTGGCCAGACACTGTTTTGGGATCCCATCCTATCAGGCGGCAAAGACGTAGCCTGTGCAACCTGCCATCATCCCAGAAATGCCTATACCGATGGCTTGGACCTCTCATTGGGTGCCAATGCCGTGGGCTACGGACAAACCCGCCGGTTTCTAACGCCCAACGACGTGCCGGTAACCAGGCGAAATACGATGACCCTACTCAATGCCGCCTTCAATGGCATGGATGGTAGCGGAACGTATGACCCCTTGACCGCGCCCATGTTCTGGGATTCCCGTATCAAAAGTCTCGAAAATCAGCTGATCGGCCCGTTAACAACATTTGAAGAAATGCGTGGTCATGCCTACAGCGAGGCCCTTACGTTAGACAGTTTAGTGGCCCGGCTAACCAAAATTCCCGAGTATCAGCAGCGGTTTCAGGCCGTCTTTGGCAGCCCGCAGGCCATTACAGCGGCTACGATCGGTAAGGCTATTACGGCCTTTGAACGGAGCTTGATTGTCCTGAATTCACCCTACGACCGCTATCAGAAGGGGGATAAAACGGCGCTTACGGACGATCAAATTCAGGGGATGCGACTCTTTAAGGACGAAGGCTGTCCTATTTGCCATTCGGGCCCCATGTTTTCCGACTATAAATTGCATGTGATGTCGGTGCCGGATAATCGCCAACTAACCAGTTCGGATGCTGGGGCGAGTGGAACCTATGCGTTTCGGACACCCTCCTTGCGAAACGTTGAGTTGACGGCTCCCTACATGCACAGTGGGGTTTTTCAGTCCCTGAAAGAGGTGCTTAAGTTTTATGACGATATCGGCGAGCCTATTTCACAAAATCCGCACGTACCGGTGAAGCAATTAGACGCTAACATACAGCGAGTTGCCCTGCGAGACACTGAGCAGCAACAAC
>NZ_JBMDWV010000121.1:0-34787 GCF_048594605.1 Spirosoma sp.
CCAAAGCCATTCGGGTCAAAAACCATCCGGTCATGAGACGCAAGGTATTACCGCACCAGCGGACCGGTCTCTACTTCTTACCTGCCAATTGCCCACAGGCGGCATCGATGTCTTTGCCCCGGCTCCGGCGTACATTCACCGTGACGCCTTTACTGTCCAGAAATCCAGCGAATTTATCCAGTGTCTGCGGATCAGTATTTTTAAAATTCGCTTCGGCAATCGGATTGTATTCGATGATATTCACTTTGGCAGGAACGCGTTTGGTGAATTTCCAAAGCTCCTGCGCATCCTGCAACGTATCGTTGAAATTATAAAAGAGGATGTATTCGAACGTAATGCGCGTACCCGTCTTTTTGTAAAAATAGCCTAGTGCATCGCCCAGCGCCTGAAGTGTATTGCTTTCGTTGATCGGCATAATCTGGTCGCGTTTCTGGTCGTTAGCCGCGTGAAGCGACAGCGCCAGATTAAATTTCACCGCATCGTCACCAAGCTGACGTATCATTTTAGCAATGCCCGCCGTTGAAACCGTTATCCGTTTCGGCGACATTCCTAATCCTTCAGGCGACGTAATACGCTCTACCGACTCCAGTACGTTTTTATAGTTCAGCAGCGGCTCGCCCATACCCATGTACACAATGTTCGAGAGGGGCACGTCGTAATTTTCCTTCGCCTGGCGGTCGATGGCTACAACCTGGTCGTAGATTTCAGAAGCATCGAGGTTGCGTTTACGATCCATATACCCCGTCGCGCAAAACTTACAAGTGAGCGAACACCCCACCTGACTCGATACGCAGGCTGTCATTCGATCTACGTCGTCGTTACGTAGCGCCGGAATCAGGACACCTTCCACTAAGTTTCCGTCGAATAAGCGAAATGACGACTTGATCGTACCATCACTGCTACGTTGCTCCTGATCAACGGACAGGGGTCGAATTTCAAAATTAGTTTTGAGCAACTCACGCGTTGGCACCGACAGATTGGTCATCTGATCGAACGACAAAGCCGATTTTTTCCAGAGCCATTCCTGAATCTGTTTAGCCCGAAAGCCCTGCTCGCCGTGTTGCGTAAGCCAGTCCTTAAGTTGAGAAGTTGTTAGTTTGCGGATATCCTGCATGTTCAATGATTGAATGGCTGAGTGATTGAATTACTCAGTCATTATTTTCTGCCTGCCATTTTTTCCCGGCTTCCAATCCTTTGGGGACCCATACCGCAGCTTTGTCCATCACAATCGGAGCAATGGGCCGAATGTAGGGGTATAGAAACGCGCTTTCGGTATGGCGGGCAGGGATTTTGACGTTCATATAGCTTAACAACCAAAGGATTACACTAATTCCAAAGATCCATGTAAAAAGTCCTACGGTAGCTCCCGCTACGCTATCGAACGTACCCAACAACGTATATTTCAACGATCGGCGAATGGCCAAACCCATCTGATTAATCATCAGGATCGTGGGAAAGAATATGATCGAAAAACCTAAAAATGGCAGTATTTTTCGCGCCAGTTCACGACTGATATACGGGCTGAGCAGATCAATACCAAACGCCAGAAATTTGAACCCAACAATCATGGCGATGACAAACGCAATAACCGCAACGATCTCCACCAGCAGACCTTTGCGATATCCGTTAAAAGCCCCCCAGGCGAGGGGAATCAGCATGAGTATGTCGAGTGTATTCATGGAAAGGGGGAATAGGCCATGGGGCATAGGGCATGGGGTGTTCCACCCTCTGCCCTTACGCCTATACCCTACGCCAATAACGTTTTTACCATCGCCGAAATGGCTTTCCCGTCGGCTTGTCCGGCGAGTTCTTTGGTTGCCGTGCCCATCACTTTGCCCATATCCGACGGGGCCGATGCACCAATGCGAGTGATGATGGCCTGTAGCTTTTCTTTCAGCTCATCTTCCGAGAGCTGCTTCGGCAGATAATTTTCAATCACCGCGATTTCGGCTTCTTCAACTGCCAATAAATCCACGCGATTCTGCTGCCGATAAATGTCGGCTGAATCTTTACGTTGTTTGACAGCTTTGGTCAGAATACGGGTTTCGTCTTCGGGTTTAAGGTCGCCAGACTGGCCTTCTTTGGTTTCCTCGAGCAGAATCATCGACTTCACAGCCCGTAAGGCGCGAAGTTTATCCTGATCTTTAGCCAGCATTGCCTGCTTAATATCGGCGTCAATTTGTTGTTTCAGATACATAATTTTAAGGAGTGAATTAGTAAATGAGCGATTGAGTACATAAAAGATCCGCCGAAGCAGTCAATAAACTCAGCCTCCATTCTGAACCTTCATTGTTTCGACAAAGTTACGAAACCAGTGAAGCAATTCGCTCAATCATTTATTTGCTCATTTACTCATTGAGAAAAATGACTCGCTTATCCGTTAACATCAATAAAATAGCCACGATACGTAACGCGCGGGGTGGCAATAATCCAGACTTGGTAAAAGTGGCCCTCGACTGTGAACGTTTCGGTGCCCAGGGCATTACGGTACATCCCCGACCCGATGAACGGCACATCCGATATCAGGACGTACTGAATTTGAAAGACGTAGTGACGACAGAATTTAATATTGAAGGTAACCCCGATGAACGGTTTATCGAATTGGTAAAACGGGTTAAACCTGAGCAGGTAACGCTCGTACCCGATGCGCCGGATGCCATTACGTCCAATGCTGGCTGGGATACGATACGTAACGCCGAACACCTGCGCAGGTTGGTTGATACGTTCAAATCGGATGGTATTCGGGTGTCTATTTTTGTGGATGCCGACGAGCGGATGATCGAAGGAGCGAAAGCGGTGGGTACGGATCGCGTTGAGCTTTACACGGAACCCTACGCGGCTCACTACGTTCAAGATAGGGAAGCAGCCATTGCGCCTTTCGTCAAAGCCGCCCAACGTGCCAACGAGTTAGGCCTGGAGTTGAACGCCGGTCACGATCTGAGCCTGGAAAATTTACGTTATTTTGATGAGCAGGTTCCTGGTTTAAAGGAAGTTTCCATTGGCCATGCCCTCATCTGCGATGCCCTTTACTACGGCCTTGACAACACGATTCAGATGTACCTGCGTTGCCTGAGTCCAGCTATTTAGACAGCCAGAGGTGTTTTGCGATAAATAGAACGTAGCGGTAAAGCTATGTTACCTAACTGAACAGTATCGTCGAGGGAGCGATAATCAGCATCGAACCACTGTGCCGGTTGCTCAGTACGTGAATAGATACGCACAAACACCTCTTCCTGACTAACGAAAAGAATATGTTTCAGGGAAGGAATCAGCCGGTACTGATCAAGCTTATCCGACTGGTCGTAAGCCCTTGTACTTTTCGATAAGACTTCAACAAGGATTTCCGGATTTTTGATACGTGCTTTTGATACACGTCCACTTGATAACGTTACGTAATCAGAAGGGCCGTTAATAACCGACAAATCGGCGTTAAACTCAGCTTTTCCTTCTTCAATACAAATTTTCACATTGCTGCCCAGTACCCGGTAGCTGGGCTGGTCATCTAATTGATTGCTAAACAGCACAATAAGTTGCGCTATTAACTGCTCGTGCAAATCAGTTGCCTGACTCATAGAAATAATCTCACCAAATAAGAACTCAATCGTATACGGAACGACTTCGGCCAGTTCCAGATAGTCTTCCCACGTAGCGGGCACGCGAATCACGTCCGGTGCTTCGTCACGCTCCTGAAGCGTCATAGGAATTTTAGGGGCAACTGCTTCCATGTTTCAGAGGATATCGATTCCAGTAAATATACTTATCTTTTCTTTGAGGCACTCATGCGTCGGATCACTTCGCGCTTCTTAAAACCCAGATGCCAAACCGCAAAGGGAGTTTCCTGTTTCCCAAAACAGGCTTCGCAAATCGGATTATCGGCTGGAATTGCTACGTTATACACAAACGACGTATCGCTGGTTTTTTGAATATTCGCAATCGTTGCCTGCTTTTGTTTCGCGCTGTATAAGTAAGCATCCAGAATTTCGCGTTCTTTCGGGTTTAGCGATTTATTCTGAATGTCTGAAGGCCCCAGGAGTCTGATATCCAATACGTACTGTTCAGCAATCGCCTTTGTTCGCGGCAAATTCTGTAACTGGCAAAGTTTACTACGTTCGTCAGGATCGGTTGTCTTCTCAAGCTGAGCCGCCAATTCTTTTTGTATTGTGGCACTTACGCGTTCACCGAGTTTATCGATGGTTTCGGTCAGATCGGCATCTTTAATCCGTTTAATTTTCGAATCGGCCATTTCCTCCTTCAGCTCATTGGTATAATGAACCCGCTCAGGATTACAGGCGAATAAAAGACTGATTAACAGACCAGAATACAGCAAGGAACGTATCATAAACAGGAACTTAAATCGACTAGGCTTCGTCATTTATAAACGGCAACACACTCGTAGACGACTTGGTTGCAACCGCAATAATAATGCCGAACCACCGGGATGCCGGACCACACAATTTTCGTAATTTTGTTTTTTTATAAGTTGTCTACTCTTCCTGCCAAGTTCAGGAACAGCCAATAAAGTTATAACTCATGCTCGACCAGTTAGAAGCCATTCGTGAACGCTTCAACGAAGTATCTCAGCAAATTGTGCAACCGGAGGTCGTTTCCGACCAGAAACGGTTCATGAAACTGAGTAAAGAATATAAGGATTTAGAAAAGATTGTCCAGCAATATCAGGCGTATACGCAGTTGCTCGAAGAAATCGACAATGCGAAGCAGATTATCGCTACCGAAAAAGACGAGGATTTTCGGGAATTAGCCAAAGCCGAACTGGACGAACTGTTGCCACGGCGGGAAACGCTGGAGGAAACGCTCAAGGAAATGCTGATTCCGAAAGATCCGAACGACAGTAAAAACGTCATTCTCGAAATTCGGGGCGGTACGGGTGGCGACGAAGCGGCCATTTTTGCGGGCGATATTTTCCGGATGTATCAACGTTTCTGCGAGAAAATGGGCTGGCGTATGTCGCTGGTCGATTATACCGAAGGTACGTCGGGCGGTTATAAAGAAATTGTCGCCGAGGTTGAAGGTGAGGATGTATACGGCAAGCTAAAATTTGAGTCGGGAGTACACCGCGTTCAGCGCGTACCGGCTACTGAAACGCAGGGACGCATCCATACCTCAGCAGCCAGTGTGGCTGTACTGCCCGAGGCTGAAGAAGTGGACGTTGAACTGAACATGAACGACATTCGGAAAGATACGTTCTGTTCGTCGGGCGCGGGTGGTCAGTCGGTAAACACGACGTATTCGGCCGTTCGGCTCACCCACATTCCGACGGGTCTGGTGGTGCAATGTCAGGATGAGCGCTCGCAGTTGAAAAACTTCGACAAAGCGCTGACGGTGCTACGTTCCCGATTGTACGAAATCGAGTTACAAAAGCACAACGAAGCAATTGCCTCGCAACGGAAAACGATGGTGGGCAGCGGTGACCGTTCCGACAAAATCCGGACGTATAATTATCCGCAGAGCCGCGTAACCGATCACCGTATCGGCCTGACGGTTTATAACCTTCCGGCAGTGATGGATGGCGATATTGGCGAATTCATTGAACAGCTACGTATCGCCGAAAACGCTGAACGACTAAAAGAAGGCACAACAGCTTAGTTAGTGAGTAACCCCTAAATCCCCTAAAGGGGACTTTGTCTGTAAGTGAGCAAAGTCCCCTTTAGGGGATTTAGGGGTTTTTAGACTTTAGGGGTTTATTCTACGCCTTTCACGCGCATTGGCAGGGTATAAACGGATTCGGTGGCGGTGATGAATAGCGTCTTACGATCTTTTCCGCCGAAGCAAAAATTGGCAACCCAACGAGACGGAACCGGAATATTCCCGATTTTTTTACCCGTTGGATCATAGACCGTGACGCCCCGCCCCGAAATATACAGGTTTCCCTCACTGTCCAGCGTCATGCCGTCTGACCCCTGCGAAACGAAAAGCTGGCGATTCGCTAACGTACCATCGGGATTGATCTGATACTTGTAGGTTTTATTCGCCCGAATGTCTGCTACGTACAGGTTTTTGCCATCGGGTGTCCCCACAATGCCGTTCGGCTGTTGAAAATCACCGTCAACGAGTATGGCTTCTTTCGCTCCTTTCGGCAGATAATACACTTTTTGCCCATCGATATCCGGTTTTTTGCGTTCCCAGTAATCGCGTTGGTAATACGGGTCTGTCATGTAAATACCGCCTTTTGGATCAATCCACAAATCGTTGGGACCGTTCATGCGCTGGCCTTTAAAATCAGTAAGCAGTACGGTAACTTTCTTGTCGGGGCTAATCGACCACAGTTCATCTTTCTCGTCGGCACAGGAAATAATGTTGCCTTTTTTATCGAAATACAAACCGTTGGAACGACCTGTTTTATCCATAAAAAGCGTCAGCTTTCCATCCGTATCGTATTTCCAGATTTTATCGTTAGGCTGATCCGTGAAGAAAATATTTCCCTTTTTATCCGGGGCCGGGCCTTCGGTAAAGGAGAACTGGCTCGAAATTTTCTGCAACGTAGCACCCGGAGCCACCACCGATACCGAATCGCTGATGGAGGGTACCGACTGCCCAAATACGTAGCCGGAAAATGTAAAAAGCGTTGCTGTGAAAAAAATTGATCGCTGGAACTGATTCATAGTGCGTTTTTCAACAAGTCTGTGCATAAAATTATCGTTACTCGTCAAACTGAATGCTGGTTAGTTTGAGTATTCTGTCGTTAGGTTTTGTGCGTTTGATGGCGAAGAAATAGACATCATGCTTCCCAGAAACGGGCTTGTCAATTTTTCCGGTTATCGTTTTCAGCTTATCGAATGAATCGGTTGGGCCATAGACCGTTGTACTGATGATTGGGCCAGCCTGCGAGTCGATACGTACCTCAATCTCGCCCGACTGGTCGCCCGAACCATATTCATACACCAACTGCTTAATACCGGTTAAATCAATGTTTTTCAATAAGATATACGATTTATGCGCCCCCGGCGACAGGTTATTTCCGAATCGGGCAAACCCCGGATGCGCATCGGCATAAATCGACATAACCTTTGCATTACGTAGCGTCACTACGTCGGTACCTGTCAGTGGGCCAATTACTTTTTCTCCCTTATCAGTGTACGAAGCCAGCATCGTGTACTGTCCACGCAGATCGTTTTTAGCATGATCTTTTAGCACCAGACTACTTTGAGCAGGCAGGGAAGTTGGAGCCAGTTGTTTATCCGTTATTGAGAAAATATACTGGACCATTTCCTGCGCATCCTGCGTAGACAACTGCGGGTGGGCGCTCATGACGTGCTCTTTCCCCCAGTTTCCTCCACCCCCTTTTATAATTTTTGAAGCCAGTTGATCCACTGCTCCCGTCTGGCCTTTATACTTCTGCGCAATAGCTATAAATGACGGACCCACGGATACTTTGTCGACCGTATGGCAGGCTTTACAATCGCTACTCGCCACCAGCGTTTTGCCCAGTGAATTGGTTTCCACTACGTCCAGCGACGGCGTTTTACCCGACGCGCTTTCCAGCGTACTTGGCTGCGGATTATAGGCGTACTGGACTTTTAACCGTTTCGGATCAATGGTTTTCTCTTCCACATCACTCGCCTTAACGGCATACGTAAACGGTTTCCCTTCCCAGAAGAAGGACTTGTTACCCGCGCTGGTGATCGCTACATTTGGTTTGGTATTTCCAACTTTCACAAGCAACGTATCACGACCAATCAGGCCGGCCCGGTCTGTAACTTTTAGGATGGCTTTGTACGTACCGGGTTTTGTGTAGGTATACGTAGCGTTAGGCGTTGTGGCGCCAACCGTTTTTCCATCAAAAAGCCATTGATACGTAACCTGATCGTCATCGTCCAGATCTTTCGTTCCCTGACTGGCGAACGTAACACGTAGCGGAGGCTGTCCGGCAGCTTCGCGCAGTATAGGAAGTTTCCGACGTTCTGAGGTTAAAAAAACAGATTTATCAACCTGAGCCTGTGCTGCTGAATCAACCACGCTGGCCTGAACAATTGGCGCCCGATTGCCGGTGTTGTATTCAATTTTCACCAGACGAGCATCTTCATTATCAGCACCATAGACCGAACCGTACTCAAGCATATACATGACGCCATCGGGCCCAAAAGCCAGATCAATCGGTCGGCGAAAATCGCCATTTCCAGCCATGAAGGGCTCGCTACGTACGTAATTCTCTTTCTCATCGAAACGTAGTGCCATAACCCAGTTGCGCATCCAGTCGAACACAAAAAGCGACCCGTCGTAGTAATCCGGAAACTTGTTCGGCGACGTAGTATTCTTGTTGAATGTGTAAAACTCGCCAGCCATGGCGCTACGTCCGCCCAGGCCTAATTCAGGAAATTCGTCCGAAGCTGCGTACGGATACCAGATCATGGCGGGCGTAGCGGGTGGCAATTGATTTAGCCCCGTATTGTTCGGCGAGTTATTGACGGGTGCCGTTGGGTCGAACTTTGGACCAGCGGTTTTGGTCGCAAAATCCCATTTTGGATAGGCGTAATTGTTGCCCACAAAATACGGCCAGCCAAAATTACCTGCCTTTTTTGCCTGATTAAATTCGTCGTAACCACGGGGTCCCTGAACACCCTCTTTACCCGCATCCGGGCCGATTTCGCCCCAATACACTACGGATGTTTTTGGATTTATGGCAATACGGTATGGGTTCCGGCAGCCCATTACGTAGATTTCTGGCAACGTTTTGGGGGTGCCTTTTGAAAACAGATTTCCACTTGGAATCGTATAGCTACCGTCCGGTTCAGGATGAATACGTAGCACTTTCCCTTTCAGATCGTTCGTGTTTGCTGCCGAACGTTGTGCATCCAGACTGAAGTATTCTTTGCCGGGCCGCTCATCAATGGGTGCATACCCATCTGATGGAAACGGACTGGAGCCATCGCCCGTCGATAGATAAAGATTCTCGTCTTTATCCCAGGCCAGCGAGCCGCCGTGGTGCGAACCACTGTTTTTCTGAACAGGCACTTTCAATAAAATTTTCTCAGACGCCAGATCCAGTACGTTCTCTGGGCTTACTTTAAACCGGGATAGTTGAAAAGCCAGCGTTTCTTCGGTCAATCCGCCGGGAGCGTAATACAGATAAACGTATTGATTTTGAGAGAAATGCGGATCAAGCGTCAGCCCGATCAGCCCTGTACCACCCATATTTGTGATCGGAAATTTATGCACGAGCTTGTGCTTCCGGGTGTGCGTATCGTACACCGAGAAATTGCCAGACATCTCCGTAAAAAATACGCGTCCGTCGGGCGCTACGGCCACTTCCATTGGTGCGTTCAAATCATTGACCAGCACCGTTTTCACGAAGCGATTTTGCTCTGGCGTTACTTTAGAATACGCTCTCCGATAATCCAGTGGTTTGTTTTCGCCGATAGCGTACTTGATTCCACCCAGAATATGCGCCAGAAACAGCGGCTCACTGAAACTTTCGTCGGTATGCCCTCCCCCTGTGTAGAAAGCCCGACCGCCATCAAATTCGTGATACCAGCTAATATGATGATTTGCGCCGTTCGTGCCACCGTCGTAGGAGCCTTCGTCCAGATCGGCCAGAACTTTAATTCCGGAATAAAACGAACGATAATTGTACCATTCATCAGTACGCTCCCAGCGGTCGGGCAGCATTTTCGTCGCCTGGAAGGTTTTGTCTGTTACGTCGACCGTAGCCTTACGTACGTTCGGATTGTGTGGATGACTGGAAAAATGGGCACCCATCAATTTGGCGTACCATGGCCAATCGTACTCAGTATCGGCAGCGGCATGAATACCCATGTAGCCTCCACCCGCCTGAATGTAGCGCTCGAAAGCGGCCTGCTGCTCGCCGTTCAGTACGTTGCCGGTGGTACTGTTGAAAATAACAGCCGCGTATTTTTTCAGATTATCGTCGGTGAAAAGAGCCGCATTCTTTGTCGTATCAACCAGAAAGCTGTTTTCCTGACCTAGTTTCTGAATAGCTGCAATGCCAAACGGAATAGAGGTATGTTTCCAACCTTTAGTTTTTGAGAAGATCAGCACCCGGGGCGGGTCAGCCGACGTTCGGACGGTCATCCCGGAATAAAGCAATAACGTAGCGCTGAGTAGGCTAAGGCAACAGAGTTTAAGAGAAAAGGACATAATTCAGGAAAAGGCTGAGGAATACGCTTTTCTCTGAAAGTCTACGATTGAATTGTTATACCGATTTCGGCTGTATATTTCCCTGCTACGTCTTTTCGGGGGTTAGCCATTTGCCTACAACCGGCGGATTATAGGAATGCATCTGCTGTAATAAATCCTCTACGGTACGGCTTACAAGCATCATATCGCGATTCACAGGTTTAAGTAAACCACTGGTTACCATTGTATCGGCCAGTGACAGAAGTCCATCATAATACCCGTTGATATTTAATAATGCTACTGGCTTTTTATGCAGCCCAAGCTGCCCCCAGGTAAGCATCTCAAAATACTCTTCTAATGTACCGTAACCGCCTGGGAGAGCAATTATCCCATCTGAAAGCTCATGCATCTTTGTTTTCCGCTCATGCATGGATTCTACCAGAATCAACTCGGTCAGGCCTTCATGGGCAATCTCTTTGGTACGTAGAAACGTAGGTAACACCCCAATTACCTTACCTTGCTTCGATAAGGCACCATCGGCCACTGCACCCATTAAACCTACTTTAGCGCCACCGTAAACCAGACCTATTTTACTGGCTGCTAACTGCTGTCCAAGCTGATACGCCATTTCCATAAAAGCCGGATCATGACCAGGGCTAGAGCCGCAGAAAACAGTAATTCGTTTCATAATTTTATTTTACAGTGAACTCTCAATCTTACGTATAACAGTTTTTACAAAAACCACTTCTGTTTCTTAAACATAAGAAAGCCCGACCATTGCTGATCGGGCTTTTCTCGTTACGTTGGTTATCCCTGAACGTTATCAGAGCTTAGTTTAGCGCCGAGATACTCGCGGTTCAGACGAGCGATATGATCGAGCGAAATAGACTTCGGACATTCAACCGAACAGGCACCTGTGAAGGAACAGGCACCAAAACCTTCAGCATCCATCTGCGCCACCATCCGTTCGGCCCGCTCTTTATGCTCTGATTTACCCTGGGGCAGCAGAGCCAATTGAGAGACTTTAGCCGAAACAAAAAGCATTGCAGAAGCATTCTTACAAGCCGCTACACAGGCACCACAGGCGATGCAGGCAGCTGCATCCATCGCTTCATCAGCAATGCTACGCGGAATCAGGATTTCGTTGGCATCAACCGCCGATCCAGTATTAACGGATATATAGCCTCCCGCCTGCATAATCCGGTCAAAAGCCAAACGGTCTACCATCAGATCTTTTATGACCGGGAAGGCCCGCGCCCGCCAGGGTTCAACCACAATCGTATCACCATCGTTAAACGAACGCATGTGTAATTGACAGGTCGTCGCACCGGTTTGCGGACCATGTGCCCGGCCATTGATGTACATCGAACACGTACCACAGATTCCTTCGCGGCAGTCGTGGTCAAAAGCAACAGGCTCCTCCCCTTTCCGGGTCAGCGAATCGTTCAGTACGTCGAACATTTCCAGAAACGACATATCCTCCGATACGTTGTCCAGTTGATATTCTACCAGTTTACCTGGCGTATTGCTATTTTTCTGTCTCCAGACTTTCAGTGTGATTTTCATCTTACAAAAGTTGTAAGGTTATAAAGTCCTACAGTTGTCAAGTTTATCGTCAGTACACCACTTTATAACTCTACAACTGTATAACACAATAACTTTATTTATAACTCCGCTGTGTCAGTTTCACGTTTTCAAACACCAAAGGCTCTTTGTTAAGAACTTCTGGCTGGCCTTCACCCTGATATTCCCAGGCTGCTACGTAGGTGTAATTTTCGTCATCGCGAAGGGCTTCACCGTCTGGCGTTTGGTATTCCTCACGGAAGTGACCGCCACAGGATTCATTCCGGTTTAGCGCATCGTCAACCATCAGTTCGCCAAGTTCAATAAAATCCGCTACGCGGCCCGCCTGCTCGAGTGCCTGGTTCACTTCGTCAGCATCACCCAAAATTTTAGCATTGGCCCAGAATTCGTTACGTAACTCCTGAATTTTTTTCTTGGCAATCTGTAGTCCCTCAGCATTACGTGCCATACCGCAGTATTCCCACATAATTTGACCAAGCTCCTTATGCAGATCATCGACAGGCCGTTCACCTTTGATCGACAGAAGCTTCTGGATTTGCGCCTGAATTTTCTGCTCAGCCTCTTTAAAAGCAGGAGCATCAACCGGTATTTTATCAGCAGGGCCGATCGTTGCCAGGTAATCGCCAACGGTGTATGGAATGACAAAATAACCATCGGCTAAGCCCTGCATCAGCGCCGAAGCACCTAACCGGTTCGCACCGTGGTCAGAGAAATTAGCTTCACCAAGCGCATACAGGCCGGGAATGGTCGTCATCAGGTTGTAATCGACCCACAAACCACCCATTGTGTAGTGAACAGCCGGGTAAATCATCATTGGCGTTTCGTACGGGTTTTCGCCAGTGATTTTTTCGTACATCTCGAAGAGGTTACCGTATTTAGCCTCAATGGTTTTCAGCCCATCGCGCTTTATAGCATCGGCAAAATCCAGATAAACAGCCAGTCCCGTCTTGGCAACACCCCGGCCTTCGTCGCACATGTTTTTAGCGTTTCGGGACGCTACGTCGCGTGGGACCAGGTTACCGAAGGATGGATAACGACGTTCGAGAAAATAATCCCGGTTGTCTTCCGGCAAGTCGCTGGCTTTGAGTTGCCCCTTTCGGATTTTCTCGGCATCTTCTTTTGTCTTTGGCACCCAAACGCGCCCGTCGTTACGTAGTGACTCTGACATCAGCGTCAACTTCGACTGATAGTGACCCGATACGGGGATACAGGTTGGGTGGATTTGCGTAAAGCAGGGATTTCCGAACACCGCCCCTTTTTTATGTGCACGCCAGGCAGCCGTTACGTTGCAGCCCATTGCATTGGTTGACAGGTAAAATACGTTACCATAGCCACCTGTGCAGAGCAACACCGCGTGTCCTGAATGCGATTCAATTTTACCCGTAATCAGGTTACGCACCACAATACCCCGCGCTTTACCGCCCTCAACAACGAGGTCAAGCATTTCAGTACGTGTATACAGCTTTACTTTTCCGGTAGCTACCTGACGGCTCAACGCTGAGTAAGCTCCTAGTAATAACTGCTGTCCAGTCTGCCCACGAGCGTAGAACGTACGCGATACTTGTGCGCCCCCAAATGAGCGGTTTGCCAACGTACCGCCATACTCACGAGCAAATGGTACGCCTTGGGCTACGCACTGGTCGATGATGTTAACGCTGACTTCTGCCAATCGATAAACATTACCTTCGCGAGCGCGATAATCGCCCCCTTTGATGGTATCATAAAACAACCGGAATACGCTGTCGCCGTCGTTCTGGTAGTTTTTAGCTGCGTTAATACCGCCCTGAGCAGCAATAGAGTGTGCCCGTCGTGGACTATCCTGATAGCAGAATGCTTTAACGTTATACCCTAGCTCTGCCAGCGATGCTGCAGCTGATGCCCCGGCTAGGCCAGTACCTACTACAATAATATCGTATTTACGCTTATTAGCTGGGTTAACCAGTTTCAGCGCAAATTTATGCCGTGCCCATTTCTCGGCTAACGGACCTTCAGGGATTTTAGATTCCAGTTTCATTCGTCAAATTTTGAATGAGCGAATGATTAAGTGATTGAATGACTGAAGTACTAAAAGGCTTGTAGCTGTTCTCCAATTCAGTCGTTCAATCACTTAATCATTAAATTATATGGTGAACCTGCAAATAGACGTAGATCGGCATTGCTGCGAAAGCCGCCGGAAGAATAATGGCGAAGAAGTATTTCCCCAGAAACTCGATAACAGGAGTATACTTCTTATGGCGCATACCCAGCGACTGAAAACTGCTCTGGAAGCCATGCCACAGGTGATAGCCCAGCACAACCATCGAGAGAATATACAGCGCTACGTACCACAGTTCACCGAAGGCTACCTGAACAACAGAATAAAGGTCTTTGTACTGCTTTCCGTCGTATTCAGCCATCGGAACAGACCCAAAATGCATTTCGTACCAGAACGTCCGCATGTGAACGACTATAAAAAACAGGACAATCGCACCCAGGATGCCCATGTTACGCGACGACCATTCGCTGTTCGCTTCCGGTTTGCTGTAGGCATACTTTACAGGTCGGGAGGCCTGATTATGGCGTGTCAGCACAAAAGCCATCAACGCATGAACCAGAATAGACGTGTAAAGCAGGTACGAAACAGTCATAATCAGCGGATTATGCGTCATGAAGTACGTATACTCATTGAAAGCCCGTCCACCGTCACCTTTGAATAGCTGGAGATTCCCAGCCGCGTGAACTATCAGAAAAGAACTTAAAAACAGTCCCGTCAGCGACATTATAACCTTTCGACCGAGGGAGCTGGACAAGGTTTGTGTTACCCAAGCCATAGGATGAACGACACGAAATTTTAGTGGTAAACGATTGAAAAAAAGCCGCTTTATACGGCGCATCAAAACTAAAGCACAAACCCGATGGAAACAAGATTAAGCGCCTATATGAGCCCGTTAATAACTTATTTACAGTCAATATAAATTAAGAAAACAGGCTAATTGAGTAACCCTGTGTTAACATTGATAGTTTACTGAATAAAGTTTTTTTAAGAAGAAGTTAGAGTAGCTATCACTTTAAGGCCGGCTGGCGCTCAAGGCTGACACTATGGCACTGGCAGTAAGTTTCTTACAACTAATAGAATAATTTCCTTTTTGAACAACAATAATTATCCATCTATTTTGCAGCTATTTGCCGTTTTATTCACTAATAGGCACCTACAATGAAAGCATACGTATTTCCGGGTCAGGGTTCCCAGTTCCGAGGCATGGGCCAGGACCTTTATCAAAATTCAGAAGCCGCTCGCCAGTTATTCGATCAAGCTAACGATGTATTAGGCTACAGCTTAACCAGTATTATGTTCGAAGGTTCTGATGAGGACCTTAAACAAACTATTTATACACAGCCCGCGGTATTCCTGCACGGTGTTGTACTGGCGATGACCACCGATTCGTTTTCGCCTGATATGGTGGCAGGTCACTCACTCGGCGAATTATCGGCGCTCACAGCTGCCGGCGTGCTTTCGTTTGCTGATGGATTGCGTTTAGCCTCTGTTAGAGCAACCGCCATGCAACGAGCCTGTGAATTGGCCCCTTCTACTATGGCCGCCGTGTTAGGACTAGCTGATGAGGTTATCGAAAAAGTGTGCGCTGAAATTACCGAGGAGATCGTGGTTCCGGCCAATTACAATTGTCCTGGCCAGGTTGTTATTTCCGGAAGCGTAGCGGGTATCCAACTGGCAGAAGAACGTCTGAAAGCCGCCGGAGCGAAGCGAGTAGTACCTTTAGCTGTAAGTGGTGCCTTTCACTCGCCCTTTATGGAACCCGCACAAACGGAGTTTGCCGAAGCCGTTGAACGTATGCCTTTCAGCACCCCACGCTGCCCGGTCTATCAAAACGTGAACGCTCAAGCCGTAACTGACCCAAGTCAGATCAAGGCAAACCTGATTGCTCAACTGACCTCGCCGGTGCGCTGGACGCAGTCCGTTGAGCAGATGGTAGCTGATGGAGCCACCGAATTCTTTGAATGTGGTCCTGGCAAAGTACTTCAGGGATTGGTAAAGAAGATTAGTCCGGCCACTCCGGTAATAGGCATTTAGCCCATAACACTACGTTGTGGCTTAGGAAATAAGCTCGCTAAAATAGAGAAACATCGTTTTTTTTCGAGACTGTATTTGCTTTTGACACCCCATAACTGTTATCTTTGCACTCGCAATTACAAAACAGCCCGATAGTATAAGGGTAGTACGACAGATTTTGGTTCTGTTTGTCTAGGTTCGAATCCTGGTCGGGCTACACAGAAAAGCCGCTTAGCGTTACGTTAAGCGGCTTTTCTGTGTTTAAGCCTTCAATACGTTCCGTTTGGTCATCAAGCTTTGCTTTATTTATACGACCGCATACTAAGAACTCTTGCAAAAGGAATACCCCCAAAATTAACTTTATATCATCTGTAGATTAGGCCGTTAATGTCCTACTGACTGTGAGATTACAACCTACTGACAAAGTGCTGTTTATCAAAGTCATGCTTTCAACGACTAAGGCTTTACTTACCTGTTTCCGATTCAGTCAGATTTACGATCTATACATGTATGGCACAGGCGTCTACTTCCGATTTTACGGATGATATCAAGAATCAACTCAAGGCCATATTGGTCGGCAGCTTCGCTTATGGTTCCGTATTTCCATTGATTTTGCGCACGTTTAGCGCCGTTATCCCAACTACGCCTTCTACACAATCGGTCATTTTTCATGTCGTCAATATTATTTATTTTATTATCCCTCTACTGATTGGGGCTATCGTATGGCTCTTTCTTAAAAAGAATGATGCAAACGATCTGCTTTTCAAAACAGAAGGGCTCTCTCTTTTCAATATTGACTCCGGCCAGAAGTGGACAATTAAGCATGCACCGGCAATAGTGCTCGTACTACTCGTTGTAACTGGATGCGCGGTGATTGTTAGTTCACATCACGGCCCGAATTTAATTTGGGTGCTATTCGCTACGTATTTGCTAATTACAGGTGGGGCTTTGGCCTGCTGCCTTTATTTATATCGAAAACTGAAGCTTCCTTATTTATCAAAAAGCCATAAGAGTTATTTCAAACAAGCTGCCACACGAATCTGGCTACAGGCAGGAATTGGCGTACTGCTTTCATCGGTCCTTTTCGGGATTTCCACTACCTTTTTTTTTCGCCAGCACGAAAAGGTTGATTTTTGGAAAGCAGATACTCAAGAAGATTCGACGTTATCCATCAAAATGCCTTTTCAATGGGAAGAAACGTCAAAACGTATCGACTCATCGCTGGTCAAACCGATAAATGGCTGCTTCACAGAGGTTTCTAACGAAGCGAACGTATTAACGGCTACCATGACAGACTACAATGACATTACAATCCGGATCAGCCCAGCCCCCAAACAACAAGAAATTTTAAACAAGACATTGCCTTTAAAAGCGGCTGATTCGTTACGTAACCAGCTTATAACAGCTTACTTGCTGACAAAAAAATTGCTGAAAGCCTATTCTGGTACGGACTCTCTTGATACGTTGCTACAAAAAATTAACGCTTCGGGGCAGGTTCAGGAACTTGAACAATGTTATTCTTTATCGCTCGATTCGATCAGGCAGAAAAAACCACATGCCGATGCGTTGTTTACGCCAACCATGCAGCTTTTCCGAGCCAACCAGCTCATGCCATTAGCCGATAACCTTTCCGAAGCCGCTGATATTCTGCGACTTCAGGCCGATGAGCGTAGTCGTTTTTTTCTGGCAGAATGGGTGAATATCAATCGGATAAAAGGCTTCTTTTTTCTATCAATTTTTTTGAATCTTTTGCTTTTTGCCTGGCTTATTATCCGCCTGACAAACGAAGTTCTTATTCGCAATCCGAAAGCTCAGCCTTCGACAGATTCGCCCAAACAATACCGTGAATTAATAAGCCTGCGCTACTTCATCACCATTGTTTTATTACTGATCATACCCTTATTCCGGACGATTGATGCCAGCACAGTAAACGCATCGCACCCGTATTGGTTTTTGAATCTGCCGGAACTGGTGAACAACGTAGTACAACCTTTGCCCAACACCGCAGCCAATGCAAATTATGGTCAGAATGAAGTTACCAGTCGGCTCGACCTCATCGACCAAAAAGTGAAAAGCCTAAGCGAGGCCGCGAAAAAACTGGAGAAAGTATCAACCAACACACGTAGTGATCTGCACGATATGAAATACTAATGGCTTATGAAATCGATTCTCTTTATCAGCCTCTTTATTGTTACGTTCCGTGTTGCCTCTCAACCGGCTGAATGCGACTGCAAGTTTGTACACGCTCCCAAAACAGGCCGACAACCTCCCGCCGTACCTACCTTTAAATATAATCGAACGTATGCGCAAAATATACTGCATCAGCGTATTGCCGAGGATACGATAAGTGCCATCAGACAGACAATCGACGCAGTTGATGCACTTCTTAAAAAACACTTCGACGATGAAATAAAAGAACAGCTACGTGGGGTGCGCGATAGCTACGAAGATCGTAAATACCTGAATGCCAATAGACATGCTCAATTTCTGTGCGCACTGGATTCGCTTTCGCTGGTACTGGAAATGGAGAAGAAGCATTTCCATTCCATTCAGTTTGTTTCAAGTATCAAGCCCATATTCCAGGCCTACCTGAATAGCCTGAATATTTACCACGATCAAAGCCGAAATCTGGTCAATTGGCATACTGTAATTCAGCGACTGAGTGCCAACCATAAAAAAGTTCACTACGCAGGCATATACGAAGGTCGTATAAACATCTATAACCAGTCGTACAATTTTGTTGAGCTATGTAAAAACAATCTTCTCAAAGAATTTAGCATTCTAGAGCTGGCCTTAGTTGCCGATTCGCTACGTAATCAACTCGTAGGGGTACAGAATCAGCTTGATACGTTGCAGCAGCATTTCAATTCGAAGAATAAAGTTCTTCAGGATAGTTTAAATAACCTGTCAGCCAAACTGACCCGTACGCACACCGATACGTTAGTACAAACCATCCGGAATGCCCGCTACTCAAAAAAGCATAGACGTATCGTTATCAGGCTCTAATTATCTACTACGTTCAACTGTATAAAAACAATGAAGCCGCTTCCGTGAAAGCGGCTCAGACTCATCTATAGGAAACAGGACTTATTAACAGTCCCGGAGGGGAACGCAATACGCGTTTAGAAGAGATTTTTAATATCGATCCTGCGGTGCAACTGCTCTTCGTCTTTAAAGGGCAGCATTACGCGCACCTGACCATGCTCATGCACAGCTTCTATTTGATCAACATCTACAAAAGACGGGATATCCAATACCCGCAAAAACATCGGGACGGCTAAACGTTGACTGCCATTTTCGTCTTTCTGGATCGATGTGCTAACCAATAGCGTATAGAGAACGAGCTTGCTTCCCTCAACCAGCACATTAAATGAGTTGGCCTTCACACCGGGAGCTGCCAGGGTAATCACCAGACATTCGTCCTCACGCTCAACGTTTATCGTGGTTTGAGCCGACCCACCATAGAGCGTATTCAGCAAATCAATCTGACCGCCTGTACCCTGAAATACATTTTCTATCGCTTTCATAATGGTGTTATTTACTGTTCAAGTACTATACTATAGACAAACCTCGTGCCTAAGCGTTTAATCCGCCTTCCCCCGACATGATGGCAGTAAATTTTCTTCTATAACCAAGCAAATAATGCCTTTTTGGCACTGTGAGCAGTCATTTAGAAGATTTTCAGCTCAAAATGTCTGTGAACAAAGTCCAACGGGAGTGTTGCGATTTATGGTCTGTCTGTGGTTTGCATTCTACACATCGCCACAATAAAATACACAGTTAAAACCTGATTCTCATGCTGTATCTTTGTTAAACTATGCATATTCGAATTGGAACGCGAAGCAGCCGGCTAGCTGTCTGGCAAGCGGAATACATACAAACGTTATTGAAGCAGGGGGACGTAACGTCCGAATTAGTATTTATTGAAACCAAAGGTGATCTCGTTCTCGATCGGTCGCTGGCGAAGATTGGCAGCAAAGGCATATTCACGCAGGAGTTAGAAGATCAGCTTCGGGAAGGTACGATTGACATTGCCGTACATAGCGCAAAAGATCTTCCTTCAAACTTACCTTCTGACCTTAGTATCATTGCGTTTACGGAGCGCGAACAGGCAAACGACGTACTGGTCAGCCGAAATAAAACGCTGTCGCTACGTAGTGGAGAAGCTTTTCGTATTGGTACGTCATCCACACGGCGGGTGGCTATGCTTAAGCATTTCTGTCCTCACTTAGCTACCGTCGATATGCGGGGAAACTTACAAACGCGTATCCGGAAGCTCGATGAAGGTCAATGCGATGCGCTCTTACTGGCCTATGCGGGTGTACACCGAATGGGCTATGATGATTTAATTGTCGAGCATTTGCCTATTGACGATTTCGTTCCTGCTGTTGGTCAGGGGAGCGTAGCGATTGAAGTGGCTACGTCCGCATTAGCCAAAGATGTCAGCGACACACTTACACGTCTGATCAATCACGAGTCAACGGCCGCTTGTCTTCGGGCAGAACGAGCGTTTTTAGCCCGACTCGAAGGTGGATGTAGTATTCCGTCCTTTGCGTTAGCCCAGTGGACCGACGAACAAACGATTCGATTGACGGGGGGTCTGGTTAGTCTGGATGGTAGTCAGTTACTACGTGAAACCTTTTCCGGTGCAGCCAGCGAATCTCCGGCATTAGGTCATGCACTGGCCGAAGCCATTCTGGAACGTGGGGGCGACGAATTATTACAAACCATTCGCAAACAGCTATGATCCTGAAAATTGCTACGTCGGATGAGGATATCAAACGGTGTTTACCCGCGATGCTGGCGCTACGTTCCCAATTAACTCCTGACCTGGCTTTTGAACGAATTCGCTTTCAGCAAGCGAACGATGGATTTGTACTGGCCTTCGTAGAAGACGCTACGTTAGCGAAGCCGGTTCCTGCTGTTATCGGTTATCGGTTTATGAATTTACTGTATAGCGGCAAAACGCTTTATATCGACGATTTATCAACACTTCCCGAAGCACGCGGAAAAGGCTATGCCAGCGCCTTGCTCGACTTCGTTATTGAAGAGGCTCGAAAAGCGGGCTGTCAATGCGTATCGCTGGATTCGGGACAAAATCCGGCTCGTTACGATGCTCACCGACTATACCTGAACAAGCGGTTTAACATTGTCAGTCACCACTTCAAGCTGGATTTGTAATAGTGGGCTGATTCAGTAATTTGCATCTGCTTTCCCCGGTAAGACGGCTATCAACCTGTGCCTATGAATCTTTTCCGAATTAGTTGGAGTAATCTGCGAGACAAACCGCTGAGCAGTTTTTTGAGTGGATTGCTGATGACCTTTGGTATCACTATTATCTCGTTGCTTTTGCTGTTAAATAAGCAGTTGGACGATCAGTTCCGCAAGAACATCAGGGGTATCGACATGGTGCTGGGGGCCAAAGGAAGTCCGTTGCAATTGATTCTCTCCAGTATCTATCAGATTGATTCCCCCGTAGGCAACATTCCACTTGAAGAAGCTGAACGTCTGACACGTAACCCAATGATCAAAACGGCCATTCCGCTGTCGATGGGTGATAATTACCGATCATTTCGGATTGTGGGTACGAACAAAAAATACCTGGATCATTTTGGGGCTACGGTTGCACAAGGCAAATTATTTCAGCAGGATCTGGAAACGGTTATTGGCCCCCGCGTAGCTGAAGTTACAGGTTTAAAGGTCGGCGATACGTTCGCCAGTTCGCATGGCCTGGATGAGGAGGGGGAAGCGCACGCCGATTCGAAATATAAAGTTGTAGGGATTCTGAGCCCAACCAATACCGTAACGGATCAGTTGATTCTCACCCCCGTATCGAGCGTATGGGCCATTCATGAGCATGGAGAACATCATGAAGAGGGTGAAGCCCATGAGGAAGAGGAGCATCATGACCACGAAGCCGGTGAAGCCCACGAAGAAGAACATGAAGAGCACCGTGAGATTACAAGTATGCTCATCAAGTTTCGAAATCCAATGGGTATGATGCTCGCACGGGGTATCAATAGCAATTCTAAACTTCAGGCCGCCCTTCCAAATATTGAGATTAACCGTTTGTTCTCCTTACTGGGCGTGGGTGTCGAAACACTACGTGGCCTGGCTATTGTTATCATGCTTATTTCGGGCATCAGCGTGTTTGTATCCCTCTATAACTCGTTGAAGGAGCGACGCTACGAAATGGCGCTGATGCTATCGATGGGCGCCACTCGGGCACAATTGTTTGGAATGCTCCTGCTCGAAGGCCTGGTGTTGGCCCTGATTGGTTTTGTGCTCGGTATTTTATTAAGCCGGGTTGGGCTATGGCTCTTTTCAAGCAGTGTCTCGTCGGAGTACCATTACAATCTGGCCGCGTTTGGCATTCTACCTGAAGAGTGGATACTGCTGGGAGTCGCCCTACTGATTGGCTTACTGGCAGCCGCTTTACCTGCCCTGGGTGTTTACCGCATGAACATCTCCCGGACGCTGGCCGAAGAATAAGCTTTTCAGGCATAAGGGTTACATATTACTCTCTGTAGTATAAAGCGTTACGTCAACAATAACGCTTTATGGACATTATCCTTCGCCTAATAAAAACCGTTGCTGTTTTTGGCATACCACTGCTCATTACGTCTATTCCTTTAGTGGTGTTCTTATTCCTGAGTCAGTTAGAACGTATTAAGGAATCGAGTGGGCTGATCTTTCTGACAACTGTCTTTTCGACCTTTATAGGTTGGTGGACGCCTTTTCTGGGCATGCTCATCTGTAGCTATTTTCTGGCCAGTAGCATGCCAGATGACAAACCGAAGTGCGTTACCGGGGCAGTCCTGTTCCTGTTTCTCGGTTATTTGATTACAGGTGCTACGTTGCTGATTGGGTTAGGCACATCTGTTCAACAACTACTGAAGCGCGCTAACGCCTACGATTGATTGGGCGGGAACGTAACAGAACCTGCTTCATCCGTGGGCTCCATCACTAGTACTACTATAGAACTCTCACCATCAGCCTGTTGCGAATTGGGTGTTTTCCCGTCTGCGAGATAGTGGATAACCTCTTGCTCATCGCTAAAGCCTAACTTACTCTTCACCGTTTCATTTGATGGATGCTGGTCAGCAGTTTGCACAGGATGCACAAACAAATTCACAACCTTGAAGTCGGGCGTTCTTGCCATCACTTCCAGAGAGTCGGTTTGATCGCGCTGAAAATTTAGAATGGTGTAGAAATTACCGGCGTTACCGGTATTGTGCATGAGCCAATCATAAAGCGTTTCCATAGTGCAGGTTGTTTTGAACGTACAATTAGTCAAAACCCGGCAACTGCGCTGATGTTTTATGATTTCTAATCCAGAGAGCTACTTAACTGAAAATCCTGGAGGCTTACTGCGCTACTATTTGCTGAATTTCTTCCTGTTGCTGCTGACGTACCTGTTGGCCAATAGGTATGTATTCCACTTCGCAGGGATAGCCAAATAAGCAGTTTGCCTTAATCTGTTCGGCTACCCGTTCGGGCACCATAGTTTCCCAGCCCTCCTCCCCCAACTGAATCATTTCCAGCACGCGGTCTGTCGATATGTGCAGATTCTGTTCATTGTAATCGGTAATATCCTCAATCTTGTCGTTACGTACCAGATATTGAAACAGGGGCTCTATGGCAGGTGGCAGCTTAAATTCGTTGCAGGTATAAATAGCGCCTTCTTTCAGTGTAGGATACACAAACAGTTTTACTTTCCGGCTAAACAACGTAGCAAACGACTCCAGAATGCCTCCCGGCAAAAACTCATAATGACCTTCTTCAAAAATGTATTCCAGATTCGGAATACCGACGATCAAGCCTATTTTGAGCCGGGTTAGACGAGCCAGATACGCTACCAGCTTGTAGTATTCCAGGTAATTCGAAATCATTACGGTCTGCCCCATCGAACACAGGATATCGACCCGATCCAGGAAGTCTTTCTCGTCAATGCCTTTCTCGTTGGCTTTCAGATTATGCAGCGTTAGCTCAGCCATCGATACAACCCGGTTTTCGTCAACATCCGGTTCGTCCTTAAACTGCTTCAGCCCATTTTCAATCATATCCAATTGTACGTTTGTCAGCGGACGTAGTCGGCCACGCATAACCAGAATATGCTTTTTATAGAGCGCTTCCGAGGGTTGAAGCACTTGTCCGTCAGGTCCGAACAAGGCGGCATCCGTAAAACCATTTTTAACTAAATGCAGACTCATCAGTCGGTTATCGACATCGGCAAAATCCGGTCCGTTGAACCGAATCATGTCAATCTGAATCCGCTCAGTAGCCAGATCATCCATTAACGACAACACCAGCGTTTCAGGCGATTTAGCGTAGAAATAGCACCCATAAATCAGGTTTACACCAATAATGCCCAAGGCCTGTTGCTGCAATACGTTCTCATTGTCTAACATTCTGACGTGAATAATCACATCATTATAACCAGCCTGTGGATTGAGCTGAAAGCGGCAACCGATCCAGCCATGCGCGTCGTTGGTTTTCTGGTAGTTTAGAGCAGCAACCGTATTGGCAAATGCAAAAAACGTAGTATCAGGACCACGTTTTTCGGCTAATCGTTTCTCTAGCAGGCTATATTCCTTACTTAGCATCTTAACCAGTCGGGTTTCTACTACGTAGCGGCCACTTTCTTCAACGCCATAAATTGAGTCACTGAATGTCATGTCATAGGCCGACATGGTTTTGGCAATCGTTCCCGACGAGCCGCCTGCCTTAAAAAACATAGCAGCGGTTTCCTGCCCGGCCCCGATTTCAGCAAAAGACCCATAAATACGTCGGTCAAGATTAATACGTAACGCCTTCTGCTTGGTACCTATATTCTTTTCGTACATAATGACGGTTGCTTGCTGTTTCTAAAGTTACATTATAAAACGCCCGAACCTATTGTTAAAACAACATTCGGTGTAAAATAATGCAATTTTAATACTACGTATTCGTCCGTTTATATTCAGGTAATAGACCACGGCTAACTACCAAAGGTTTAACCAGCACCAGCACCGGCTTCTCTTGTTTAATAGAAAGCGTCCTCAATATGACTCACCCGAAACTCACTACCTGCCAACGTAACGGCCACAATGTCGAACCGAATATCATGCCGCCAATCATGTACGAAAATGTACTGCTCGGCGGCTTTCATGATTAACCTGGCTTTTGTGTAAGACACAAACTCCTCCGGATTGCCATAACTCAGGTTTGTTCGCGTTTTGACTTCGACAAACACCAGTAACTTGCCTTTCTTTGCGACCAGATCAATCTCTGCATGTTGATGGCGATAATTGCGTGTTACTATATCGAAGCCTTTCGCACATAGGAAACGAACCGCTTCTTCTTCACCCTGTTTACCCGTCTCGTTATGTTGTGCCATTTTTTCAGATGTAGTTTACAAATAAAACCAATCCGAACGAAACTGATCAGCTTGGTTGTTACCAACGTAGTGAAGGAAGGTTCTTCAATAAGAAAATGAATAGTCGCATCAATAAACAAGTTGAGGTTAAACAGTTAGGATTGATTGACTATAAAACGGCCTGGGATGAGCAGGAGCGTTTATTTGCGACGATCGTTGATCGGAAATTACAGAACCGCGTCTGCCCGGTTGAAGAGCAGCAGTTGACCCCAAATTATCTGCTTTTCTGTGAGCATCCCCCCGTTTATACGCTTGGTACGAGCGGCCACGCCGAAAACCTGCTGATTGATGAAGCCCGGCTCACAACGGAACTCGGTGCTACGTTTTTTAAGATTCGGCGAGGGGGCGATATTACCTATCACGGCCCCGGACAACTGGTAGGTTACCCAATTCTGGATCTGGATAATTTCTTTACAGATATTCATCGCTATATGCGGTTACTAGAAGAAAGCATTATCCTTACTCTGGCAGATTATGGCCTGAAGGCGGGACGTATTGACGGGCTAACTGGCGTTTGGCTTGGCTACGATGCCGATGTTAATCCTGAAGCTGGATCGCCCCGAAAAATCTGTGCGATGGGCGTAAAAGCGAGCCGTTGGGTAACGATGCACGGTTTTGCGCTAAACGTCAGCACAGATTTGCGATATTTTAACCATATTGTCCCATGTGGTATAACCGACAAAGCTGTTACGTCGCTGGCGGCTGAGTTGGGTTACGAAGTGCCGTTAAGTGAAGTTGCTGCTCGGGTTCAGCATCATTTATCGACTTTGTTCGAAATGAAAATTATTGATAATTAAGCGAAAAAACAGAAGACAGAAGATATTGCCTGAAAGTAAGCGACGGATGCCTTTCTTCATTGGTCTTGTGCTTTTCGAAGAATGTTATAATGAAAAAAGACATTAAATTTTTGCCCGTCGAGGGCGTACAGATTGTTATCGCCCGCAAAGCGAACGAGCTTGATGGGTACGATTGGCGGGTCTTTCTAATCAATCAGAATGAGGTGCCGATTAAAAACGTATTTGTTACGTCGAAGGGTTATGGCCAAAAGAACGATGAAGACCAGAAAACCTCTACGTTGCGTCATTACTTTGTCGAAGTCCAACCAGGAGCACACGAGGTTGTCGAAACGATTATGCCTGACGTTTTTCATCTAAATAACGAATATTGGGTGAGTTATTTCATTGATGATCAGATTTTTGATAAGAAGTTTATCTTCGTGCCCGACAGTATTGTCGATGAAAATCTCGTGCTAGTGCCTGCTCTAGGTCTGGAAGGGATTTTACATGACTAGCCCTTTTTATTCCTATGCCGCATCCCGTCTCCTGGAAACGTCGTCTCAAAAACTTTCTGTTTATCGACCTCAAAACGGTGGCGGGGGCGCCATCCCTTTTATCGGTAGAACCCCGTTTACAGCGGCAGTGGGAAGAAAAAAGTCGCTTCTTCAAAACGGACGACGAGCTATCGGCGGCTGGCTGGTATGACCGTCGGGCTTCGTATTACGCCGAATTTGGTAAGATAATCTGCATCAGTGTTGGCGGCCTGTTCTTTGATGACGAGGATAAGCCCCACCTGAAGGTTAAATTGCTGAGTAACGACGACGAATTTCCGTTGCTGAACGAATTCCTGACAATTGTCAACCGCTATCCGCCTGGCGAACTGACTCTCTGTGCACATAATGGAAAGGAATTCGACTTCCCCTATCTATGCCGACGGCTGATGGTCAATGGTTTGCCCTTACCTCCGGCGTTACAGATATCGGGCAAAAAACCGTGGGACATTCCTCACAAGGACACGCTCGAACAATGGCAGTTTGGTGATAAGCGCCACTACGTTCCTCTGGACCTGCTAGCCTCTGTTCTGAACGTACCGGTCCGCCCACTCGAATGGACCGGCGACCGCACCAGTGAGGTCTATTACCGCGAACACGATTGGCCACGCATTGAGCAGTACGCCCGCGACTCGATAGTGATGCTGGTACAGGTTTATTTGAAAATGGTGGGCGCTCCGCTCGTAGCTGACGAGCATATTGTATTAAGTGACTGATAATACGGCGTGAAGAATTGACGAATTAAAACATTAGCAGCTAGCTATTAATTATTCATTCCACATCCTTCATGGATCATTTATCTGTTCACGTCGATTTTAAACATGAGAAACGGAAAACCAAAACAAAATAAATATTCAAAACCGGCCACCGGCCAGTCGAACACGGCTCGTCCGCGCGAGAAAGGTTTTGAAAAACCATCAAAGACACGCCCAGTTAAGCAGGCCGACTCTTTTCTGGATGAATTGAAAGATGATCTGATGGCCTTTTTTCAGATTAATGATGAGCAGTCGTTCACCCAGGAGCAGATTCTCGATCATTTTGGAACCAGCGATCGACGCATGAAACTCATCATGCATGGGCTTATTGGTGAGCTTACGGAAGAAGGCAACTTAGTACGTCTGCCCAATGGCAGTTACCGGGCCGATGCCGAAGCGAATCTTGTTGAAGGCGTTGTAGATCACGTTAATTCGCGATTCGCGTTCGTCATTCCCGATACACCAAATGGAACTCGGGGTGATCGTGACCAGGATATCTGGGTTTCGACGGAAGATCTTGCCGGTGCTGTTGACGGCGACCGGGTGCGCGTGGTTCGATTTACCGATTCCCGGAACCGCGGGAGACGTATCGAAGGCAAAGTGGCCAACATCATTGAACGAGGCCGCACGGAACTGGTAGGACGTATTGAAGTCTGGCCTACGTATGGCTTTGTTGTGCCCGATAGCAAGAAAATTTACGAAGATATATTCATCCCAAAAGAAAAGTTGGGTGGTGCGAAGGATGATGAGAAAGTCGTTGTTCGGCTGACAAAATATCCTCATGCAACGAGTGGAAAGCAGCAATTCGAGGGTGAGGTTATTACGGTATTAGGTCTGGCAGGTCAGAACAACACCGAGATGCACGCGATTCTGGCCGAATTCGGCTTGCCTATCCATTTCCCGGAAGATGTTGAGCAGGAAGCGGAAGCAATTCCCGTTGACATACAAGCCAAAGACCTGGCAAAACGGCGTGATATGCGCGACGTAACGACATTCACCATTGATCCGGTTGATGCTAAAGATTTCGACGATGCATTATCTGTACAGTTGCTCGATAATGGCAATTATGAAATCGGCGTACACATTGCCGACGTAACGCACTACGTTCTGCCGGGCTCTAAACTGGAAGCCGAAGCATACAAGCGTGCTACGTCTGTTTATCTGGTTGATCGGGTTGTGCCCATGCTGCCCGAAAAACTGTCGAACGGCTTATGCTCACTACGTCCTCACGAAGATAAATTAACTTTTTCGGCAGTTTTTGAATTAACACCTGATGCCAAGATTGTGGATGAGTGGTTTGGACGTACCATTATTCATTCGAATCGGCGTTTCGCTTATGAAGAAGCGCAGGATATTCTAAACAACAACGGTGGCGATTATATAGAAGAGCTTAGACTTCTAAACGAACTCGCTTACAAACTGCGCGACGACCGTTTCAAGCACGGCGCCATCAACTTTGAAACAGTTGAAGTACGGTTCCGACTCGATGAAAACGGCGTCCCACTGGCCGTTTATCCCAAAATCCGGCAGGATACGAATAAGCTGATTGAAGAGTTTATGTTGCTGGCTAACAAGCGCGTAGCAGAGTTTGTGCATTCGCTCTCGAAACGGAACAAAGGCCACGAAGAGAACGTAATGGTTTATCGGGTTCACGAAGGCCCCGATGAAGACAAGCTACGAAGTTTTGCCGATTTTGCCCGCCGACTCGGGTATAAACTCAACGTTGACGACGAGCATCTGTCGAGTTCGCTGAACCGGTTTATGGAAAGCATCGAAGGAAAACCTGAGTCCAATATGTTGCAGCAATTGGCCGTAAGAACCATGTCGAAAGCCCGTTACACCACCGAAGATTTAGGGCACTTTGGCCTGGCTTTCCGTCGCTACTCGCATTTTACGTCCCCCATTCGTCGTTATCCCGACATGATGGCCCACCGCCTGCTTCAGCATTATCTGGATAAAGGCAAACCGGCCGATCAGGATGAGTTTGAGGAGAAGTGTAAACATGCCTCTGAACGAGAGCGAATGGCAGCTGAAGCTGAACGCGCCAGCATCAAATACAAGCAGGTTGAGTTTATGAGTCGCATGGCGCCGGGTCAGCATTTCGAAGGGGTTATTTCGGGCGTAACGGAGTTTGGTTTCTTTGTTGAAATCACCGAAAACAGTTGCGAAGGCCTGGTTCGGATGCAGGACCTGACCGATGACTATTACGAATTTGATAAGGACAATTATCGGATTGTAGGCCAGCGTCATAAGAAATTATACACGTTTGGCGATCCGGTGGTGGTCCAGTTGAAAGAAACGAATCTCGCTCGTCGAAGCATGGACTTTATCCTGGTGAGCGACAAAGCCGAACGGCGCTCGGTGGCGAGAGAATCTGGCGAAGGGCGATTAGCACAACGTAGCGAGAGTAGAAGTTCGCGCGGTTCATCATCGACTTCGTCCCGTCGAGCCAGCAGTACGGGGCGAAAACAGGCAACGGCTCCCAAAGGCGAAAATCGACGCGGGGGTCGTGGAAGACGCTAAAAAGTGAACTCTGATTTTGTTGTAGACTTGCATCAAGCACCCCGAACTGCTATATTTGCAGTCCCAAAATTAGGGCAACCGCTCCCGTAGTTCAATGGATAGAATTATGGTTTCCGGTACCATCGATAGGGGTTCGAATCCCTTCGGGAGCACATAGTAAAACAGAAAACCGCCTGTACATCATGTACAGGCGGTTTTCTGTTTTATTGAATACGGATGGCATAAATGCGCCATTCTTTCGCATCTCTGCCATACCAAGCGTAATTATTTCCGGTGAATTGTCGTGGCAGCGGCTTGTGCCGAGGCCAAAATAGTCATATCAGCAATCGTTACGTTAGAAGGCGCCGTAACCGCATATACAATAGCATCGGCAATATCTTCGGCCGTGAGCGGATCAAATCCCTGATATACTTTATCAGCCCGCTCGGAATCGCCTTTGAAACGTACTTCCGAAAACTCGGTTTTAACGGCACCCGGCGCTATGTTCGTCACCTTAATACCGTGCTGAGTCAGGTCGAGTCGCATACCCGTACTGAGTGCTTCTACAGCGGCTTTGCTCGCACAGTAAACAGCGCCATTTGCGTACGTTTCCTTCCCCGCAATCGAACTCAGATTAACAATATGACCCTTTTTGCGCTCAACCATTCCGGTCGCCACCGCCTTCGATACGTATAGTAATCCCTGCACATTGCCGTCGATCATTAGGTCCCAATCATTGACATCGCCATCCTGGATGGGTGCCATACCGTGCGCATTGCCCGCGTTATTCACCAGAACGTCAATCGTCTGCCACTCTTCGGGAAGGGTGTTTATGGATTCGTACACTTCTACCCAGTTCCGTACATCAAAGTTGAGCGTAGTCACCTCGGTTTTTGAACTTAGTTGTTCCTGGAGTTCGTCTAAGCGATCCTGCCGACGTCCACAAAGAATAAGTCGGTATTCAATATCGGCGAAAGCTTCGGCGGTAGCGCGGCCAATACCCGACGTAGCGCCAGTAATAAGAGCAGTACGAGACATAATCAGCGAATAGTTTTTTGCAAATATAAACGGGTTATTGAGGCATCCCCGGCTAATACCCCGTTATTCTACGTTCTTAACTGGAAAGGGTATGTTCCGTTCAAAAACGTAACTAAAAGGAACCAATAACACGTTAATTTTTTTCTGACAGAGTAAGACCGCTTTACTCTACTGCTTTACCCATCCATGAATCATTTGCATCAGGCGTTTAGCGTTCGGTTTTCCTACAACGTGTTTTTTACCGAACGACTTTTCGATACCACTAATTTACTTTTCACCGATTTTCTCACTCAGCAGAGAATCGATGAGACCCGAAAAAAACTGCTGTTTGTAATCGATTCGGGCGTTGTGGCGGCACATCCCAGCTTGCCGGCATCGATAAAAACTTATTTTGCTCAGCACACTGATTCGGTTGACCTTGTATCCGAACTGGTAATTATTCCGGGAGGAGAAGCCGCGAAGAACGAACCGGCTTACGTTGAAAAAATAGTTGATGCCGTCGACCGCTACGGGATTGACCGTCATTCCTACGTAGCGGCCATCGGCGGAGGCTCAATGCTGGATCTGGTTGGCTACGCAGCGGCTATTTCTCATCGGGGTATTCGCCATATTCGCATTCCTACCACGGTTCTTTCCCAAAATGATTCGGGCGTCGGCGTGAAAAACGGTGTCAATTACCGGGGTAAGAAAAACTTCCTGGGTACGTTCGTTCCACCCGTCGCTGTTTTCAACGATAGTACGTTCCTGGCTACGCTTGACGACCGGGACTGGCGTGCAGGTATTTCAGAAGCCATCAAAGTGGCCTTGATTAAGGATGCGCAATTTTTCGAGGAGATTGAGGCTAATGCACAGGCATTATCGGCGCGAGATACAACGGCCATGCAGACGCTAATTCACCGTTGCGCTCAAATGCACCTGGAACACATTGCTGGTGGTGATCCTTTTGAGATGGGCTCATCCCGTCCGCTGGATTTTGGCCACTGGAGTGCGCACAAGCTGGAGCAACTCACCAATTTTGAGATACGACACGGCGAAGCCGTCGCTATTGGCATTGCCCTGGACAGCCTCTATTCCCAACAGCTTGGCTGGCTCACCGAAGCCGAAACGAACCGAATTCTTACTACGTTACGGACGCTCGGGTTCTCACTTTACAACCCGATGCTCGATACCGACAAAAGTGCAGGTGTGTTGAAAGGGCTTACTGAGTTTCGTGAGCATTTGGGCGGAAAACTGACGATTATGCTCTTACAACGTATCGGTCAGGGCGTAGAAGTTCACGAAATGAACCCAGACCTCATTCGTCAGGCGATTGCTACGTTGAAGAAGCAGGAATTGGTAATCAACCATGATTAACAGCAATCACAAATTGCCTGTTTTCCTCTTGTGATCTGGATACTGCTGGATTAAAATAGCATTTTCTTACCCATGAAAACTTCGCTCGGACATTTTGGCTATTGCACCAACATTCATGCTGGCGAAACCTGGGCCGATCATTTTGCCGCATTGCAGCAAGCCGTTCCGGAACTCAAAAAGCGTTTGTCGCCCGATGCGCCGTTTGGACTTGGCCTGCGCTTGTCGAACATAGCAAGTGAGGAGCTGGAACAACCCGAAAATTTGGTGAGCTTTCAGCATTGGCTGGCCGAAAACGATTGCTACGTATTCACCATGAATGGTTTTCCATTCGGTGGATTTCATAATACGGTGGTGAAAGATCAGGTTCATACACCCGACTGGACTACCGAAGCCCGGACCGAGTACACCAAACGATTATTTCGGATTCTCTCTGTTTTACTACCCGTCGATGAGTTGGGGAATGCCATCCAGGGCGGTGTTTCAACGTCGCCCCTCTCCTACCGCCATTGGTTCGAATGGGAACAGCCAGCCGCCCGCGATTATATTTATTCGCTGACTACGCAGAATGTTCTTGAGGTAGTGACGGAGCTGATTCGATTACATCGGCAAACGGATCGATTGATGCACCTCGATCTGGAACCCGAACCCGACGGCGTCATTGAAACCGCCGATGAATTCATCGCCTGGTTCACCGATTATCTGTTGCCGATGGGCATCGAACAAATCAGTGACCAGTTTGGGCTGACCGATGAGTAAGCCGAAGCCACCATCTGCGAACACGTTCGGCTGTGTTATGATGTTTGCCATTTTGCTGTAGGTTACGAACGGCCCGCCGACGTACTGGACAAGCTAAAAGAGTATGGCCTGCGGGTCGGTAAAATCCAGATTAGTGCGGCCTTAAAAGCAGAATTCCCAGCTACTGACTCTTCTGACGAAGCCCGGCAAGCTATTCGACGAACATTCGAGCAATTTAACGAACCGACCTATTTGCATCAGGTAGTAGCCCGTACTACATCAGGCAATCTGTTACGTTTCCCTGATTTGCCGGAAGCCATAGCCGCTTTCAACGATACTCATGCTGAGTGGCGGGCGCACTTTCACGTACCCCTTTTCGTACAGGATTATGGGGTTCTGCGTTCAACGCAGGATGATATTCAGGAAGTTCTTCGACTACAGGCCGACCGGCATTTTACGAATCAGCTTGAAGTTGAAACGTATACCTGGGGCGTATTACCCGACGATTTAAAAAAAGATCTAGTAGATTCTATTGAAAGAGAAATGAAGTGGGTTACGTCGATAGGCTTTTCGAAATAAACAGGGCTTATTCTGCAAAAAGTCAATTATCCGAACGTCGGCCCGCCTGCCAATCTTGTTAACCCGGTTAAAAACATATGCAAAAGACTGTAGTACTCGACGTAGTAGGCCTGTCCTATTCGCTAATTGGCGAGCATACTCCTTTTCTGAAACAGTGGTTTGCGAGCAAGCATCAGGCCACCATCGACCCGATGCTTCCGGCCGTCACTACGTCTGTGCAATCGACCTACGTAACGGGAAAATGGCCGAGCGAGACGGGTATCGTCGGGAACGGCTGGTACGATCGTACGGATTCGGAGGTGAAATTCTGGAAGCAATCGAATAAGTTGGTTGGCGGTGAGAAAATCTGGGAACGGGCAAAACAGATCGACCCTACTTTCACCGTCTCAAAAATGTTCTGGTGGTATAATATGTACTCCAGCGCTGATTATTCGGCCACTCCCCGTCCGCAGTACCCATCCGATGGGTTGAAAATTCCAGACTGTTATACGCATCCGGGCGATCTGCGCGACAAGCTTCAGAAAGAACTGGGTACATTTCCGCTGTTTCAGTTCTGGGGACCACAGACAACCATCAAAAGCAGTCGCTGGATTGCTGATGCATCAATGTTAGTTGATCAGTGGCACAATCCTACGCTCACACTGATTTATTTACCGCACCTGGATTACTGCCTGCAAAAGTTTGGCCAGGATTTCTCGAAAATTGCGAACGACCTGCGCGAAATCGATGATGTTTGTCGCGACCTGATTCAGTTTTATGAGAAGCAGAATGCTGAAATTATTGTGCTATCGGAGTACGGCATCACAAACGTCAGTAAACCCATTCACATCAACCGGATTCTGCGTGAGGCAGGCCTGATACGTTACCGTGAAGAACGGGGTCTGGAAATGTTTGACGCCGGTGCATCGCCAGCTTTTGCTACGCCCGACCATCAGATTGCCCATGTCTACATCAACGAGCCGGCTGTCTTTGATAAAGTACGTTCGTTGCTGGAAAAAACACCGGGCATTGAGTTGGTTCTGGACAAAGAGCAGCAAAAGAAATACCACATTGATAACGAACGATCTGGCGATCTGGTTGTGATGGCCGATGCCGACAGCTGGTTTACGTATTACTACTGGCTCGACGACGCTCGTGCTCCCGATTATGCCCGGTTGGTAGCGATTCACCAAAAGCCTGGGTATGATCCGGTCGAGATGTTTATGGATCAGACGAACCCACTCATTAAACTGAAAGCGGGTTATAAACTGGGTCGTAAATTACTTGGGTTCCGCTACCTGATGAACGTGATTTCGCTGGACGCTACGCTCGTGAAAGGATCACACGGACGAGTGGGCACCGCACCAGACCACCATC
>NZ_JBMDWV010000122.1:0-15933 GCF_048594605.1 Spirosoma sp.
TCACACCCAGACTTTTTGTGTATCTATATTTCCCTCCCGATACATACCCATCTTTTTGGGTTTTCACAACAACACGCTGGTCTAGAAAACTCTAAACAACTTTATAATCACTCTGTATTCTCCGTGCCGCGACAGCGGATCTCACTATGGTTAATAAATCTAAGTACCTGCTGAATTATGCCCCAATTGATGTACTTTCCTGATCGGTTTAAAGGCCAGGTTGCCCTTGTGACGGGGGGCGCCGACGGTCTCGGTAAAGCCATTGCCCAACGCCTGCTGGCTGAGGGAGCTTCTGTTGCTCTGTTCGACCGTAATGCTACGTTGCTTGATAAAACGAGTGATGAACTAACAGCGGCAGGATATTTGATTCGTACCTATTGCGTAGATATTTCGCAGGAGCCTCAGGTAAAAGTAGCGGTTGAACAGGTCGTTGCCGATTTTGGCCAACTGGACGTAGTCGTGAATTCAGCCGGGATTGTCGGACCAACCAGCACGAACATTACTACGTACTCCACCAGCGATTTTGAAAACGTATGTGCGATTAACCTGCTGGGGAGCTTTCTGATTACCAAATACGCCGTAACGGCAATGGCAAACCGGGGCTACGGGCGTTTACTGCTGATGGCGTCCATTGCCGGAAAAGAAGGAAATCCGGGTATGGTTGGATATTCAGTCAGTAAAGCGGGCGTAATCGGCCTGGTTAAAGCGATCGCCAAGGAATACGCTAAGTCTGGTATTTCGATTAACGGACTGGCTCCCGCCGTTATTAAAACAGCGATGAACGACAATACGTCGGCTGAGCAACTAGCGTATATGACTGCCAGGATTCCAATGGGGCGCCTGGGGCAGGTTGATGAAGTAGCGGCTATGGCCTGCTTTATCGTATCGGCCGAAAATAGCTTCTCGACCGGGTTCATCTACGACATTTCCGGGGGCCGGGCAACCTACTAGACAGTGCGTAGATGCCATAACGGTTAAAGTACTATTTTATACGATTCATACAGTGTATTTTACCATTCAACGCGTGCGATATTGAGTCAATTATGCAGGATGAATAGGTTTGTGACGATCATTCGATAAAATCATACCTTTCCTCATTGTCACATGACTCCGCTAACTCACTCACAACGTACCGCTTTTAACGCATCTGGCACATCGGCCCATCTGGCTCAGCCAAAGCGTATTACCCTTGTTACGCAAAACCGTTCGATACGAGTTTCTGTTGAGGAAATTGTCTGGCTGGAAGGAGCCGGTAATTACACGTTTATCCATACGCGTGATAGACGTCGCTACCTGATGGCTAAGACACTTAAAATGTTCGAACAGGAACTGGACGGAGCTCCGCTGGCACGTATTCATAAATCACACGTAGTGAATCTGGCGCACGTTCGCAACATCGACTTTGGCGATAACGCGTGTGTAGAAATGACAGGCGGAAAAATGTTAACCATTGCCCGTCGTCGTGTGAGCCCAACGCTGAATCAATATTTGCAGCATCAACAAATCACCTCTGATCTGAACTAGTAAATTTTTACGATAAGATGTGTCGCGAAAAGGCGCATATCTTATCGTAAAAGCATATTATCGAATAATACGCACCTCTTTGGGACCGCTTATTTCGGACTGAACCGTGCCGTTTGCCTTTTTTGTATGCTTCACTTTAACAACGCCGTAAGGTGTTGGAAAGCTGCCTTCTGCAAAGCTCAGGTCTTCCAGATGGGGCTGTATTTTAATGGCTTTACAGCCAGGTTCTACCACGCTGATACCTAATACGTGTTCTGTGAGCCAGGGTGTAGGGCCCGATGCCCAGCCGTGCGCCAGACTATGCCGGAAGCCAACGTAGCAATACGCTCCGCAATCGCCATGAATATCTTTTTTGCCTTCCGGAACCAGTTCGTCAATACGTCCGGCATTCCTGACCCAGTCCAGGTTGAAATCTTCCCAGAACGTAGTAGCGCCCAGTGCAAGCATGCCGCCCCAGAACTCCCGGATGTTGGCTAAGGCCCCTTTGTAATCGCCTGCTTTGGCTTTGGCCTGCAGCATGTAATAGCCGTAGAATGTAGAGAAATTATGCGCTCCCTCAACAGCTAATACATCTTTATTTGCCGTTGATGCGGGCACCAGACCCGACAACGCCAGCAACGCAGCCCCCTGTTTCGACTTATTGGGATCGGGCACGTACTGTTTCAGGCGAGTTACCGCAGCATCGCATTTTTTTGCCGTTTCGGAGTCGTTTAGTATCCGGCATAAATCAGCGCCTGCCCCCAGCGAAAGCACCATCATCGACTGCAAACCGGCATGAATACCTTTGGCATTTTCGCTGGAAGGCCAGTCCAGAAACCGCGTACCATCCAGTTTTTCGCTGTTCTTCTCATCGATTTTCTGCATCAACTGATTCAGTAGGCCAGCCAGATACGTTTTTTGCTGCTTCAAATAAGCCAGATTGCCGTTGTGCAGATACCAGTCGCGCTGAATGAGAATCCACCACATCGAATACGTACTGATACCATTCATCCAGCCGGGTAGGGGCGTAATGTCACGCGCCAGATCGAGGCTTTTAGGTACTACGTCGTTGTAGCCGAATACCGCATTAATGGTCGATACTTCGGGATGCATATCGCCTACCCAAACCAGCCGGTCGCGTTTGATACCATCCCAGAGGTAGTCCTGCATGTTGAGGTGAACCGTGTAAGCACCGGTCGCCCAGATTTTATTGAGTAACGTATCGCTGCAACGAAAAGAGCCGAGGTAAGGAAGATCACGAAACGTGAAAATGGCTCGTACTTCCTTGAGCAGCAACTCTGTGTCGGCATCGATCAGATCAATACGTACAAACCGGAAACCCGTGTTGCCAATTTCGAGCTTGCCAAGCCATGGTACCTGTATGGTCATATCCCGAACGGCGTGGTCGTTGGTGGCGTTTTGCCTGGGTTCAATATCAGCCATTGCTTCGCTTGCCGACTCGCCGAAGCGAATGCGAACCGTAATCGGTTTACTGACGTTCCATTGCCCGGTTACGATTTGTAGACCGCCGTGTAGCTCTTTCCCAAAATCCAGCAGTAAACCAGCTTTCCCCGTTCCATCACTTTTCAGCGAACAAACCCCTTTGCCCGATAAATCGGCCTGTCCGTTGCCCGGCTTCAGAAGTTGTTCAGAATGGGCAATGGAGCCGGTGCTCCACAGAATTTTTACGGGAGCCAGAAAACGTCGAACGGTTGCTTCGGATTGAGCCGTTTGCGCACGCGGCTGGTCGAAAATAGGGGGTAACTGTGCCAGTACGTTTTGGTTTAAAACAAGACAAATGACAAAGAAAAGAAACCGTTTGCCGTTCATGGAATATGATTCAGATGTAAAAGAACTTCTTAAGTGCAATTGATCATTCAGTCGTTTACCCAGCCATTGCTTTTCAGCCAGCGTCGGCACAGTTCCATCCATTCGTCGCGGGTTGGCGTACCCAGAAAGCCATGATCACCTTTCGGAAAAATATGCATACCTGCTGGAACCCCGTTACGGTGCAAGGCTTCGTAAAAAACAAGACTGTTTTCAACGGGTACCTTCTGGTCGTCGCCGGCATGGAGCAGGAGGGTGGGTGGCGTTTGTTTACTAACCTGTAACTCATTCGAATACAGGCGTAACTGCTCGGCCGAAGGTGACGCGCCCAGCAGGTTTTTTCGGCTTCCGCCATGGCCCAGGCTATCGTTGAAGCTAATGACGGGATAAAGCAGAATCATAAAATCGGGACGTAGGCTGATCGCTTCTTTGTTTTCAATAACGGACCGATTGGCGTGAGTACCGGCCGTTGCGGCTAAATGCCCACCCGCTGAAAAACCTATAATACCAATTTTATTCGGGTCAATGTTCCACTCCGAAGCCCGTTGCCGGACAACTTTGATAGCCTGTTGAGCATCCTGAAGCGGACCTATCGACTTATCGATCATGGTTTTATCGCTCGGGAGCCGGTACTTAAGCACAAAGGCCGTTACGCCCATCTTGTTGAATGCTTCGGCCACCTCGTACCCTTCCCGTTTCATCACCAACGTACCGTAGCCACCACCGGGGCAGATAATAATTGACGTACCATTGGCATTGGCAGGCGTATAAATTGTTATTGTCGGATTCGCTACGTTAAAAGCGTTCTTATTGGCATCAATACGTTCCTCGTCTGCACCCTGGCGGGCATTAGGAACTCCGCCTGTATACAGGGGAATTGTGCGTTGCGCCAGGTTCAAATGCGCTATGCATAAAAAAGTCAGTAGAAGAATCAGGCGTGAGCTAAACATAAGACTCAGATAGGAACGTAGTGCAGTTACGTTGCCGATGGGTTGTTGTGATTTTTAAGGAAGGAAAGAGTAAAAACTACTACGTAGCGTACAAACAAAAATGCTTTCCGGCAGGGCGTGGAAAGCATTCTTTTGTCAACCTATGATGAAAACAATAAGCGTCTACAGGACCCTTCATTATTCAAACCTAAAATAAATATAATGAAAGCGCGGAACTTTCCTATAGTTACCCATTCGGTACAATTGTAATTAATTTAGTAAGGCTTTATTCAGGATTAATTGATACGCTGGCTTCCTGCAAATAGATGAGTGACGTTTGGAGAAACTACTTAACTGATGAAATACCGAACCAGTGTTAACCGCTTATGGATGAAAATGACCTTTCATCTGAAAATAAGACAGCAATACAATTTCATTCGTCTTTAGGGCGAATCAGTTGGTCTGGCTGGTTTACGCTCACTTCCAAACTCTACTTCTATGAAAACCCTTGCCACAACGCTGATTCTGCTATTCGCAGGAATCCTTACTACGTTTGCTACGCCCGGTCCGGGACTGAACAAAAAAGATCATCCTACAAAGGTGGCTCGTTACCAGGTAGGGGCTTACCTGACTATCGATAAAACAAAACTACGGGTCAATGTTGATAAGGAGTTGGGCGGAGAGATTCGGATTCAGTTGCTTGATACCGATGGGAATAAGTACCTTGATCATGCGCTTGGTGCAACGGAGACAAGCGGACGGCTCAGTCTGGACATAACCAGTTTGCCCGATGGCGATTACCGCTTAAAAGTAACCAATGGCCTTGAAATGGAAGTACACAATGTAAAGATTGCTACACCTGCTCCAGCACGCGTAAACCGCTCAATTAAGCTGGTAGCTGAACAATAATAAATAGTTTGTTAACATAAAAAGCCCACTGACCTTCTACAAGGTCAGTGGGCCTGGGGATTGTGTAGTGTGGTCGGGCTTGTCCGAAAAGACCGGCCTTATGAAGTTGAATCGTGTAATTGAACTCGCTTTCGAGCCAGTTCGAAACGTAACGACTTAGTGACGAATGTCGATACGAGTGATAAACTGTTTCTGACTTGGACCAACAACGAATGTGTAGGCACCATCAGGTAGAGCTGACAAGTCGAAACGGCGAGTCGAACCTTTAAACGTATCTGTCTGTACCAGTACGTTCTGCGAATCGTAGATTGCTACGCTGGCTTCGTCGACATTTCTAGCTGGCATTACTACTTCAATCTTATTTTTTTCGTAAGCTGTCAGCGTAGGCTCTGCTACTTGTTTCATGTTACGTGGATCGACGTTAACCAAGTTTGATTTAATCGTCAGTCCCTGCGACATCCACCAGGCGTTGTTACCGGCAGTCAGGTAATACTGGCCATCTGGCAGGTTGTTCAAGTTGAAAGAAGTAGCACCTTTCGTGTGCTTCGAGATCAGACCCCGGTACAGTACGTTGCCGTCGGCATCAATAATAGCCACGTCAACCGAATTACCAGGTTGTGTATAAACGCGTACTTTCTTTTGTTCGGACTTTTCAACTTTCACACCACCCATTCCCGATCCATTGTCGGCTTTGGCATCTCCCATGCCTGCCAGACTAAATGCTGACAGCAGTACAGCAATTGTTAAACGGAACTGTTTCATTTGGTTTGAAATTTTTTGTTTTACCGATACAAAGGTGTGTGCTTAACTCGGTTTAATGCAATAGGGTAATGCCTGTATGGCCTGTTTTCAAGTAATATTCTTTATAAAAGACAATTTCATATTGGCAGAGTGGGTCTAATATTGAAAAAGTACAACAAGTCCCTTAAAATCACGTATAAATTGTATTTTTCTAATAATTGTAAATAATAGGACTTTTGATGTTTCTACACCTAATTTTCATACTAATAATCCAATTTTGAGAAAACGTATCGGTTAGGCTGGTCCTATCTGTATCTCTAAAAAAAGATATTGCACGATTAAGAATCGGTTAATGGCAGCGCCAATTCTCAATCCAAGGGTAATTTACGTAGCAGAAGAGGTTGCGTTCGTGTTGAGCGGGTGCTAAACAAACGTTAGAAAATTGGCTTACATAAGAAAACGCTTTTGAGAATTTATGGAGCTAACATTAAAGGGACAAACGGCATTGATAACAGGTGCTAGCAGCGGCATTGGCGCGGGCGTGGCTAAAGCCCTGGGCGCGGCCGGAGCAACCGTAGTTGTAAACCATTCGTCAGCCCGTTCGAAAGATGAAGCAGAGGCTGTGTTAAAAGAAATTACGGATGCCGGTGGCGCAGGAATGACCGCTCAGTGCGATGTAAGTAAGGAAAACGAAGTAATCAATATGTTTGCCGACGTAGTAGCCAGGTATGGTACTGTCGACATTCTGGTTAATAACGCTGGTTTACAACGTGATGCCAAATTTCACGAAATGACGCTCGACCAGTGGAATACGGTGATAAGCGTGAATATGACCGGTCAGTTTTTATGCGCCCGTGAAGCCATTCGTGAGTTTCTGCGTCGCGGACCGCGGCCGGAGGTTTCGGCAGCTACTGGAAAAATCATCTGCATGAGCTCCGTTCATGAACTGATTCCGTGGGCTGGACACGTTAATTACGCTACGTCGAAAGGAGGTATTAAAATGCTCATGCAGTCGCTGGCGCAGGAGTATGGCGATCGTAGAATCCGGGTGAACAGCATTTGCCCGGGTGCCATTCAGACGCCAATCAACCGGGCTGCCTGGGAAACGCCCCAGGCGCTGAATAGTCTGATGACGCTGATTCCTTACAATCGAATTGGGCAGCCGCAGGATATTGGAAACCTGGCCGTATTTCTGGCCTCCGACCAGTCGGACTACATTACCGGCGCCAGTATTTTCATCGACGGGGGCATGACTGTGTTCGAAGGTTTTTCTGATAATGGGTAAAAAGATATATGATGTATGATATAGGGTGTATGATTTAAAAGATCCTATATCATACATCATACATCATAAATCGTACATCAATTGACCACCGAACATAAACGATTAGAAGATCCTGCCTGGCGCCAGTGGGGACCGTACGTATCTGATCGCCAGTGGGGAACCGTGCGGGAAGATTACAGTGCAAATGGCGACGCCTGGGGCTACACAACCCACGATATGGCCCGCAGTTATACCTACCGCTGGGGCGAAGACGGGATTGCTGGCTTCTGCGATGACAAACAACAACTTTGTCTGGCACTGGCGCTCTGGAATGGACAGGACCCTATTTTGAAGGAACGTTTCTTTGGTCTGACAAACGGTGAAGGCAACCACGGAGAAGACGTTAAAGAGCTTTACTACTACATTGATAATACCCCAACGCATTCGTACCAGCGAATGCTCTATAAATACCCACAAGCGGCTTACCCCTACGAATGGCTTGTAGAGGAAAATCGCCGACGATCGCGTTCTGATCCTGAATTTGAGCTAATCGATACCGGCATCTTCGATGATGATCGTTATTTCGACGTATTTGTTGAGTATGCCAAAGCTGGACCGCAGGACGTAATGATGCAGGTGACAGTGCACAATCGTGGTCCCGAATCCGCAGTAATTCATTTGCTGCCAACCCTCTGGTTCCGAAATACATGGATCTGGGGGGATGATTCGGACGCAGTGCCGAATGTCAAACCAACACTGGTGCTCCTGCCCAACGGAACAGTATCGGTCGAAGATTCAGCGTTAGGACGCTACGTTCTCCATGCCGATGGGCAACCGGAGTGGTTGTTTTGCGACAACGAAACGAACCTCGCCCGGCTGTACAATACGCATACCGGATCACCTTATCCGAAAGATGGAATTCATGATTATGTGGTGCAGGGTACGGCAACGGTTAATCCCGGTCATTGCGGGACGAAATCTGCTGCTCACTACGTAGTAACGGTCGGTGCGGGCCAGTCAGCTACGGTTCGGTTACGACTTGAATCGGCCACTGTGTCAAACCCATTCGCCGATTTCGACAGCATTTTCGATCAGCGCAAAGCAGAAGCCGATACGTTCTATAATTACATCCATCCGAAACAGGCAACCGACGACGAAAAACTGATACAACGGCAAGCCTTTGCTGGAATGCTCTGGTGCAAACAGTTCTATTATTACGACGTATCGCGATGGCTGGCGGGCGACCCAAATAGCCCGCCACCACCTCCCGAACGTCTGAAGGGACGTAACCATACGTGGTTGCAATTGATTAATGCCAACGTTATTTCTATGCCCGACAAATGGGAGTATCCCTGGTACGCAGCCTGGGACTGGTCATTCCATTGTGTTACGTTCGCGCGCATCGATCCGGGTTTTGCCAAGCAACAACTCATGCTGCTCACCAACGAATGGTACATGCATCCGAATGGGCAATTACCCGCTTATGAGTGGAATTTCTCGGATGTAAATCCGCCCGTTCTGGCCTGGGCTGCCTGGCGTATCTTCTATCTGGAGCAGCAGCGAAAACCAGGCAGCGAGGATTTGCCATTCCTACGGGGAATTTTCCATAAAATGATGCTCAACTTTACGTGGTGGGTCAACCGTAAAGACGAATCGGGTAATAATATTTTTGAGGGTGGTTTTCTGGGGCTGGACAACATTGGCGTTTTCGACCGAAATACTGTTTTTCCGGACGGCAGCCATCTGGAGCAGGCCGATGGCACAAGCTGGATGGCGATGTACTCGCTGAATATGATGCGCATTGCACTCGAACTGGCGCGGCATGACTGTGTTTACGACGAAATGGCGACGAAATTCTTCGACCATTTTCTATACATAGCCGGAGCAATTACCAACATCGGTCAAAATAACATTGGTCTGTGGGACGAAGCGGATGCGTTTTTTTATGATCAGCTTCGAATGAGTGACGGAAGCATTCATCGATTGCGCGTTCGTACGCTGGTTGGGCTTATTCCGATATTTGCCGTTGAAATACTCGATGACGAGCTTCTAAAGGCTAATCCCGGCTTTCTGGAACGGATGGTCTGGTTTCAGGGACATCGCCCGGACCTGTATCACCAGGTTTCCCGCTATACCGAAAAAGGCGTTGACCAAAAGCGATTACTCAGTTTGCTACGTGGTTTTCGGTTGAAATCGCTGTTAAACAAAGTATTGGACGAAAGCGAATTTCTAAGCCCACATGGGGTTCGGGCCGTTTCGAAAGTTTACCGCGACCATCCGTACGAATTCCAGCTCGACAACACTACGTTCCGACTCACGTACACACCTGCCGAAAGTGATAGCGGTATGTTTGGGGGCAATAGTAACTGGCGTGGGCCGGTCTGGATGCCAACCAATTATCTGTTAATCGAAAGTCTGGAACGGTTTTATTATTATTTCGGTGATGACTTTACGGTCGAGTATCCGGTTGGATCAGGAAAGCAGGTTACCCTCAAAGTCATTGCCTGTGAACTAGCCAATCGACTGATCAATTTGTTTACAAAAGATGCAGACGGAAAACGCCCGGTATTCGGTCAGTATATAAAATTTCAGGACCCTAACTTTCGCGACTACGTATTATTCTACGAATATTTCGATGGGGATAATGGGCGGGGCGTAGGTGCCAGTCATCAAACCGGTTGGACAGGATTAATCGCTGACTTAATCAGTCGAAAGTACGATACGTAGCCAAATTCGTTCTCCGTTCCCACTCGATGAAGCGAAGCCCTACAGTCTAAAACCCCTAAATCCCCTGAAGGGCAGGGCTGTTAAGTTCTCTAAATCCTGTACATTAGTGCCAAATTCTATTTGGTTATGAATCTCTATGAAGCCTTTGCTGGCCTGGCAGATCCTCGACGAGCTGAGGGACGACGCATTCGGCTGGAACAAATCTTGGCGTTAGTAGTCATCGCTAATCTGTGTGGCCATCATGGCTATCGGCCCGTGGCTCGCTTTTGTCAGAGCCACCAAGAGGTGCTTAGCCAACAATTCCAACTCAAGCATGGCGTACCCTCCTATGTTACCTTTCGCACCGTGCTGACTAAGCTCGATGAGCAGCTCTTGATCGACTGCTTTAACACATGGGCTCATGGCTTGGGCTCGCTTTCAACAGGCGATTGGATCAGTGGCGATGGCAAAGCGTTAGGCTCCACCCTGACCCATATGCAGGACGCTAAACAAGATTTCCAGTTGATGGTCAGCTTGTGGAGCCATCAGAGTGGGTTGGTCCATCGGCTGGCTACCTACGCCAACGCCAGTGGTGATGAGCGGGTGAGTGTTCGAGAGCTGTTAAGTCATTTTCAAGATAAAGGTCTACTGGTTCGTTTGGACGCCATTCATACCCAAAAAAACGATTGAGGTGATTGTGAAAACTCATAACCACTATGTGGCTCAGGTCAAAGCCAACCAACGCAAGCTGTTGGCTCATATCAACCAACGCAAGCTGTTGGCTCATATCCAGCCCACGGTCTCTAGCCAAGTGGCCTTGAGTGAGTTTACTACGAATGAGCAGACTCATGGTCGGCAAAGTAGCTGGCAAGTGCAGGTGTATGCAGCCCCACCTGCGAGGCTAACTCAATCCTGGCTGGGCTTAAGCCACTTTGTCCATGTGCACCGCCAACGATTAATGAAGGGTCAACTAAGCCAGGTAGATGCGTATTTCATAAGTGATGTAAATCTAGGTGGGGCTGAGTTTGCTCAAGGCATTCGGGGTCACTGGGGTATTGAGAACAAGCTTCACTGGGTCAAGGACGTGATCTGCCGAGAGGATACCAACCGCATCCGCCACAAGAGTGGTGCGGTCAATGTGTCGGTCTTAGGTACGATCTCGTTGAATTTGCATCGTCAGGTGGGCCACGACTCGATTACCGAGGGGCAAATAAAATTTGGCTCTAATGTCAAAGAACTCACTAAACTTATTAGAACTTAACAACCCTGCCCTAAAGGGGACTTTGCTCGCGTGTGGACCAAGTCCCCTTTAGGGGATTTAGGGGTTTAGCCTACTCAGCAGTTAACAGGCAATCGAATCAGGAACGACCGGAACAGTGAGAAACTTTTGGATACTCCCAAACGAAGCAGAGCGACTCATCGAGTCGCTCTGCTTCGTTTGGGAGTATGGATTACTGATTTAGTACCGTGCCGGACGTAGCACTACAAACCGTTGCTGGAGCAAATAATACCCACCAAACAGGACGCCACTGAAAAACAGATCGCCCAGCAAACCGTTCAGAAAAAACGATGTGCCCTCATAAAAAGCTAATCCGGCAACGTAGCAACTCATCAGGCCCTGAAGCGTTTGAGGATAAAAAGAGCTACCATACCAAACGGCAAAATTAGTAATCAGAAAAAATAAGAGTGACGAAGCAACTGATGCGCCAGCAATACGTGTAGCCGTGCTGCGATTTCTCAGAGCCCACAAACCCAGCAGCCACGTTAGACCAAAGCTAAAGTAAACGGCTCCCATGCTGCCGTGGAATCCAATGAGCGCATCACTCAGGAACATGGCTACCAGCGGAACAACCAACCCCAGCCATTTCCGCTCAAAAGCTGCCGCACCAAACAAAGCAAGAGCCGCAACAGGTGTGAAATTATACCAGTGTGGTAGTATTCGGAACAGAGCAGTTGCGAGGACTATAACAGAAAGGGTAGTCAGGCGAATTTGAAATGGCTTCATGTGCAATAATCAGCGGTTAATGTATTGAATCGTATACGACGAGCCCGACATAGTAAGCCTGGAAACTGCGCCGTAATCGAGGTTAATTCGATAAGCGTTTGACAAAGGTAACTCCATAAATAAACAGAGCAAAGCCCGAATAACGCCACCGTGTGAAACGATGAACACCGATTGTTGTGAATTAGCTTCCGCCAACGGCAAAATTTGTTCGTTCCAGAACGTAGTGATACGTTCATAAAGATCCTGAAAATTCTCTCCATTCGGCATGCGTATCCCAACAAAATCCGCTCGCCATGCAGCGAGTTCTTCCGGATTAATATCAGCCCAGGGGACTAGCTCCCAGTCACCGAAGAAAAGCTCTTTCAAACGATCGTCAATTTGTACGCGTGGCCGTTGGGCATCAACAACGGCTGTCTGACCCGGCGCTGTTTCAATGGGGCTTCCTGCCGTTAAAACAGAGGCCAGGTCATTTGCCAGTTGGCGACAGCGACGTAACGGTGACGAAAAAATAACCGTTGGATGGGGCAGGAGCAGACCATCGGGCAGGTGCTTTTTTAGCCGGTCAAGTTGCTCATGATACGTATCAGTCAAATCGACGTCCGACTGGCCGTAGGCAATCTGTCGTCCAACGCTTACTTCGGTATGACGAATTAAATAAACATTCATAAATAGGGGTTTGTAGAACAAACCTCTCTGATTAGAATTGGTTTTACAGCAGGTACCCTTGTAAAACACTACATGAAAACCTTACTGCTGGTTGATATCGACTGGGAGAGGATGTTCGTTCCTGGCATGTCGTTATGGGAAGTAATCCTTCGTGGAACGATAACGTACTGGTTCTGCTTTCTTTACATCCGATTTTTCCGGCGTGGAGCTGGACAGTTAGGAATTTCGGACATACTGTTAATTACTCTTATTTCCGATGCTGCGCAAAGCTCAATGGCAGACGAGTATCATTCGATAACGGAAGGCTGCTTGTTGGTGGGCGTGCTGGTATTCTGGGACTTTGCCATTAACTGGTTGGGTTTTCGATCCGTTTTCTTCAGTAAAATTGGTGAGCCAGATCCTGTGCTGCTTGTTAAAAATGGAGTTATGCAACGGCAGAATATGAAAAAAGAGCTGATAACAACGGATGAGTTGACAGGAATACTACGTGAACAGGGAGTCAACAGTTTGGAGGAAGTAAAAACGTGCTACATCGAGGGAAGTGGCAACATCAGTGTCATCAGGAAATGAAAAGAGCCCCCCATTACCAGTCAACAGATTGCCTGTCTTCGAACAGCCAGGGAAAATCCCAGGAAATCAATTTGCGGAGTAATAATGCTGCAGATACGTTATCAGGCGCTCGAAGTGAATCTGCTCGTATGGATTTTGGGTTTGCTGCATCAGCAAATGTCGATAGCGATCAATCAGGCCATCGAAGTGAGGATTATGGTTCAATCGGGCGGCAATCAATCCTTTGTAGCAGCGGTGGGTTTGATTGTAAACGTATTGACAGGGCTCACCAGGATAGTCATTTAGCAATTGGTCAAGAGTGGACAGGCTGGAAGCAGTCGTCAAAAAATCGAATCCCTGTTTGTCAAAAAATTGCGAGATCTGCTCGCACACTTCGGGGAGCTCCTTTTCCGAATGAATTTTGTATCGGAAAAACCGTGAGCCACTAAATCGGCCAATCGAAATAATAAGGGTATTAGCATCGGAGCGAAGATCGGGCAGGGTATTCAGAAACTGTTGTGCAATCTGCTCAATCTGTTCATTCCGACACCCAAAACTTACATCTACTACGGTATCGTCTGCATAAAAAACGGACGAAAGAATGATGTTCTGAAAGCCGCTGTTTGTTGTCCGTCGAAACTGCTTTTTTTCGCTTAATAGCGTATAGTCGTGGTCCGTAAAAAACGGTGACAGATAGTTATACAGGTGCGTTTCGAAAGGAGTAATAGTCATTGCCTTAGCCATGCCAATCGATAGAGGTCATAGCACAACCATTAAACTAGTGAAAGTGATGTTATGTTATTAAAATTCTACTAAAAATATGAATTATTACGGTAAAGCGAACCAAATGCAAATGGGTTGAGTTAATTGCTTACACGCTCCTTTGGAACGGTTAATCTGGGGACGACCGGAATTGACAGCTTGCTGAGGTCGCGTGTAAGCATGCCGGGAGTTGACGGAATTTCCCGACCCGAACAAATCGTCAAAACAATAACTGGCGAGTATAACTACGCCATGGCTGCCTAATCCGGAGGATTAAGCAATAGCCATTGTCTCCCCGGCCTACGTGCTGCTGGCTGGATCAGGAGGCATCGACTCGCAGCGCTGGCTCAGTTTATGGTGTTAACGGCTGAGTGAGAAACAAGCACCTACGGATGAGGCTTGGTATGGTACACACCGGGCTGATTCCCGACAATCCTAAGCGTACCTAAGCATGTAGAAAGCACGACGGTTTCCTTGACTGGACGAGGGTTCAAATCCCTCCGTCTCCACTACGTAAGCCGCTGATAGTTAATACTATCAGCGGCTTTTTTTGTGCCAAAAATAAAAAATGGCAGTTCTGGTGGCAGAAAAATGGCAGTAAAGTCTAATTAACTACCACTGGAAAGAACGAACCGGAATGAAATCCAAGCTTGAATATTATTTAGCCGGATTTTCAAATGCCAGCAACTCCTTTAGGTACTAAGCAGTCAATACATGAATTATGTATTGATGGCGTTACACCCCACACGAATCGCACAGCAGCATCTACGTACCGCCGGTTGCCTTAGTTGTATCAGTTCATCGTCCCCCTTACGCCGTCTTCCACACTTCGATGCTTCTGGGCTGATCGTCCCTGTTTCCAGGCGCCCATGTCTACAGTTCAGCGAGCGCTATTCCAAGCTTACAGTTATTACGAGCAGCAGGCTACCTGCCAATGGATCAGTAAGTTAACTATTCGTGAAAATGGTATAACGACCAGGATTTATGATTTCAGAGCGTTTATGCATAATTAATGTATTTAACTACATGTTACTTTTATAAAAAATAGTTAACTAAAAGTTTGTATTTATGTTTTACAGTTAATTAAATTTGTATCAATAAATCTGAGTACAAATCGAATTTTCGGTAACATAAACTAACTGATACAACCAAGTCGAATGAGACATCGCCCCGTTTTTAATGGCTTTACAACTCTTGTACGAGTCTGCTTCAGAAATCATATTGATAGGAGGCTTTGATTTACAACGTAGCAATTCTACTTAGACCAGCATCCCCGGCCCACAGCTTTACCCCTGTCCCAGCCGACCAACCCCCAACCCATTCGTACCCTGTTTCCGTACTTTCGCTTGCTTAATCAATCTACCCACTGAACAAACTCGTTACGCTTGCCGCCCTGATGGGCCTCTTCACTCAATGTAGCACGCCCCAGCTAAGCCCAGCCCCCCCGGCCCTGGCTTCAGCTCAGGCTCGGGCAGCCGCCACCCCCCAGCGCTACGTTAGCCCCCTGACGGGCTCGGTCCAGAAAAGCCTCAACGTGGCCTATGGCAAATCAATCAATGACCGGGGGCAGCTCCAGACCCAGCTCTTGGACATCTATCAGCCCGCCAACGACACCCTCCAGGAGAGACCTGTCATCGTGCTGATTCATGGAGGTGGCTTTACCTCCGGCAATAAGAGCTTAATGGCTGATTATGCCAACTTATACGCCCAGTACGGCTATGTGGCCGTTTCCATCAGCTATCGACTGGCGACCAAGAGTTTTAAAATGATTCCAACTGATCCTGCTTTTGTAGCTGTGGTGGATGATGCTAAAGAGGATGCCCTGGGAGCCATCCGCTGGCTGCGGGCCAATGCAGCCGCCTTGCGGATCGATAAAGGACGTATCGCGGTTATGGGTTACTCGGCTGGAGGAGCAACGGCTATGTCGGTGGATTTTGACCAGACGCCCTCCCGCAACGAGAACAGCGCCGACCCGGCTCAGAGCAGCGCCATCTCGACCATTGTGGAGATGGCAGGTCTGACCGACCCGGCACTGATCAGTGCTGGAGGAAAGCCCGTGCGGATGATTCATG
>NZ_JBMDWV010000123.1:0-11200 GCF_048594605.1 Spirosoma sp.
TGGCGAGGCATTGCTCAGGACGCCGTTGTGATGAATACCGACGATTTGATTTGCGTGGGCGCAACGGGCCCAATGTTGTTATCGTCGACGATTGGGCGTAATAAAAACCTGATTCCAGGTGACGTGATTGCCGAAATCATCAACGGTACCGAAGAGGTGTTGCAACTGCTCCGCGACCACGGCATCGAAATTTATAGCACAGGTGGCGAAACAGCGGATGTTGGCGATCTGGTGCGTACCGTTATTGTTGACAGCACCGTGATTGCCCGCATGCGACGCGATCAGGTCATCAGCAACGATCGTATTCAGCCAGGCGATGTGATTGTGGGGCTGGCGTCGTTTGGGCAGGCAACGTACGAAACTTCGTATAATGGAGGCATGGGCAGTAATGGCCTGACTTCGGCCCGTCATGACGTACTAGCTCATTATCTGGCTGATAAATATCCCGAAAGTTTCGACCCTGCTGTCAATAAATCACTCATTTACAGTGGCGGTAAGCAACTAATTGATAACGTCTCAGGTGTTCCAGACCATGTTACCGTGGGGCAATTGATTCTTTCACCTACACGTACCTACGCACCTGTCGCGAAAGTTTTGCTGGACGAGCTTCGTTCACAGATTCACGGGATGGTGCATTGCTCGGGAGGTGCGCAAACGAAAGTGCTGCATTTTGTGGATAACTTGCATATCATCAAAGATAACCTGTTCCCGATTCCGCCCTTGTTCCGACTCATTCAGCAGGAGAGCAATACAAGCTGGCAGGAGATGTACAAAGTCTTTAATATGGGACACCGGCTGGAAATTTATTTGCCCGAAAACGAAGCACAACGTGTAATCGACGTAGCAAATTCATTCGGGATTCAGGCTCAGATCATTGGTCACGTTGAAGCATACTCTGGAAAACGAGTAACCATCCATAGTGAAGTAGGAAATTTTATTTATTAAGTGACTTAATGACTTCTGCCACGGATTGCTGTCGAAAAGGATATAAACCTTTAACGATACAATTAGATGGTAAAAGTTTACATAAATAGTTTTCTGCTTATACTGGTTTGTGTAGCTAAGGCTGTTGGTCAAACGACCTATTTCGAGCAGAACTTTTCGGCAGGCGGAACACCTGCTTCCTACGTTAGCACAACACCAACCAATAGTCAGTTCAATAGCATTGGTGGAGGGAGCTCATTACCCTTTGCGATTGTCAATGGAGCGCTTGAGTTTGATCGTCAGGTCGACAATACGACACGTGGTTATGCGATCCGGACAACCGATTTTTCGCCTGCGCCCTCTTCCCTATATATTCAGTTTCGGTTCCAGGTGTTATCAACCTCGAAGCCTGGCGCAAATGCGGTGAAGTTTTACGTAGGTTCTGGGTTCAGCAACAGCCCAACCCCGCCCACCAATGCATCCGTTTACGCTCGTTTTGCGCTGGATATTCAGAGTAGCACTGATTTTCAGGCTAACCCCCTACCCAGTGGTGGCAATGCGGCTAACGCTCCTCAAACATTTAGCGGTTGGCAAACCATTACATTCATTCTTAATAAAGCGGGTAGCACACTCCACTACGTGACGCCAACCGGTGGTTTGGAACAGCAACCCGTCGATACGTACGATTTGTGGATAGGTGATACAAAAGTTTTTGACAATCAGCCTGCACTGACCGCCAGCCAGAACATGACCGATTTTAGATTGGGCTTTGATGATGGCATTTCTAAAATCCAGGTTGACGATTTTCTGATTCGAGATATTAGCGGAGCGTTACCCGTTACGTTGCTTTCCTTTACAGCCAGGTCCGAAGGTGATCGTGTGCAGCTGGCCTGGGCTACGTCGATGGAACGCGACGCGGATCGTTTCATCGTTGAACGCAGCCGTGATTTGAGCGAATACGTATCAGTAGGGGAGGTTATAGCGAAAGGTACTACCGATGAGCGCCAGTATTATGGCCTGACAGATCTGAATCCACAGCTGGGCACAAATTATTATCGTTTGACGCAAATTGATCGCGATGGTAGCAGACATAATTTCAAACCCGTATCGGCCATAATCAGACAGGATGAGCCGATTGTATCGGTATATCCTAACCCCGCCAGTTCCGATTGTATTCACTTGCGTCTCTGGAATGCAGATTATGCTACCATCCGTATGTTAGCACCCACAGGACAGATCGTTCCTGTACGTATCGAGTACCGACCGGGCGAAGCCGATATTCTTTTCGATCAGCCACTGGCGCCTGGCTTGTACTGGGTAGAAGTATTGATAAACGACCGAAAACAAACGATTAAAGTGGTAATCCCGTAAACCAGAAGCGACAACTTCCGGTTAAGCTACTCTTGATAGTGTCGGCTTAACGTATGCCTTGGGCGAGAGTAATTTATAAGGCATCGGCATAACAATACAGGACAATAACCTGCTGGAAATAAGCCCGCCGACGAATACCCGGGCCAGTGGCGAATAAACTGGATTGCCTTCAAGTGTTTACAGCATCAGAAGAATTAATCTTTCTGCTACGTTTGTTATCTAAAGGCTAGAACGCTTAGTAGATATATATGAACACACTTAGGAGTTGGTTGCTAACTGGACTACTGGTTTCCGCGCTGGCTCAGTCAGCTGTTTTGGCACAAATTCAAAAAGGATACAATATAGGTGATGCAATCACTGACTTTCATTTGAAAAACGTAGATGGAAGAATAGTGTCTCTGGCTGACTATCGTACGCAGAAGGGAATAATTATAGTTTTTACGAGCACTCACTGTCCATTTGCCAAAACGTATGAGGATCGACTTAGAGCATTGGACCAGAAATTCGCTCCGCAGGGGTACCCAGTTCTGGCTATTATGCCCAATGATCCGAATGCTTACGAAGAGGATTCCTTTGCAAGCATGAAAGCCCGCGCTCAGGAAAAAGACTACCCCTATCCTTACGTAATGGACGATACTCAATCAACAGCTCATACGTTTGGGGCCACCCGAACCCCGCAGATATACGTAGTAAAGCGAACGAATGGGCAGTTTATTCTTGAGTATGTTGGCACAATAGACGATAATCCGCAGGATGGCGCAAGTGCGCAACGTCACTACGTTGATGAAGCTGTTAATAACCTGTTAGCGGGTCGGCCAGTACAGTCGCCCATGACTAAGCCAATAGGATGCGGAATCAAATGGAAGTAGAATACGACAAGGCAAAAAAATAAGTTAGAGATGAACAATTTACTTTTTGGCACATCATTTGCCAGTGAGTTTGCGAAATCAAACTACACGTAAACCATTATGAAAAAGTCCCTATTATTACTGAAACGAATCAAGCATGTTGCCGGTACGATGATGATTGTAGGCTCTTTGGCCCTACTACAGGCTTGTGGCTCAGATAATAAAAATGAATCCCGTACGGAAGACGCTCTGGAAAAAACGGGCGATGCAATTTCTGCCGATGCGAAAGATGCTACAGCGGAGGCTAAAGAGGATATGAACGAAGCTGGCGAAAAAATTGATGCAAAAGGCGATGAGCTAGCTGCTGATTTCAAGCGGGAGCGCGATGAGGCCGTTGCTAAAATGAACGTACAGAAAGATAAACTAGATGCGAAAATCGATGAGCTTAAAGCGAAAGCAGATAAGCAAACCGACAAAGCCAAAGCTGAAACAGAGCGCCAGAAAGCCAAGCTGGAAGAGGAACGCAGAGAGTTAGGCGAAGATATTGAAAAGGCAAAGAACGCTACGGCTGATGCCTGGAAAGACGTAAAATCCGGCTTTAAACAGGCTGGACGCGAAATAGGCGATGCCTTCGATAAGGCTGGCGATAAACTAGACCGAAACAATTAAGTTGGCGGCTTGTCCGTCCTTAAAAGAGCCGAATCGTTCAGTCGATCGGCTCTTTTTGTTTATAGGCAGTTGTGGTGAATTTTCCCCATTTTTGTTGACAGAGATTCAAAACGATAGTAAGACAGGGATTGATACGTAGTGCATTTCTCGGTATAGGAAAGGCGTGTATTTAGAATACAGCATTTCGACGGCCATTTTTCATAAAAAGCCAGCGTTCAGTCTATAAACCCCTTGTATTCCAGCCTGAAAAATTGTTATTTTGCGGGCTAAATTGTCTGTTAAAAGCGAAATGTCTGTCATTAATAAGATCAGAGAACGTTCAGGATTGGCTGTAGGGGTCATTGCTATTAGTCTGATTCTGTTCATTGTGGGTGGGGATTTGCTCGGGGGGCGTAGTATGCTGTTCGGCGGAAATCAACAGGAAGTTGGCGAAATCGCCGGTCAGTCTATTGATTATCAGGAATTCAATGCTAAAGTAGATGAACTCCGGGCGCAGTATGAGCAACAAACCGGTCGGGCTCCTGGCGAGCAGGAACTTACCCAAATTCGGGAGCAAGCCTGGAATCAGTTTCTCTTCGAAATTGCTTATCAAAAAGAGTTTGATAAACTAGGCCTGAAAGTCTCACAGGAGGAACTTGTGGACATGGTACAGGGTAACAATATAAGCCCTGCTGTTCGTCAGGCTTTTACCAACCCGCAAACAGGGGTATTTGATAAAAGTTCTATCGTTAAATACCTGAAAGATCTGAACAGACCCAATGTTCCTGTTCAGCAGAAGGTCGCCTGGGCAAGTTTCGAGAAAAACCTTGCGTCTGAGCGTTTACGGTCTAAATATCAGGAATTGATAACGCTGTCAACGTTTGCTACTACGGCAGAAGCACAAAAAGAATACCAGGCACAAAATTCGAAAGCCAATTTGAAGTTCCTGTTTGTGCCTTACTATACTATTAATGACACGACTGTTAAGGTGACGGATTCGCAGCTGCAGGATTACCTGAATAAGCATAAAGACGATTATCCAGGTTCCGACAGCCGTTCTATTCAGTATGTAACATTCTCGGTCGCCCCGTCTAAAGAAGATAGTGCTACGCTCTATAACGAAATTAAATCGTTGGCGCGTGGGTTAGGCGCTGCTACGAATGATTCGGTTTTCGCTCAGCAGAACAGCGACGTTCGCATACCGCTTTACATGACAGCGGGCGAAATGCCTGAGCAGCTTCGGGCTTCTATTCCGACTTTTTCGCCCGGTGGTATTTATGGACCTTTCCGGGAAGGCAACACCTACTTCATTTATAAATACGGTGGATCGAAAAAAGACACCAGCTTTACAGCGCGGGCCAGCCATATTCTGATTCAAACGAAAGGCCTGGCTGATTCAGCGAAAGTAGCTGCCCGTCAACGCGCTGAAGGCATCTTGAAGCAAATTCAGGGTGGCGCCAGCTTCGAGGCTTTAGCACAAAGCAACAGTCAGGATGGATCTGCGCAAGTAGGTGGCGACTTAGGCTATTTTAAAAACAATGGCCAGATGGTGAAGCCCTTTGAGTCGGCTGTGTTCGGCGCTACGTCGGCTGGCCTGATTCCGCGTCTGGTTGAAACGGAGTTCGGTTACCACATTATTAAAGTGACGCAGCCTAAAACAGATATATTGTATCGGATTGCTGCTATTGGGAAAACGATTGCTCCAAGCCAAACTACCCGCGACGAAGCATTACGTAGAGCCGATCAGTTTGCGTCGGAAGTGCAGACAAAAGAAGAATTTGACGCGAAAGTAAAGGAAGATAAGTCGCTGGTAGTAGCTACTGCCGATCGTATCCCTGAAGGTGCTAATCAAATCAACGCCCTGACAGATGCCCGCGCTGTGGTTCGCTGGGCGTTTGATAATAAGACCGAGCTTAATTCCGTGTCAGAGCCCTTTGAAGTAGGTGACCAATACGTAATCGCTGTTTTAACAGGTAAGACGGAAAAAGATAACGTAGAAGTAAGCGACTACCGGAATGAGTTAACGGCTAAAGTGCGTAATGAACTAAAAGGAGAGCAGATTCTAACCAAGCTTGGTAGTGCAAGCGGTTCGCTGGAGAGCATTGCACAGAAATATGGAGCTGGCGCTTTAGTCGAAACAGCTGATGATGTGAATATGGCAACGGGTTATCTTAAAAGTGCAGGTGTTGATCCTATCGCTTTGGGTAAAGCCTTTGGATTAAAGCCTGGTAAACGTTCGAAGCCATTTGCTGGTGAAAACGGAGTCTTAATTGTTGAAACCACTTCGATAACTCCTGCTCCGCCTGTAGCTGATTATGCGCAGTACAAAAATCAAATTCAGCAGAATAATGCTTCGCGCATAGGCTTCTACATTAACGAGGCAATTAAGGATGCCGCTAAAGTAGAAGATCGTCGGGCTAAGTTCTATTAATTGCTTGCCCGTTTCTCATAAAAACGCCCGCGTCTACTCAGTAGACGCGGGCGTATTTATGAGAAACCAGAGAATTACACAAGTTTATCTGTATCAATTAGGGAATTTGCTTTTCCAGATATTCCACCATTTGCGCTAAAGCCCGTGATCGATGGCTCATGGCTGTTTTTTCTTCTATACTCATTTCGGCGAAGGTGCGATCCTGACCATTGGGCAGAAAGACTGGGTCATAGCCGAAACCGCCAGTGCCACGAGGTACGGTAAGGATTTGCCCTTCAATTGTGCCTTTGAACTGGTGCTCTACTCCATGTAGCAGAAGGGTAAAAACCGTTACAAAGCGTGCACTACGGTTAGGTTTATCCGCCAGATTTAAGAGTAATTTCTGGATATTTTTTGCCGCATCCCGACTGCCTGAATAGAAGGCAGAATCTACCCCAGGTTCGCCATCGAGTGCATCAACTTCCAGACCCGAATCATCGGCGAAGCAGGAAATGCCGAAATGGGTCCACACAAAGTCGGCCTTCTGTCGCGAATTACCGGCTATAGTTCCCGACGTTTCTGGTAATTCGTCCTGACAACCAATGTCACGTAACGTTTTGAGTATGAACGTATCGCCAAGTTGAGCAGATACTTCCTGTAGTTTATGCTGATTGTTGGTAGCAAAGCAGAGTTCCATAGGGAACAAAAAAAGCCGTTCACAGGCGAAACTGCAAACGGCTTATAAAAGAAATTAAAACAAGAGAAGCAACTACCGACCCGGTTGAGGCTGAACTTGTGGCATTGCAGGGCCCCCTGGCTTTCCTTTCTGAATGTCCATCAACTCGATATCGAATAGCAAAACCGAATTAGGTGGAATGGCTCCCTGGCTTCCCCGAGGGCCATAAGCCAATGTGGAGGGGATAATGAGCGTGGCTTTTTCGCCTTTGTGCATTTTCATTACGCCTTCTTCCCAGCCTGGAATAACCATGCCCACGCCGATCTGGAACTGCGCAGGTTTGCCGCCTGCCTGCGGGTTGGTTCGTGAGTTATCAAACTCTTTACCGTTTAGCAACTTACCTGCGTAGTGCACTTGTACAACATCGCCCGGTTGCGGAGTCGGTCCTGTTCCTGGCTGCGTTACTACGTAGTTCACACCAGACGCAGTTTTTTGTACTTTACCCGTTAAACCGTTCTTTGCTACATAGTCTGCAATGATTTTTTCATCAACGCTCTTCTGTTTTTCGGCATCAGCAGCCTGCGTTTTTTTGTATTCATCTTCGGTCTGAACGTTTAGAATTTTAACAGCTATTCCAATATCAGTTCCTTTCTGAACGCCAGGAGGGAAAGGTTGCATAGCACGCGTAAACAGCGAGTCGGCACTGACGTAGAACGTAGCGCTATCACCTTTACCAAGCATTGTCAAACCTTCTTCATAAGATCCTTTAAAAGGGGGCACCTGTAGGAGCATTTGGAAAGGAGCACCCTCTTTATGGGTATCGCGCAATATAGAATCTTTACTATTGAGCAACGTCAGATGTAGTGTCAGAATATCGCCAACTTTTCCTTTGCGGGTTCCATCCGATTGTTCGTGAATTTGGTACTTCAGGCCGTTGTCCGTCACCTGTACGCGGTTTTTACCGCAAGCCGCTACTACAGCGACGATCAGGGCGGCTTTCCCGAAATTTTTAAGAGACATGAGAAATTATTAGTTATTTATTTAGTACTGTTTGTGTTGGGGATAAGAGTAACCTTCAAAAATTTAAACGGTTTCCAGCAACTGTTGCTGGTATTCGGGTATTACTGCCAGGAGTTTCTGCTCTGTTTCGGCTAATGAAAGTTTACTACGTCCTCCGGCAGCATTTCGATGGCCTCCGCCATTAAAATATTTACTGGCTAAATCCCGCACCGAAAAGTCGCCAACCGAGCGAAAGGATATTCTAATTTCATCAATACGATCGATCAAAATGGCGGCCATCACAACCCCTTCTACGGCTAGCGCATAATTAACGATCCCTTCCGTGTCGCCAGCCTTGGAACGATAACGTTTTAATTCTACATCGGTAAGGGTTATGTACGCAAACTTATACTGAGGTAATACCTTCAACTTTTCATTCAGTACGTATCCCAGCAGCCTGAATTTATCGAGCGTTACGTTGTCGAAAATGCGCCGGTGAATTGTGCTGACGTCAATATTAAGATCGACTAAATCAGCAGCCATGCGGTGAACATTGCCCGTGGTATTCGAGTGTCGGAACGAACCCGTATCCGTCATTAAACCCGAATACAGGCATTCTGCAATGGGAACATCAATCAACTCTCGATCACCCAATTGAAGGATAAGTCTGAAAACCAATTCGGCGGTAGCGGCAGCTCCTGAATCCCATAGTGCCATATCCGCAAAGGTCTCAGGTTCCAGATGATGATCAATCAGCACCTTTCTGGCCCGCGACTGCCTAACCATTGGCGCTAATTCGCGGATTCGGTCGAGGCTCGAGAAATCAAGGCAGAAAATTACGTCAGCTTCATCGATGAGTTGATTGACTGATACACGCACTTTTTCGTCGAACGCGATTACATCATCATTACCGGATAGCCAGCGAAGGTTTTCCGGGTAATCAGTTGGTGTTACTACGGTCACCCGGTGGCCTTTTTTGCGAAGATAACCCGCTAATCCCAGCGATGATCCCATCGCGTCTGCATCAGGGTTTTGATGGGTCGTAATTAGCACGGTTTGCGGCTGATTAATAACCGCGCCAATCGCTTCAATGTCTTGCATATACAAACGGCCTGAGCCACAATCAAAACGCAAAAATACGAATAATTTAGATACCAGTAGGCTTATCAATCAGTCATGGTATTTCCGTTGGAAAGTAATTACCTTTACGCCCTCCCTACGAAAACAACTTAATTTCGATAGTAAACTAAGGATGGTAACGAATCGTACATTCACAATGATTAAGCCTGATGCTGTAGAATCTGGGTATACAGGCGCAATTATCAAGCAGATTGAGGAAGCTGGTTTCCGTATTGTAGCCATTAAAAAAACACAGTTGACCAATGATCGGGCTGGGCAATTCTATGCTGTTCACCGTGAGCGGCCCTTTTATAATGACTTACGGGCGTATATGTCGTCGGGAGCAATTGTGCCGATGATTCTCGAAAAAGAAAATGCAGTAGCTGATTTTCGCAAGCTAATTGGCGCTACCAACCCCGCCCAGGCTGAGGAGGGAACAATTCGTAAATTGTACGCAAAATCGTTGGAAGCCAATGCTATACATGGCTCTGATTCAGACGAAAATGCTGAAATTGAAGGCAATTTCTTTTTTTCCGTAACCGAGCAGTACTAGTCAGAACGGGGACCATAATAAGATTTAAACGTTTAATTCTTATTATGGTCCCCGTTCTGATAATATTTACAAAATTCGCGGAGATTACATTCTTCGCACTTGGGTGAACGAGCCAGACATACGTAACGCCCGTGCAAAATAAGCCAATGGTGCGCTTTTGGGACGTATTGTTTGGGAATGTATGGCATCAGCGCTTTTTCAACAGCTAGTGGCGTTGTGGCCGTTAGCGGAGCTAAGCCAAGCCGATGCGATACACGAAAAACATGTGTATCGACAGCCATTGTCGGCTCATTGTAGACCACAGACAGGATAACGTGAGCCGTCTTACGTCCTACCCCCGGTAAGGTTTGTAACTCCTCAAGTGTCGCCGGAATTTCCCCTCCAAACCGCTCCGTCAGCGCTTTAGCCATTCCTACCAGATGCTTCGCTTTATTGTTGGGGTAAGAAACACTACGTATGTAGTTAAAAACTTCGTCGACCGACGCGGCTGCCAAAGACTCGGCCTCAGGAAAGCGGGCAAAAAGAGCTGGTGAAATCTGGTTAATACGCTTATCCGTACACTGTGCCGAAAGTATAACCGCAACCAACAATTCGTATGGATTACTGAAATTGAGTTCGGTTTTCGGTTCGGGGTAATGTTGGGTAAAATAGTCAAGAAAGCGCCGAAACCGTTCTTTTTTTTGCATAATAAGAATCAGCCATAGCCAGAATACCACGTAGCCGAAGGCTAAATTGCAGTATCCGACGGCTACAATTCAATCTTCGGCTACGTAGTTTGAGCTACGTTACCAAATAAGTCCACCTGCTCGCTACGATTTTTGTAATCGAGCAGATGGATTTGCTGGATGATTTTGGGAATAATTTAGAATGGCCTCAACCGTACTGGTCCTTGGCTGACGTTCTATTTTATTCATTAAAGCCCGTAATTCTAGAGCTTCAAGGAAGAACGTCATCAAATCCGGTTCTGCCATTAAGGCGTCTTCAATGAGTAAGCTCTCCTCAGGGGAGGTTTCCTCATAAACATACCGGACTACATCATCTTGGGTAAATGTTTTTATCATAACTCGGCGAACGTTTGCTCAGTTGTTTGCGCAGATTGATCAGCGCGTAACGCATACGTCCCAAAGCCGTGTTGATGCTGACGCCGGTTGCATCGGCAATCTCCTGGAAACTCATTTCCTCGTAGTGCCGCATAATGAGCACCTGACGCTGTTGTTCCGGCAACCGCTGAATCAATTCGCGCAAATGCTCGTGTGTTTCCTGTCGAATCTGGAGCGATTCTACTGAATCCTCCGCAAACTCAAGCGTGTTGAACACACTGCTTCCGTCTTCAAACACCACACTGGGGTAGCGTTTATCTTTTCGGAAATAGTCAATCGCCAAGTTGTGAGCAATTCGGATGATCCAGGGTAAGAATTTTCCTTCCTCGTTATATTTACCCGATTTAAGCGTATCCACGGCTTTAATAAACGTGTCCTGCATTAAATCTTCCGCTATGTACTGATCTTTTACAATCAGATAAATAGTGGTGTAAATCTTCGATTTGTGCCGTTGCACTAGTTTAGCAAAGGCTTTTTCATTACAACGGATATACAGGGAAATCAACTCACTGTCGATTACCTGGGCTTTTTCCAATATCAGTAACAAAAAAA
>NZ_JBMDWV010000124.1:0-4246 GCF_048594605.1 Spirosoma sp.
GGCATTGTAAAATACGCCCCGGCGCGTCGTTTCGCGTCCCTGAATCACCGATAATATCGATTGCCCGTCGATTCGCAGATTAGTTGGTAGCGGAATCCGGACCGCATCCAGCAGCGTCGGTAGAATGTCGATGTGGGCAATTCGCGTAGCAATGTCTTTATTGGCGGGGAAAATGCGATTGCGTCGAATGAAAAATGGCGTGCGTGTACCGCCTTCGTAGACACTGCTTTTGCGTCCTCGAAAACCCGTATTGAAGCGCAATTGCTGATTACCGTTGTCGGTGGTGAAGATTACAATTGTATTGTCGTCCAGTCCGAGGGCCTTGACCTGCGCCAGAATTCGGCCTACGTTATCGTCGATATTAGTAATCATGGCATACACCCGGCGCGCGTCCTCTTTGTCTTTCTCGGTCATTGTTGCCCAGTCTTTACCGGCTTGCTGATCGAAGGACGTATTGAACGCCAGGTCTTTGTATTGATCGTAATACGGCCTGGGCACCTGTAGCGGATCGTGGGGCGCATTGTACGCTACGTACAGAAAAAACGGTTTCTGCTGATTGGCTTTCAGAAAATCGAGGGCCGCATCAGTAAATACATCCGTACAATATCCCTGTGTGCGAACGGCTACGTTGTTTTTATAGAGTGTCGAGTTAAAGTAGCTGCTATCGGGGCGGAAGAAATTGTCGGCATGGTCGCCGGGTTGGCCGATGCCGCCACCATGCCCCACCAACGAAAAGGCAAAGCCCTGATCCGAAGCCCGGTAAGGATAGTTGTCGCCCAGATGCCATTTCCCTACAATACCCGTCTGGTAGCCATTCCGTGCCAAAATTTCGGCCAGGGTTACTTCTTCAGTAGCCATAATGGAACCGCCGTTATACGTATCATGCACACCCGTACGCTGGTGATATCGACCGGTCAGCAAACTCGCCCGCGTCGGGCTACAAACGGGTGAGGTGTGGAAATTGGTCAGCCGTGAGCACTGGGCGGCAAATCCGTCAATATTTGGTGTCTTTACGTGAGGATTACCATAGAAACCCAAATCACCATATCCCTGATCATCGGTCATAATCAGGATAATATTCGGTCGGCCCCCCGAGCGAGAGGCTGGTTGCGCCCATGCCAACGTAGCGACGAACGTACTAACTGAAAGTAGGTAAAGAGCGAACAGTATTTTCATGAGTTATTGGGCAGCCTGCTTCAGTACTTTATATCGATTACGCAACGCTTTTAACTTTTTCGTGTACATAGCGTTATGCGCCAGATTCGTCGTCTCATGCGGATCGTGAACGGTGTCGTACAATTCCTCATAGCCGTGCTCAATGTAGTTCATATACTTAAAATCTGACGTTACTACGCCTTCTACTTTCGGAATTCTGGGGCTACCCATAAAGGTATGTTCGTAGAAAAAATCGAGTCGGGCAGGCTTGCTGTTTTTGAGATTGCCGAGCAGATCAATGCCTTGCATATCGGCCGGAATCGGTACACCAGCCAATGATAATAGAGTTGGTGCTACGTCAATGTTAAGCGCTATCTGTGTGGATTTATTCCCCCGGCGATTCGTGGGTTGTCTGGGATCGTAAATAATGAGGGGCACCCGGATAGATTCCTCGTGGCCGTACCATTTTCCTTCCAGCCCGTGTTCCCCCAGGTAAAATCCGTTATCGCCCATAAAAATGATGATCGTGTTCTGATCCAGGTGAAGCGCTTTTAACTGTTCCACCAGTTTGCCCACCGCTTCATCGACGCCCGTAATCAGGCGGTAATAATTTCGTACGGTTTCGGCACGTAAAGCAGGCGTAGATAACAGAGGTTTCCAGCGTTGGCGAGCGATGTTCTGGTCCGTTCGAAAAAAATCCGGAAAGCTATTCCAGTACGTCGGGTCGGCTGTAAGTGGCTGTGGAATTATGACGTCGCTATACAACTCTTTAAACCGTGACTGTACTACGTAGGTTGGTGGGTTGCCATCCAGCTCGTGCGGAGCTTTGAAACTGACAGATAAACAGAATGGGCCTTGATTGGCAAATTGTCCCAGAAACTTCTGTACATCGCTGCTAACGGTATCCGTATCATGAATCAGCTGGCCTTGTGCATTTAGTACTTCATAGTCAGGCTGACTTTTTTTCGTGCACGACCAATAATCATATTCGGTGCTTGGCTGGTGTTTCGTACCCACGCCATATTTGCCGATAAACCCAATTTTATAGCCTGCTTTTTTGAGTAGCAAAGGGTAAGTCTGCGCCAGAGCCGATGGACTAAACGGCGTATCAAAATCCGTAATCTTATGCCGGGACATATACTGGCCACTCAACAAACTGGCGCGACTCACGCAGCAAATGGCGGTGGTTACGTACGCATTTTTAAATAAGACTCCCTGACTGGCGAGCCTATCCAGATTCGGCGTTTGTATAATTCGATTTCCGGCGACTCCCAGAGCATCCCAGCGATGATCGTCGGTTAGCAGAAAAATGATGTTTGGTGGAGCCGGTTTTTGGGCTAGACTAACAAATGCGTTAACGAGTAAGAAAAAAATGATGCCAGCCTTTGCCAACCCTCGATGTAATATCCTCATTTCGTCATTACCTGTTTTAGGGAGCCACATAAGCTGGATTTATAAAGGCCGCCTGTTTGGTTCGTTAATCTTGCAAAGGCATCAGTAGTTTTTTAACTACTGATGCTACGTCAATGCAGTTATAATACACTCATTTAAAGCGATTCGGCAATGTTTGCCTGAATTTCGGCTTTAGGAGTTACGCCAGCTTTTTTCCAGACTTCTTTGTCGCCTTTGTAAAGCACCAGCGTTGGCAGCGACGTAATGCCCAGCTCTTTCACCAGCGCTTTGTTTTCGTAGGCCTCAATCCGAACGACTTTAATCGTTGACGTCAGCTCTTTTTCAAGCTCATCAACAATGGGTGCTAGTTTCTTGCAGGAACCACAGTAGCGCGAACCGAAATCGACCAATACCAGCTTGTCCGATTTTAGCTTTGCCTGATAATCGTTCAACGACAGCCCCGCACCAACAGTCGATTCGACGGGGCGGCCCGAGCCAATCCATTTGCTGAGGCCGCCGGGTAGTTCTGTTACGTCGGCAAACCCGTTTTCCCGCAATTGTTTCACCAGTTGACCGCTACGTCCGTTGCCAATCGAGTAAATAAACACGGGCGAATTCTTGTCGAGCTTTTTGGTCTTTTTCGCGAAATTGGCCTGATCGGCTACACTGAAACTAACGGCACCTTTAAGGTGGTTTTGCGTGTACTCTTCTTCCGAACGGGCGTCCAGAATCTGCGCCCGGCTTCCGGCCTGTTGCAGTTTGGCTTCAAAAGCATCGAACGTTAGCGCAGGCGTTTGGGCGTTAAGGTTTATGGTAACGAATAAAAGCAGACTGAGTAACGATAAGGCTCTGTTTTTCATGATTGTATATGGTTTAAAATGGAAATTATTTGCTACGTGAAGGTTTGTCGGGAGTTGCTTGTCTGTTGAAATTCAATCGGCCAATGGCGATGGAATTTTCGCCCGCTGCCGAATACAGCAGGTGCCAGTTTTGGTTTTCCTCGAAAATGAACGGATCTCTTAACTCGCGCACCTTCCCGTAATACAGACCAATTTTTGAGGTAGTCAGCGGCAGATTACCGCCTTCATAGTCCGTTTCGGGAGCCGCTACTTCCTGGGGTGGAGTTGGTGTCCAACTATTCCAATCGTCGGTCAGCCTGATTTTGGTGAGCAGAATTCGTTCGGGCGTATCGCCGACTCGGCTGTAAAAGACCCATAACGTATCACCTATCAACTTGACCGCCGAATGACGTAGTGAATTCGGTTTCTGAATTTTCGCGAACGGATTTGGCCCCTTTTCAAATTCGGTTTTTCCGTCGCTCGACCGGTAAATTGAACTCGACCGGCCAATCGCGTAGTATGTATTGTGCCACTGAAATACTCGGAAATACGATTCGCCTAAAACAGCCGTATCTGCCTTAAAATGAATGCCGTCTTTGGTTGTTGCTCGCAGCGTGTACTGCCCTTTTTGGCCCTTATGCTCTAGCGGACAATGAAAATAGAGAACGAGCTGCTTGTGCTCTTCGTCGATGTGTAGATCAGGGGACGCTACGTGCGTGACACCATCCCCTGCGTTTTCGGCGCCTTCGTGCCGGACACTTTCTGTAGCCGGGAATGGCGCATCATTGCACCGGCAATCGGTGATTTGCAGCGTACCGGGCTTGTAAATTTTCCAGGGTCCACGTAGGTCGTTTGCATAA
>NZ_JBMDWV010000125.1:0-2912 GCF_048594605.1 Spirosoma sp.
ATGACCTCCAAGGAGTTAGCACAGAAATCGGTAACGTATCGAAAGAATATCCTCAAATACATTGTTGGGGCCAACGCAGGTCATACGGGCGGCAGTTTGTCGTGCGTCGACATCCTGAACGTACTCTACAACAACGTTCTGAATGTCAGCCCTGAATCCGCAAAATCGCCCGACCGCGACCGCTACATCCAAAGCAAAGGCCACACCGTCGAAGCCCTCTACGTAGTACTGGCCGATAAAGGATTTTTCCCAGAAACAGACCTGGAAACCCTGTGCAAATACAAATCGCACTACATCGGCCACCCAACGAAAAAAATTGCCGGTATCGAGCAGAATACGGGTTCGCTGGGGCATGGCTTGTCGCTGAGCGTCGGTACGGCGATTTCGGCCAGGCTGGATGAGAAACCGTTCCGGGTCTTTACATTGCTGGGCGATGGCGAACTTCCCGAAGGTTCCAATTGGGAAGCGGCACTGTTGGCGGCTCAGTACAAACTCGATAACCTCTGCGCCATTGTCGATAAAAACGGCTTGCAGATTACAGCCCCAACAGCCGATGTATGCAGCACCGACCCACTCGACGAGAAGTTTGAAGCCTTCGGCTGGTCGGTTCGGCACGTAGACGGTCACGATTTTGAAGCCCTGACCGAAGCCTTCGACGCGCTTCCCTTCGAGTCCGGCAAACCGAGCCTGATTATTGCCCATACTGTGAAAGGCAAAGGCATCAGCTTCATGGAAAATCAACTAAAATGGCACCACGGCGTACCGAATAAAGAGCAGTACGAACAGGCACTGGCCGAATTAACCACCGAATAGCTGGCAGACTAATAAAATGCGGCAGACTAAACGTACCCCTCAAGGCTTCTTTTGGCTGAGTTTGTTACTAAGCCTGATAACCTCGTTCACTAGTTTCGGGCAGTCGAAGGGCCTGGCGGGTGTGGAACCCCGAATGCGTGTCATCGTGGATAATGATTTCAGTGGCGATCCAGACGGCCTGTTCCAGCTAGCTCACTTACTCATGTCGCCTTCGGTAGAGATTCGGGCAATAATTGGCTCTCACCTACGAGTAAAGGATGGCTTCGACCCATCGGCAACGCAAGCCGACAATGCGGCAAAAAAAGCGCGTGAAGTTCTGCAAACGATGAATTTGACCAAAACCATTCCGGTCTTTGCAGGATCGAACGTAGCGATGGTAAACGACAGTACGCCCGTAAAAAACGAAGCCGTCAATTTTATCATTCAGGAAGCACTACGTACCGACACCAAATTACCGCTCTACGTAGTGTGCGGGGCCGGACTGACTGAAATTGCCTCGGCAGCGCTGAGCAATCCGCAGATTGCCGATAAACTGACACTCATCTGGATCGGTGGTCCTGAATACAATGAGTTAGCCCTGCCTCCGCCGGGCTATTCGGAAATAGAATACAATCTGAACATCGACCAGGCGGCTGCCCGGGTGGTCTTCAATCGGTCGGCGCTACGTTTGTGGCAAGTTCCCCGAAACGTATATCGGCAATGCCTGCTTTCGTATGCCCAACTGCTGACAAAGGTGAAGCCACGCGGCAAGACAGGGGCTTACCTGAGCGGAACCCTGGAGACGTTGATGACGCGTATTCAGAAGTTTATTAACATCGGCGAAACCTACGTACTGGGTGATAGTCCGCTGGTGCTTCTCACGGCCCTGCAGTCGTCGTTTGAGCCCGATCCTTCATCGAGTCAGTACGTAGTGCGGCAGGCTCCTCGCATCAACCAAGCCGGTACTTACGCCCATAACCACGCGGGCAGACCGATTCGGGTGTATACGCAACTGGACGTAAATCTGATGTTCGCTGATTTTTTCGCCAAACTAGAACTGATGAATCCTTAACGCTTTCATCGAATGGAAGAACCAACTCGGTTTTTCCAGAAACAAAACCAATACAACCATGGGAGACGTAATTACAGTAACTGATAAAAAAGCCCTGTCGAACCTAGACGTATTTTCCAGTACGTTGCAGGAATTGGCCAGCACTGACCGGCAGATTCTGGTCGTTACGAGCGATTCGCGGGGCTCAGGAAAACTCGTTCCGTTTGGGCAGAAATACCCGGCGCAACACATTGAAATCGGAATTGCCGAGCAGAATCTGGTCGGCGTAGCGGCTGGACTGGCCTCCACGGGCAAGAAAGTGTTTGCCGTATCGCCCGCCTGTTTCCTGAGCGCCCGTTCGTTCGAACAGATCAAAACCGACGTAGCGTACTCCGATAATCCGGTGAAACTCATCGGCATCAGCGCGGGCGTCAGCTATGGCGCGCTGGGATCGACACACCATAGCCTGCACGATTTTGCTGCGCTACGTGCCGTTCACAACCTGATCGTGGTAGCCCCCGCCGACAACTTCGAGACGGAGCAGGCCATCCGGCAAGCCGCTGAACTCAACCACCCGATTTATATCCGTTTTGGCAAGAAGCCCATGCCGCTTTTGTCGGACGAAAATCAGGAGTTTTCGTTTGGAAAAGGACGTATCATCTGCGAGGGTGATGATCTGGTGCTGGTAGCTACTGGCGAAACGGTCTATCCCGCGCTTCAGGCCGCCCGCCAGCTCGAAACCCTGCACGGCATTCGGGCGACGGTGGTTAGTATGCATACCATCAAGCCACTGGATTACGAACTGCTGGCGAACGTAGCGGCCAAAGGCTGCCCAATACTGACTGTTGAGGAACACAGTGTTTTCGGTGTTCTTGGTGAAGCCTGCGCGTCGTGTGTATTTCAGAATGGTTTCCGTAATTCGTTCAAAATCATGGGTATTCCCGATGAGTACACCGTTACCGGCTCGCAGGTTGAAATATTCAATCACTACGGTCTGTCGGAAAATGGGATCGCGAAAGAAGCGTTGACGTTGATGAATACATAATGAATTACCCCTAAATCCCCTAAA
>NZ_JBMDWV010000126.1:0-35909 GCF_048594605.1 Spirosoma sp.
TCGAAACTTTTGTTCGGAGCCAACATAACCGTATCGAGAGCGCTCAACAGGCGGGTATTAGGCGATAATGCGCTGAATGGTGTTTATTCTGGAGCAACAGCCAGTCTGCCTTACTACGCGCCTTACAATGAACAGGGAAAACTCTACGTTCCGGGCGATGCCAACTATCCGGGTTTCCCGAATTTTAACCCCGTAGCCGAAGCCACACAGTCTCGCCAGAACGTACTGACAACCAAAATGCTGGGGGGCGTTTATGCTGAGTACGAGTTTCTACAGAATCTACGGTTCAGAACAAAGGCAAGCGTCGACTACAATAGCATTATCGAGGATATTTACGAGCCAACTTCTACCGCTACAGGAGGCTACAACGTCAGTTTAGGGCAGCAGGGATATGCAGAATATAATACCAATCTTTTCGCTACGTTCACGAGCACGAACACGTTGACCTACAATACGCTAATAGCCGAAAACCATCGGTTTAGCGGACTGGCCGGCCTGGAAATTATTAGTCGGACCAACCGGGCTGGTTCCGTAACCGGGAAGTTCTTTCCAAGCAATGATTTTACCTACATTACGTCGGCGGGTGTGGTCGATTTCGGGAGCTCTTCCCTGTCGAACAGTGGTCTTTTTTCGGGATTTGGAGATGTAAAATACGATTATAAAGACAAATACCTGGCGCAGGTAACGGCTCGTTATGATGGGTCTTCACGCTTTGGCCCGAACCGGCAGTTCGGTTTCTTCCCTTCGGGATCGTTAGCATGGCGATTGTCAGAGGAGGATTTCATGAAAAACTACAGTTTCCTGAACGACCTTAAGCTGCGGGCCAGTTACGGATTTACAGGAAATGAGCAGATTGGTAATTTCCTGTTTCTGGGGACCTGGGCAGCGACTACGTACAGTGGCTCATCAGGGTTAGGGCCTGCCGGATTACCCAACCCCAATCTGCAGTGGGAACGAACGCGGGAAGCCAACGTTGGCCTGGACGCGTCGTTCTTCAATGGCCGTTTGAACGTAACGTTTGATGCGTACGATAACCTGACGGACAAACTACTGTTTGCTCAGCCAATTCCGCTGACTTCCGGGTTTGGTACGGTACAGGGTAATATTGGTAAGATCAGCAACCGGGGACTGGAATTGACCGTATCGACCGTGAACATCGACCAGAATGGCCTTCGCTGGAGTACTGATCTGAACGTATCACTTAACCGAAATAAAGTTGTTGAACTGGCAACGAATGAGCCTATTTACGCGGGTTATCAGGCTAGTGGCGCCACCGCTACGAACGTAGTATTGCCTGGTCAGCCACTCGGAACCTTCTGGGGATTGAAATTCCTGGGTGTTGATCCGGCAACGGGCGATGCCATCTATCAGGACAAGAACGGCGATGGACGTATTACGCCCGACGATGGACAGGTTATTGGCAATGCACAACCGAAATTCTTTGGTGGCTTCACAAATACACTTTCGTATAAAGGGTTTGATCTGCGGGTTTTCTTCCAGTTTTCGTACGGTAATAGTGTATTGAATCTCACTAAGCAATCAACCGTTAATTCTGGCTCATCGCTCCAGTTTAATCAGAGTGTCGACGCACTGAAGCGTTGGCAGAAAGAGGGTGACATAACGAGCGTACCGCGTTACGTGTATGAAAACACCTACAATAATTTTCTGAGCAGTCGGTTTGTAGAAGATGGCTCGTATTTCCGCCTAAAAAACGTATCGCTGGGGTATAATATCCCGAAGAGCCTCGTAAGCCGGGTTAAACTGAGTGGTGTTCGGATTTTCGCGTCGGGTACCAATCTCTGGACATTAACCAACTATTCGGGAGTCGATCCTGAACTAAGTACGCTGGATGGTTCAACCACCGCTCAGGGAATTGATTTTAATACGTTGCCTCAGGTTAAAAACCTAACGGCTGGTATAACCGTAACGTTTTAAGGAAAACCAGTACGTTGAAGAAGAACTTTATTTTTCAGTCAATGAAGGCTTATAGCAAATACTTTATACTGGCATTACTGTGGATGACTTCCTGTAAGGAAATACTGGAGCCTACACCGTACGACCTGCAGATTGATGACATTACGCTGACCCGTGCCGCCGACGTACCTTTAGTACGGATTGGCTTGTACAGCGCCTTTCGCGGTATGACCTCGTCGATCGTTATTGCTGGCGATTTTACGGCCGATCATATCAAGCACAACGGTACGTTTACGGCGTATCAGGAGTTTGGCACAAAGCAGATTACATCGACTAATGCAGATATACAAGCGTTCTGGGCGGCTATGTTCCGAACAGTTTATGTCGCTAATTTTATTCTGGAAAAGCTGCCGAACGTAGCAGGAGTTTCTTCGTCGGCCCGTAGTCAGTTGACGGCTGAAGCCCGTTTTCTGCGGGGGCTGGCAAACTTTTACGGCGTGTACACCTTTGGCGATATTCCGCTGCCAACAACAACCGATCAGGCAACGAACCGGAACATTGCCCGATCGCCCAAAGCAACTGTACTGGCCGCCATACTTGCTGATTTTAATGCCGCGCTGGAAGGCACTGGTTTAGCCGACGACTCGTCTACCGGAGCAGCTTACTTATCCAAGCGGGTTGTACAAGCTGCTCTGGCACGTTTCTACCTGTATCAGAAAAACTGGGCGCAGGCCGAAACCTTTGCTACGCAGGTTATCAACTCGGGTAAGTTTACGCTCGTGCCTGATTACAACACTATTGTAATTCAGAATTTTACGGCTGAATCGATTTTTGAGGTGGGCTATACGCAAAACGACGATGCTGGTACGCTTAACTCGCTGTTTGTTAGCCGCCGGGAAGTGATTCCGTCCGATCAGGTCGTTATTGCGCTCAACTCAGCCGAATCGGGCGAGCGGGTAAAGACGATTGAGTTCAACGTATCGGAACAACAGGGGAATGATAACGGCTGGACGGTACTTAAATACGGGACAGCCATTGCCGGTAATGCCAATATCGTTGTGTTCCGGTTGGCCGAAATGTACCTGATACGTGCCGAAGCGCGCGCTCAGCAGGGAAAATTGACCGGCGCTGGTGGTGCTGTAGCCGACCTGAACGTACTACGGACGCGTGCGAAAGCTACGCCGGTAGCCAATGCGAGCCAGGCCGATCTGCTGCTGGTTGTAGAACGGGAGCGGCAGTACGAACTGGCTTTTGAAGGGCATCGCTGGTACGATCTTGTCCGAACGGGCCGGGCGCAGGCCGTCATGTCGGCATTCTCGCCCAACTGGAACGCCCGGTATGAAGTCTGGCCAATTCCCCAAGCCGAAATATTACGTAATCCAGCTTTACAGGGTGCCCAGAATCCAGGCTATTAATCAGGAAACGTTAGACATTATCCATGAAAATCTATCTGTTACGTGCCTATATCGTTGTCGCTGTTCTGCTGATGGCGGGCGTATTGGCCTGCGAAAAGTCAGATGTCGACCGTACGTTTGAAGGACCTTATTTTGTCCGATTTACCGACACAACCCTGACGTATAAAGAAAGCTACAGCCAGCCTATTTCTATCAAGGTGCATAACGTTGGTCCACAGCTTAATGAGCCTATTACCATAAATTATACGGTTAGTGGCACCGCTCGCGAAGGAAAGGAGTATTCGATTGTGGGTACGAAAGGGACGGTGGTAATTCCGGCCAACAAGAGTACGGGCGCGATTCAGGTGAAGCTTATCAACAATGCCAATAACATTTTGGGCGCGCAGACACTCACTTTTACGATCACGAGTGTACAGCCGAGTAATCTACAGATCGGTCTGGGGTCAGGAAATTCCGACGCCCGGATCGGGAAAAGTCTGGTCTTAACGATTCAGGACGATTGCTTGCTGGGGGGAGCCTATTCGGGCAGTAGCCGGGTTGGAAACCAAACATATACTATTTCAGACGCTGCCATTACAAGCACCGATTGTAAAAACTACGTACTCAGCAACTGGAATATCGGCGTTTTCAACTTCAACGCTATCAAATCACCCCTGACCTTTATTGACAATGGCGACAATTCATTGACGATTCCATCGCAGAGTAACGTCAATCTGGGAACGAACGAAACGATTAAGGGAACGGGCGCCTGGAATCCGCGTGACAAAAAAATTACGCTAAACCTGCAGTTACTGCTCAAGCTGACGGAGCCAGAGCGAGACACTACGATAAGTTTTACGCAGACGTATACCCCTCAATAGCATTCAGGAAAGTACATTAACGATCTGACATTATGCGCCAATTCAAACGTTTACTGCTGATCCCGGGCCTGATTGGATGGCTGATCAGCGGTTGTTCTGAAAAAATAGAGCCGAAGCCCAGTACGTACTCACAACTGCTAACAGGCACGGAGAAAAAGACCTGGAAGATGGTATCTGTCGTTATTAATGATGATGGACAATCCTCTGGTGTGATCCCCGTTTCACAGCTAAATACGGCTCCGTGCATCACGGATGATCTGCTCACTTTTTATGCGGATGCCGAACACAAATTCGAAGCCAGCGAAGGAACCACAAAATGCAGTGCGAGTGACCCTGACATTTACGTGACTGATACGTGGCAACTGGTCAATGCCAATGCAACCCTGGAATTTTATATTCCGATCCTAAATGGTAAATACCCCTGGATTGTTAAAAACCTTACGGAAAACGCACTCACGGTAGAATATTACTTCGGCGATATCAACGCCAGCTATCGGTTTACGTTCAACGCGGTTACGACCAAATAACCGGAATTATTCAGACTTAGTACGTTATGACCCAATCATTACTCAGGATTTTTCTGGCTATTTTTTTGCCGCTATCGCTTGCTGCACAGACGCCCGTCCGGAAAGCAGCTGAGCAATGTGCCACGATGGAAATGGATAGCCTACTACGGGCAAGACATCCCCAACTAGGTACATTGAACGATTTTGAGCGTGACCTACAGCGTAAAATCGTTGATCTGAAAAAGAAAATGGCGGCTGGCCGGGTAGCGGCTACGGTTATTACCATTCCGGTGATTGTTCACGTAGTACACAATGGCGAAGCAGTTGGCGTGGGACGTAACATCAGCCAGGCGCAGGTACAGGCGCAATTAACCGCGTTGAATGAAGATTACCGCCGGAAAGCCGGGACGAAAGGGTTTAACGAAAATCCAATTGGTGCCGACATCGAAATTGAGTTCTGTACGGCAGTCGTCAATCCGCAGGGGCAGACCATGGCTGAACCCGGTATTGATCGCTACAACGGAAACCGCGCCAACTGGAACCGCGATAACATTGAGGGCGTATTGAAACCCAGTACGTACTGGAATCCTGATAAATACTACAATATCTGGGTCGTCGATCTGAACGATCAGGTATCGGGTGGTGGCCAGTTGCTCGGATATGCCCAGTTTCCCAGCCAGTCGAATCTGCCGGGTATTCCTTCCGATGGACCAGCCAGTACGGATGGCGTAGTCGTGGATTACCGATCGTTTGGCGATGCCTCGAAAGGCACGTTCCCGGCTATGCGTGATACGTATAACCTCGGTCGTACATTGACGCACGAAACGGGGCACTGGCTGGGGTTGCGGCACATCTGGGGCGATACCAACTGTGGCGACGACTTCTGTGCTGATACACCAACACAGGCATCGGCCAGCACGGGCTGCCCAGTCGGACGGGTAAGCTGTGGGTCGACCAACATGGTGCAGAACTACATGGATTATTCCAACGACGCCTGCATGAACATCTTTACCATCAATCAGAAAGATCGGATTCGGGCAGTTATGGCGAATAGTCCGCGCCGGGCCAGTCTGCTGACCTCAAACGTTTGTGGTACACAGGTGGCTACGCGGCCCGTTGCTAACTTTCGGGCGGATAATGTACAGGTTCTGTTAGGCGGCCAAATCAAGTTTACCGATCTGTCCAGCGGTTTTCCAACGGCCTGGGCCTGGACGTTTGAAGGCGGATCTCCTTCTACATCGACTGCTCAGAATCCAACTGTTACCTACAATCAGCCGGGTGTGTTCAGCGTAACGTTGGTCGCGTCAAATTCGGTTGGCCAATCCGATCCGGCGGTTCGTGTCGGCTACATCGAAGTGCTGAACGCCGGTTTGTGCAGCGATATGACGAATTTCAACGGAACCGCTACGGTTCTGCGGGAGCCGAACGGAACGGGTTACGTAGCAGGACAGAACAGCCGTCGATCGCAGGCCGTTTCCGAGTTTTTCCAGAATAGGCTTGGCTATACCAACCTGGCGGGCGCTACGTTGAAATTTGGCGTAGCGAAAGCAGCCAGAGGAGCAGCTACGGAATCGGTCGTAACCGTAACGGTCTGGAATGGCCGGGGCTTCCAGAATGGACCGGGTGCCATATTGACGCAAAAAGACGTTCCGCTCCGCGACATTATCAGCGACGTAGCGAATAACCGGGCTACGTCTGTTACGTTCGATCAGGGCATTCCAATCAATAGCCTGCCGTTCCACATCGGTATTACGTTGCCCTACGCGGCTGGCGATACGGTTGCGTTGGTAACGACTCGAAATGGGGAGTCACTTTCGGCTACGTCCTGGCGTCAGAATCAGGCGGGGAATTGGCTTCGCTACGCTGACAGTCTGGGGCTCAATGTAGCGCACAACATAGCAGCTCGTGTGGGGCAGAAATCATCGGTGCAGGTAGCGGCTTCGTCTATATTTATTGATCCCGGTCAAACGGTTACGCTGAATGCAAAAGGAGCCAGTATTTTCACCTGGAAGGGTACCGGCTTGAACAACACCCTGGGTGCGCAGGTCTATGCACAGCCCACGCAAACGACTTCGTATACCGTAACGGGTTCGGGCGCTGATCTGTGTACGGCGGATGCGGTAATTCAGGTATATGTGCGAACGGGCACTGTGACGGGCACTACGTCTCCGCTCGAACAATCGCTGCTGGTAACGCCAAACCCAACCGACGGACAGATCAATGTGTCGTTCAGCGGTCAGCAACGCGGGGCCTTAACGCTGGGGATACGTAACGTAAACGGCGTGGAAGTGATTCAGCAGAAATACCAGAAAACAGCTGATACGTTCCAGCAATCGCTGGATCTGAAACTGTCGCCACCGGGTATCTACTTTGTCGAAGTCCGCATTGGCGAACAGGTCTTCCGAAAACGGATTCTGAAGCAGTAACGTAGTACCATGTTGGTAAACCAAAGAGCGAACCGGTTACGAGTTCGCTCTTTGGTTTGCTGTGTTTTCATTCGGCTTAGCCAGGCAAGAACGATAGGATGTTTGAACTCTAAAAGTAGTTTCTAGAGCTTATCACTGTAAATCTTCCCACCTAGCAAGGCGAAGGTTTCTTCCTCCTTTCTCGTCAAATTATAGCCAATGGCAATCCGCAGGCTGTTAGGCTCAGAGCGAAAACTGTCTGACTTTGTCAGCACAAGAAAAACATCCTTATTGATATGGCAGACGTAAATGGGTTTAACCCTGGAGAAATCACCATTCAACTTTGTAAAGACTAGCGGCTTAAGCCTTTGTTTAAAGCGCTGTTCTAAAGCGGTTTTGACGGAATCAAATTGAGGGTCTTTGTTTTTTAGAAACATAACAATACCATGCGGTTTGTTTTTGGGATCCTGGTTTCCAGTGTTACTCCAAATATCAAACCACCATTCGATCTTTACTGCCTGACTGGAATCAACAAAGATGCTACGATACTTTTTATGACCGCGAGGGTGGAGGCTTTGTAATTCGCCGAGGGTTGTGGGGAATTGAATAGAATAACCGGCTAAGTTTATTTGGAAGGGCTCAGGTTCGCAACTTCCCAGCAGTAGGCATAATAGACTACTTAGCAATAGGATTCTCACGGATAAGGTGTGCGTTTCAACATGTTTACATCTCATAATTTCATCGGCAATATTGGAGCAACAAAAGCAATAAGACCAAGGTGATACGTGTATAGACTATCATTGGATGTACTGGTATGGCTATTGAAGTTTTAATATGATAATTTATTAATATTATAAAATTATCACCATTGCCGTTTTAAATGTATAAATACCGCTGACTAAAACTTCAATCTGCCCAAACCAACGAAGTAGGAAACTGTACGAATTGTCTGCAAGTAAAAAGAGCGAACCCGTTATGAGTTCGCTCTTTTTTATGAATACGTATTATTCTCGTTCAATCAATACCCCGCGTTCTGCACCAGGCTCTTATTGGTATCGATTTCCCGTTGAGGAATTGGCAGTACTAAATTGTTGGCCGTAGCAGGGGTTGTTCCTACAGCCGTTCCATTCCGTTTGAGTTCGGGTAGCAGTTGTCCTTCAAATGCCAGTTCCAGCTTGCGTTCGCGTGCAATGGCATCCAGTGTAAGCTGAGCGGCTGTCAACGGCGTTGCTTTGGCCCGGCTGCGAATCAGATTTATATCTGCTAACGGAGCCGCGCCAACAGCCGTATTCAAACGTAAATTCGCTTCGGCCCGAATCAGGTACATTTCGGCTAATCGAACCACCGGAATGTCGCCAAACTGATCGTTGAATTTGCTGGTGAACGTATTGATACTGGCTTTATTCGTAAACTGGCCCCGGGTGTCGTTGGCCTCGTAGAGTTGTAGAAAAGCCTGCTGTAGCCGGATGTCGCCCCGGCCCTGATTGAGCGAAGAAGCAAAAAACGTGTTAAGGTCATTAATACCATCCTGTTCCGATATTACTATCCGGAAGATTACTTCCGACTGATTCGTGGCATCGGAGAAAGCATCCGCAAAATTGCCCGTCAGCGCATACGTTCCTGACGTGATCACACGGTTCGCAGCATCGCGGGCCAGTGCGTAGTTTTTCTGCTGAAGATACACCCGCGCAAGCATAGCCTGAGCAGCCCCTTTGGTTGCAAAGCCTGTACCGTTTGCCTGCTTTTCCGGTAATTCTGCTTCTGCTTTAGTTAGGTCGTCCAACACTTGGGTGTATACTTCTGCAACCGTATTTCGGGCACGATAATCAGCTTCGGTGATAGACTGAGTCGGTGTAAGCACAATCGGGACGCCCGGATTTTGAGTCGCTGTACCGTCGCTCCAGTCTTTAGCAAATGCTTTAACTAACTCAAAATACATTACACCGCGAATGAAGCGAGCCTGGCCTTCGATGTTACCCCGGTTGGCTGCGCTCACTTTGTCCAGTGCCGATAATACCGTATTAGCGCGGTTGATGGTTGAGTAACCGTCTAACCAGAAGTCCCGAATAACGGTATTCGACGTAGTGACTGCGTGCTGTGAAATTTCAGAAAGGGTAGAGTACGTACCGGCAAAGACAACATCACGGTTGTTGCCCAGTAGTTCGCTAATGTACTGAATGGCACCGCCATACAACTCGACATCGCTCAGGCCATCATACGTACCTGTTAACGTAATCACTACGTCCTGTTCAGTGGCAAGTGCCTGCGAAGCTTCAATACTTTGTGTCGGTGTAACATCCAGGCGACCTGCGCAGGCAGTAACCAAAGCCGTTGTTACGCCCGCAAATAACCAATTTTTTATGGATCTATTCATGACTCGAAAATGCATAATGAGGTTGGGTGCGTTGATTAAAAACCGATGTTAATACCGCCGGTGATAGTACGAGCCTGCGGAGCTGAATAGAAATCGTATCCCTGAGCAATGTTCGTCACGGTATCGTCGGCATTTACTTCGGGGTCCCAACCGGTGTATTTGGTAAACGTAAGCAGGTTCTGGCCCGTTACGAATAGGCGCACAGAATTCAACTTGACCTTGTTGATGAGCGTTTTAGGCAGGTTGTAAGCCAACGTAGCGGTACGTAGCCGAACAAACGATCCATCCTGAATATAACGGCTGGAAGCCTGAGAGCCGTTTGCCCGATAGAACCGTGCTTCGGGTACGTTCGTGTTCGGATTTTCAGGGGTCCAGGCGGCCAACTGATCGGCGGTCTGGTTGTCCTCATAAATACCGTTCGCTGATGAATATTGACCTACGCCAAAGAAATTGATTTTGTTGCCAAAAACGCCATTGAAGAACACACTTAGGCTCAGTCCCTTGTAGCTGAACGTATTGGTAATACCACCTGTCCATTTTGGCAGTGGGCTGCCAATAATGACGCGTTGTGCCTGATTATAGACATTCGTGGTTGTCCGGTCAACGGTTCCGTCCGTGTTGGTTGTGTTTTTATACCAGAGCGCATCGCCGTTTGCCGGATCGACACCAGCATACTCCCGGGTGAAAAATACGCCTAAGGGCTGACCCTCAACGGCGCGACTCATGGCCTGAAAACCACCTTCGATAACCTGACTTTGAAGGTTAGTAATCTTGTTCCGGTTGGTTGCTAAGTTCAGGTTTGTTGTCCAGCGGAAGGCACCCGTCAGGTTTTCGGAGTTGATAACAAACTCAAATCCTTTATTTTCCAGATTCCCGACGTTGCGGAACTGCGTAGCAAAACCACTTGTGCCCGGTACGTTCACACTCAGGAGCAGACCCGAAGTCATTTTCTGGTAATAATCAATTTCACCGTTGATTCGGTTGTTCAGGATACCGAAGTCAATACCCGCGTCGACCTGATCCGTGGTTTCCCATTTCAAATCAGGGTTGGCCAGTTGCGAAGGGCGCTGTCCGGGTAAACCAGCATATTTGGCATCACCCGTAAACAGACCTAACTGAGGAAAGTTCTCGACGGATGCATTGGAAGCTGTCAGGATTTCAGCATTCCCTGTCCGACCGTAGCTGGCGCGCAGTTTCAGAAAGCTGAAGGTGCTGTTATTCTTCAGGAAATCTTCCTCCGTCAGTACCCAGCCTGCCGAAACCGCCGGGAAGAAACCGTAGCGACTGTTACGTCCGAAACGCGACGAACCATCAATCCGCGCACTTACGCCGAACAAATAACGATCGGCAAACTTGTAATTCGCGCGGGCAAAGTAAGACAGGAATCGGTAATTGGTTTGTGATGAGTTTCCATCACTCTTCACGGCTGCGCTGGCGATCTGCTGGTAGGCATCCGATGGGAAATCCCGGCCTTCTATAAAGCTGATGTTACGTTCCGATTGCTGATACGACATCCCCACCGTGGCGTCGAGAACGCTACGTCCGAACTGGGTATTGTAGGCAAAGAAATTGTTCGTATTGTAATTATCAACACGGTTGTAGCGGTTCTGACCCAGCCCTTGTGGAGCGCTGGAGTTCCGCGCCGTTTTGCTGTTCCAGTAGCGCTCTTCCTGCTGGTTCAGAACGTCAAGTCCAAACTCGGTACGGAATGTCAGCCCCTTAGCGATGTTTAATTGGCCATATACACTGCTGATGCTGCGATATACCGTCGTATTGAACTTTACATTTCCGACATTAATCAGCGGATTATAATAAAGTGGTATCGAAGCGTCGCCCGGTGGTGTTCCAGTCGGTAGACCTGTTTCCGGGTCAGTAGATGGAGTCAAAGGAACCAGGGCATTGATCTGCATCGGATTGTCAAACTGTCGGTCACCCGACAGGCGTTTGTTAAATGTCCGCGTCAACCCCATGTTAATACCAATTCGAATTCGGTCAGAAAGCTGGTGGTCCAGGTTAACACGACCGGTATAGCGGCTAAGTTCGTTTCCGATCAATACGCCTTTCTGATCCAAAAGCTGTCCCGAGATGTAAAACGACGTTTTATCGTTCCCACCATTGAAGTTCAGGTCATACTGCTGGAACGGGGCATCCTGAAACGCCAGATCACCCCAATGCGTATCGACCTGATTCGGTGTGCCAAACGTTCCCAGTGATTGCGCTGAGAAAAAATCCTCGATGTAAGTTGAATAAGAATCGGGATCGGCCGGATCAATCTGGCTGATCCGGTCGCGGTTGGCAGCTGCCCGGCGGTAAAATCCAACGTACTCTTCAGCATTCAGGAACCGTACTTTGTTGGTTGGTGTGCTGGCTCCATATTGTGCCCCAAAATTAACACTGGTCCGGCCTGCTTTCCCTTTTTTGGTCGTAATCAGGATAACGCCGTTGGCTGCCCGCGACCCGTAAATGGCGGCTGCCGAGGCATCTTTCAATATATCAATCGACTCGATATCCAGCGGGTTAATGTCGGTTAGTGGATTCGTGGGGGCAGCGCTAATACTCAGGTTTTCGGTTGTGATGGGAATCCCATCTACTACGTACAAGGGTTGGTTAGAAGCCGAAACCGACGATTGCCCCCGTATGTTGATTCGAACAGCCTGGCCCAATTTGCCAGATCCAGCGTTTACCTGCACCCCTGCCGCTTTGCCCTGAATCGCCTGATCGAACGTAGTAACTGGCTGATCCTGAATATCCGTTGGCCGAACTCTAGCGATGTTGCCCGTCAGGTCGCGTTTGATCTGCTGACCATAACCCGTAACAACAACCTCATTCAGGTTGCGCACGTCGGTTTTTAACTGGACGTTAATTGTCGAGCGATTATTAACAGGCTCTTCAATGGATGTAAAACCAATAAAGCTAAAGATAAGCGTAGCGTTAGCGCCTGCCGAAATGCGATAGTTACCCGTCGCGTCAGTCAAGGTTCCCTGGTTAGTTCCCTTTACACTGACCGATACTCCCGGAAGGCCAGCATTATCATCGGACGACGTTACCTGTCCCGAAATCGTCTGATTCTGGGCGTGAGCCCCCCATATAGTAATAAGGAGCAAAAAGCTAATTTGTAAGAGTATTCTCATACTATTAAGCTGATGAAAAGTTAAAATGAGTGGCAAAAATACAATTTTGATAATAAAATTAAAAAGTAGTTAATAGGTAGCTAAATTATATCTTGAGGAATTTCCAAATTAAATAGTCTTTCTATTTGAGAAATATAAAATAAAATATCGGAAAATCTTTTGTCAGCTTAGAAAACAGAATAGATGAGCTGATTGCTGGATTAGAGGAAAATTTATATTAATCCTATAAGTAAATAATAGGTTACATAGAGGTTGATGACAATTCGATGATAAGAGCGGACCGTCGGCCGTTATATCGAAATAGAAGCAAATTCACCGTAACGTTATCGAATGAACGTCTTTAGGTGTATGTCATAAAATTTGCCCGAAAGAACGGCACCTACTATGAGATACGTGAAACTTACAATTAAACCCTAAAACACGAAATAGTATCTAAGCGTTACTGGTACGTCAGTAAACTCAGAAACCGATGAAATTCAGCCTGCTTACCCTATTGTTTTTCCTGACTTTGTCGGGGGGATTACGTGCGCAGGTGCAGTTCACAACCGAAAATCCACGTATTGACGACGTGAACGACACCGACGTAACGATACAGCGTGTCGAATTGACAGCGCAGTACACGATCATTTATATGCGCTTTCAGTCTCCTCAACAAAAATCGCCCAATCGCTCCTGGCCCTTTTCTGTGCCAATGCCCAATGGCGGGAGGGGTGGACAAATGCTATCAACGAACAATATTGGCTTTCAGCCCGATTCGCGCCTGTATGTGAATCAGGGGGAACGCTCGTATAAATTGATTCGTGCCGAAAATATTCCATCAGAAACACGCCGAAAGGTGCAACCAGGCGAACGAGTCGATTTTGTGGCTTACTTCGAACGTATTGATCCCGGTTACACAACCTTTGATCTTTTTGAATGCAAAGACCATCAGGGCTATATCTGTTTCAACTTCTGGGGAGTTCACATCATTAATCCGCGCAAAAAAGACGATTACGCGCAGCGTAACCCGAAAAGACCGGCACCGACCCAGCCAAAAACCGTGCCTCGCGTAGTGCCGCTTCCGCCAAAAGAAACCAAACCTGCACCCGCGCCAGAAATAGCCGTGGCGATCAATGGTGTTACGCGGGATGCTAAATCAAAACAACCCATAGAAGCCACTGTTACGTATCGGTTGCTGTCGGGAGCGGAAGTGTCGAGTGATGAAGCCGCCGATTCCGTGCGGAGTGCTGATGCAACGGGTAAATACAAAATTCCGGTTGACCGTCGCGGTGTTTATGCGGTAACGGCTTCGGCAAAAGGGTACTTTAGCCAGAGCGATACGTTAGCCACCAATCGGATCGACGTAACGCGCGATTTTGATCTGGTTCCGATTGAAGCGGGGGCAAAAATTACGCTGAAAAATATCTATTTCAACGTATCAAAATTCGATCTCAAGCCCGAGTCATATCCTGAACTAGATCGGCTGGTGACTATCATGCAGTCTAACCCCACTATGCAGATACGGCTGGAAGGACATACCGATACGGTTGGCGACTTTGATTCCAATGTTGAGCTATCGCGAAATCGTGTCAATGAGGTAAAGCGCTATCTGGTAAACAAAGGCGTTAATGGGTCTCGCGTCGAAACGGTTGGATACGGTCCCTCACGCCCGATCAATACCAACAAAAGTTTGAAAGAACGTCCCGAAAATCGTCGGGTTGAAATGGTGATTGTGAAAGTTTAAACCTAACGGGTTATTTCATGTTTCAAGTTTCAGGCCATTCAGCCCAGCATACTGAACCTGGAACTTGACTCATGAAACCCGACTTTGATCTCAACGTTGTTCTTGATCATATTGAAGAAGCCATTCGGCCCTATCCAAAGGCGGCCATGTTCGAGCTGTACGAGCGTGGCTACAACACCTTGTTCGAGCAGTTAATTTCGTGCATCGTCTCGATCCGAACGCTCGACGAGACAACCATTCCCGTGTCGCTACGTCTGTTTGAACAGGCCCGAACGCCCCAGCAACTTCTTCAATTAGACATCCCGACACTGACGGATTTACTGTATGGCACTACGTATCCCGATCAGAAAGCGTACACTATGCGCGGCATTGCCGAACGGATTGTCAATGAGTTTGCAGGAGAATTACCCGCTGATTATGCTACGTTAACGTCACTCAAAGGAGTCGGGCCGAAGTGTGCCAATCTGGCATTGGGCGTGGCAACGGGACAAGCGGCCATTAGCGTAGATATTCATGTGCATCGGGTTGTCAATCGCTGGGGCTACGTACAAACCAAACAACCCGAACAAACGCTGAAAGTGCTGGAAGACAAGGTGCCGCGCGATCAATGGATTAATATCAACCGGCTATTGATGCCCTTTGGAAAGCATATCTGTACCGGTACGTTGCCTCACTGTTCAACCTGCCCCGTCTTGCCGTGGTGTGAGCAGATCGGCGTTGGGCGACACCGTTAATTGTCATCAGTCATTACTGCTTTTAAGCTGGCTAACGTAGCGCGGCACGATTTATCAAGTTGATCATATAAATCGGCCTGGCGCTGGGCGGTCTCCTCAATCAGGTTGTTATTCTTAAGCGAATCAGCTGCTATACGCTTTATATCATCGACCGTAACGCTGGAGGGGCGCACGGGTATGTTCATGCCGTTGTTCTCCGCGACAAGGTCGGTCAACGTAGCACGGTAACGGCCAAACTTCGGTTCAATCGTAAGCGTATATCGGATGGTTTGATTGTTGATCAGGTAAGACGACCGGATAAACAGAATGTTATGTTCCTGATCGAATTGCTGTTCAGTTGTCAGGTTTGATCGATAGTGTTGCTCTCCCCACGCGCGAGCCTGTTCCATCAGTTGCCGGGCGGGGCGCTTGCTGTCGGGCACACGGACGATTTCCTGGTATTGAACTTGCCCGGATTCGTTAGCTGGCAATTTAATCTGAGCGAGCGTTGGCAGTGAGAGAAAACACAGGAAGAGAACAAGGTATTTCATGGAATTGGTAATGAGCGTTTATTGTCTGACGAACCGAATGGCACAGCCGCCCCCTTTGGCCAGATGGATGGGAAGTTTTGTTTTGCTGTTTACTCGTTTCTTTTCAATTGTATAAGATTCTGGATTGGTATCCCAATCGGCGGTGGGGCCATCCTGGTATAAGGTTGCTTCGTAGGTTGCGCCGGGTTCTAAAAAGTCTAACGTAATGGTTTGATCCCGGCTATTTTCATCGGTTACCGAGCCCAGAAACCATTCGTTTTTCCCTTTCGCCTTACGCGCAATTGTTACGTAATCCCCCGGCTCGGCAGCTATTATTTTTGTGTCATCCCAGTCGACTGCTACGTCGCGGATAAACTGGAAAGCATCTGGATGCTTTTCATAATTTTCGGGCAAATCAGCAGCCATCTGCAGCGGACTATAAATGGTAATATACAAAGCCAACTGCTTAGCTAACGTAGTACGAACGCGCGTGGTACGTGTCTTGTCGAACTGGTCAAGTTTAAACCGAAATAAGCCCGGTGTAAAATCCATTGGGCCACCCAGCATTCGCGTAAAAGGAAGAATTGTCGTGTGTTCGGGGGTAATCCCCAAGGTTGGCGCATTATTAAACTCACTGCCACGAGCCGCTTCGCTCGCCATCCAGTTTGGATAGGTACGGTGCAGGCCCGTCGGGCGGGCGGACTCGTGCGAATCCAGCATGATTTTATACTGAGCGGCTTTTTCGGCAACGCGCTGATAATGATTCACCATCCATTGGCCGTCGTGATGCTCACCCCGCGGAATAATTCGGCCTACGTAGCCCGTTTTCACTGTGTTAATGCCTTCTTTTACCATAAACTGAAACGCGGCATCCATCCGGCGTTCATAGTTTGTGACAGATCCAGACGTTTCGTGGTGCATAATCAGGCGAACACCTTTCTGCTGCGCATACTTTGACAATGAATCAAGGTTATAATCGGGGTAGGGCGTAACAAAATCGAATACGTTTTCTTTCCAGTTACCAAACCAGTCTTCCCAACCTACGTTCCAGCCTTCGACCAATACGCCATCGAAACCGTATTTAGCCGCAAAATCAATGTATGTTTTTACGTTCTGCGTATTGGCTCCGTGCTTACCACCCGCTTTTTCCCAGGTTGCTTTTCCGATATGCATTTCCCACCACATACCGACAAATTTTTGGGGCTTTATCCACGAGGGATCAGTAATGGTAGAGGGTTCGTTGAGGTTTAAAATAAGTTTGGAAGCCACTATGTCCGTTGCCTTATCGCTGACAATAATGGTTCGCCAGGGTGTTTGGGCGGGTGTTTGCAGATACGCTTTATTGCCTACTGCATCGGGCACTAACTGTGAGGTCAATCGTAACGCCTGCTTATCCAGCTTCAGATGCATTACCGGGTAATTGACCAGAGCGGCTTCGAAGAGGCTAATGTATAAACCGTCGGCTGTTTTGAACAGAATGGGTGACTGAACCGCGTCGGCTCCAATCGGTGATTTGAGCGCAATATCTTTCTCTTTGTCAAGAGCGGCCTGCGTGTTGACTTCGCTCAGTTTGGTGGTATTATACAAATACTCGTTTGTGTCGTAGTCGCCGGGTATCCAGAACGTCCTGTGATCCGCTGACAGCGTAAACTGCGTTTTCTCATCGTCGATTATAAAATGAGTTAGCGTTTTTTGCTCCGGAAATTCATACCGAAAGCCGACACCATCGTTGAAAACCCGAAAGCGTATACGTATTGAAATTCCCGAACTGGCTTTATCGGTTAGTGTCAGGGCCAGTTCTTTATAGTGATTACGTACCTGACTGACTTCTCCCCAGACGGGTTTCCACGTATCATCAACGGTTGAGGAATCCGTGGCTGTAACCGTGAAAGTTGTCAGCGAAACCTGGGGTTTACTGAAGACGAACCCAAGGCCGGAGGGTTCAATTACCTTCTTTCCTTTGTACGAAATTCGATACGTTACGTTTCCGGCGCTGGTGCTGTTGATGGCCAGTAAAACAGTTTTATCGGGCGACGAAATCGAAACCGGCGATTGTGCGGATAAGCTGTGTACCTGGCCGACAAGCGCCAGAACAAAAAAGAGAATAGAAATACGTAACATTTATCATAGGTTTAGGTAGCGCTTGAGGAATATTTCAGTTACGTTAACGGCCCCGTTTCCAGACGATGTAGTCCGTTACAGGAGCTTCTTGAAGCATAGGCCGGACCAGTTGCACAACCTGACCACGGTGATAGGCCGCATGGTGGCTCATGTGGGTGAGCATGTCCAGCATGGAGCTTTGATGAGGATCTCCTTTTGAGGAAGTGTAGGGAAGCGGTTGATGCAAATCCTGCTCGGCCAGTGACGCTACGTAGCTGACTAGCTGACGATGCTGACGTTCGGCAGTTTCGGTCATCCAGCTAACCGGAATATCTTCCCAGATCGAAACAAATACCGATTCGCGTGCCAGCCGACCGTACCACACATGCTGGGCCGACAGCACATGACCCATCACCGCGATGGCCCGCGCGGGTGGATTGGAAACCGACTCAAGTGCATCGATAACCCGTACATTAGCCCACAGCTCGTAGTCAAGTAAGTGAATCAGATAGTCCTTCATTGTATTCCCCGTTTGGTGGCCCGATACAGAGCTTCGACGATGTTCGTTCGGGTATTTAAGGTAATAATTTTATTATGACTTCGGTTTGGATAGACGCGGTTTGCCAGAAAAACATACGTCAGATTATACGCAGGGTCGGGATCAACCCAGACAAACGTGCCTGTAAAGCCTGAATGTCCATAACTGGCTTTCGTTGCCGACTGGGGGGCATTGCCTGAATACGTGAACGACGGCTTATCGAAGCCAATCCCGCGCCGGTTGCCAAGCTCGGGAAACTGATACCGTGTGAACTCTTCAACCGTTTTGGCCGAAATAAACTGCTGGCCGCCGTAGCTGCCTTTTTGTCGAAGCATTTCGTAAACTTTCATCAGGTCGTTTGCCGTACCGAATAAGCCCGCATGACCCGACACCCCATCGAGCATTGCTGCGGTTTCGTCATGAACGTGGCCCCATACGAGCGTTTTCCGAAACAGCGAGTCATATTCTGTTGGCGGAATGCGATTACGCGGGTAGTAACGTAGTGGATTGAAGGTTAACGTACTGGCTCCTAACGGACGATAAAACGTTGTTTTTAGGTAATCTTCGAAGTTTTCGCCCGTTAATCGCTTCACCACCTGAGGATAGAGAATAAACGACAAATCGGAGTAAACGTACTCTTTCTTTTCGTTCAGCGGAGAATCCCGGAGTTGCTCAAATATTGTTTTTGGATACCTTCTAAATTCATACAGACTGTCCGTAATCTCAATCGAATACCGGCCTGAGCGTTCAGTTTGAAAGGTTTTCGGCTTCCAGCTACCATCCGGGTTTTTTGTTTCTGTCCAGAAAGCGATTGACGCTTTCAACCGTGCCTGGTGGGTTAATACGTCGCGCCAGACCAGATCAGCTTTGTTCGATTTTTTAAGAAACGGAAGATAATCAGCCATTTTGCCGTTCAGATTAAACTTGCCTTCATCAACCAGCCGCATAAGAGCAGGTGTTGACGTACTGACCTTCGTAACGGAAGCCATATCGTAGAGGTCGTCCAGTTGCGTCGGTTTAGGTTCAGCCGAAGCGTCGGACCGCCCAAGTGAAGCATCGTACGTATGACTACCGTAGGCTTTCTGAAAAATCACCTTGCCATCTTTCGCCATTTGCACCACACATCCCGGAAAAGCCTGCTGCGTTATGCCTACGTTTACCAGTGAGTCGACCTGCTGGGCCAGATACCGGCTGTCGACACCCACTTCTTCGGGAATAGTGTATTTCATCCGGCCGTTTGACTTTACGTTCAGACCATCGCCCGCACGAAAACGCTGATTGACCGTTACGGGTAATTTGCCCGAAGCGCCTATCGCACCAAAGATGAGTTGAGCGGATAGGTCTTCTGTGTAGTTTGTTAGCTGATAAGGCATGACAATGGCGCGTGCCTGCTCAATCCCACGACCGGGTTGAGCCGTATCCATCGGAAAGGTTAGTTTATCCAGTACGTATGCATTGCCAAAAACCGTTACGACGGCCTTTCCGGTCATAACTAATTCGCTGACCAGGGCCGCTGTTCGGGGCTGCATACCGTACCTGGCGGCAGGCCGTATGTTGTTCAGATGGACATCGACCAGGAGCAGGTTGTACTTTTTTAATGAATCGCGTAGGGCGGCTAGTGTAGAATCGGGGGTGCGGGACGTTACGTTAAAATGATCGATCTGCGTGTAGTTGCCGGCCATCTGCTGGAAAGCCGTAACCTTGTCGCTCTCGATGGCTACCGACGCGATACGTAGCGTGTCCAAACGTTGTAAGGGAAGCAGATTCTGGTCATTTTTTAAAACCGTCAAACTGGCTTCGGTAAGTTTACGGTTTAGCAGGTCGTCCTGAGCGGAATTCAGATCGCTTACCAGATTTTCCATTACAATGGGTTTGTAGTGGTCCAGTCCCGCCCATGCTTTGGCACGTAGCACTTTCAGACAACGCTCGTCCAGCGAAGCCTGGCTGATTCGCCCCGTAGTAATGGCCAGTTTGATTTGGGCCAGCGCTGCCGGTACGTCCTCTGTGAATTCCAGTACGTCCAGGCCTGCTTCGATACCCAGCTCGTCGGCTTGCCCCGACAGGTAATACTTCGTCACACCTTTCATGTTCATAGCGTCAGAAAAAACCAGGCCTTTAAAGCCCAGTTCATTTTTGAGCAGGTTCGTGACGATGGCAGGAGAGAGTGTAGAAGGCCGGTTGCGGGTTGTATCCAGTGCCGGAATGTTCAGATGCGCCACCATAACCCCCGCAGCTCCGGCATTTATCAACTGCCGGAAAGGATAGAGTTCGAGCGAGTCCAGTTGCGCGCGACTTTTATTGATAAGCGGCAGATCGTAGTGAGAATCCGTACCCGTATCACCGTGGCCGGGAAAATGCTTAATACTGGTCAGCAACTGGTTTTCCTGCATACCACGCATGTAGGCCAGCGCTTTGCGCGTAACGTCGTATTTGTTCTCACCGAATGACCGGAAGTTAATGACCGGATTATTAGGGTTGTTGTTAACATCAACGGTAGGGGCAAAATTGACGTGCATACCCAGTCGGCGAGCCTGACGTGCCAGATTCTTTCCCATCTGATACAACAACGTATCGTTACCCTGGATGGCCCCTAACGTCATCTGGTATGGATAACGAACAGTACTGTCTAAACGCATGGCAATGCCCCATTCGGCGTCCATAGCAATTAGCAGCGGTACGGATGCAACGGCCTGTAATCGATTGGTAAGCCGTGCCTGTCGGACGGGGCCACCCTGAAACATGACCACACCACCCAGTTTATTGGTTTGCACAAGTCTTATCAGCGAATCTTCGTAGGCGGGTTTTCGATTGGAGTAACCCGCTACCATAATCAACTGAGCGAGTCGATCGTCGGGCGACATGTTTGTAAATACCGAATCGACCCAGCAACTCTGGCGAGCGTTGAGTTGAAGAAAGGGGGGGGCAGTTGTTTGGGCAAAAGTTGCTGTGAAGTAAAGAACGCTAACGACACTGAAGAAAATAAACCGACAGAAGGGCATGAGCAAATGGGTAAGTTCCTGAGTGCATCAAAAATACGAAAAAGTATTGCCCGAGTTGGCGGCTCATTTTATTACCGGTAGCAGAATAGCGAAATCGGCTAGGCGAATTGGTACGTAGCAACAATTCGCGGGCATCGAAGTTAGAAGAGTTGTACTACAATCCATTAGCTTATGGAAACGATCGCGCTACGTCTTTATCTGGTCATGTTGTTGGGAAACAGTGTGTTACTGGCTTGCTCCGGTAATGCCGATCAACAGGAAAAGACTACAGCAACAACGCCAGCTGACGAACCGGCTACGCCGGTCGCGATTCGCGATACGTCGTCTGGCGTAGCCGACAGTACTTCTGGACAGAATTACACCTTTACCTCTTCTGAAGATTCACTACGTATCGTTGGCACAGAAAATCAATATGATATTATTCTGCCGACTGACGTACTGTTCGATTTTGATAAATGGGATTTACGGCCGGATGGCATTGCATTGCTGGAAAAGGTAAAGGCACATTTTGCCCGGCACGGTGCCGATCAGCTTCATGTGTGGGGCCATACTGATTCGAAAGGGACAGATCAGTATAATCTGGTGCTTAGCCAGAAGCGAGCCGTAGCAGTGTCCAACTGGTTGAAAAAGCAGATTAAAATTAAGGGCCTAATTATGGCAGCCGGACGTGGTGAACAGGAGCCACTTGCGCCAAATACGAACCCGGATGGAAGCGACAACCCTCAGAATCGGCAAAAGAACCGGCGCGTGACGCTGTCTGTAGTGAAGTACCCGGATGCGAACAAAATGCTGAAGCAAGCCAAAGAACGTAAGTCCCAAACCCAGTACGAGTAAAAAATCCCATCGGTTGATCAACCGATGGGATTTTTTACGCTTACATTATAAGTACATCTATTTGCGATAACGGCTAGGAAAATCGCGGCCTACGCCAAAACCATAGCCGAGGGTAACCGTAATGACCGAATTCTGAAGGTTCTTATTGGCGCCCCATAAATTAGGCAACCGCTGTACGTTACTCAGACCCAGCGTATAACGTGCATCAAGGAGAAAGCGCTGCCGTGGTCCGGCGCCCCAGTTGAGTTGTACACCGCCCGTAGCTCCCAAATCCAGATCATGAAAATCACCCGTGTTGTCAGCATTCACAGCCGTATTAGGACCGCTGATAATCTCGCCATTGGTCCGTTTAGCATTTAGCTTAATGCCCAGCGAAGGGCCAACAAATAGGTTAGGTCTGAAATTGCCCGATAAGGTTAGAAAATAGCGCGCTACTACCGGAATTTCCAGGTAATTGACATGCTGCGTAAAGCGGTACTGATTGCCGGCGTACTTCGTGCCCCGTTGCGAATACAGAACATCGGCAGAAATACCGAAATGATTCAGTGAACTGTACATTAAAAAAGCACCGGCTACTACGCCAGGCTTAAAACTCATGTTATCGGCATTTCCCCAATAATTAGACATATTCAAGCCAAGACGGGGACCTGCACTAAAACGTTGTTGCGCAAAACTGCCTGATAAACAGCAGGAAATAAATAAAAGTGATAGTGTAGTAGAACGTAGCAAAATTGTGCGAAACATAAAGACTTAGATAAGTAGTTATGCCCCGTTAACGCATGAGGTTTGGCAAATGTTTTATGCTAGCGGTAGAAATGTCCAATCGTTTTTCAGAATTTCCGCTCCAAAAGGGTGAGATAAATTGGCATACGTACGTTTATCGGCAAGCCAGTACGTAGGTGTATCGGGCCTTATGCTGGTCGATACGTGCCTGGGTTTCGGTTTCGGCCTGGCGGTTTGTTTAGGAGCAAAGAAGATTAAATAAATGGCCACTGCGAGCATGAATAGAATGGCGGCTGTCGTTGTGGCAATCCAGAGCGGCCAGAGCCGTTTTTGTTGTGCAGAGTCATGTATTCGCTGATGAAGAGCGGTTCGCAGATCGGCCAGTTGTTCGGCGGTAGGAGTGGCTGTTTGCTGCATCGCTTCCAGTCCGGCCAAGGCATCGGCATAAAGCGGATTTTCCAGCAGAAGCCGCTCAACACGGTGCCGTGCCGGACCGCTTAATTCTCCGGCCTGGTAAGCTTTTAAATCATTTAAAGTCAATTGTTCGTTCATCTGTCTAACGCGAGCATTCACTCCCGTCCGGATTGGTACTACGTATTGATAGCCGATTTATTTCTGCATACAAATTTTCAAATTTCGGCGGCCATTTTGCAAATAGCTTTTCACCTGTTTAAGGTCATAGCCTGTTAATTGAGCAACTTCGGTATAACTTTTCTTCTCCAGGTAAAATAACGTCAGGCAGGTTTGCTGCTCTGGCGATAGTGTTTTCAGGCAAGCTTCCATATGCGTCAGATCTTCTTCCAGATCCAGCGGATCGGTTTCCTCGCTGATCAATTTGTGCAGATACTCATCTTCGGCGTCGTTACCCGTATCGGTCACTAAGGCAGTGACCGGATGCGTCTGCTGTTTCCGTAATTGCATCAGACAGTAGTTCCGGGCCACACTATGTAGCCACGGGCCAAACTGCTGCACATCGTGTCGGCGCAAATCGGTAATGAGCTGCTCAAAAAGATGCATGACAGCGTCTTTTGCTTCTTCTTCATTGCGCAGATAATTGTAACAAACGGCGTAAATCAGTTCCATGTGCCGCTCGTAAAGTTCACCAAGTACAGCCAGGTCGCCCGTTGCGCGGTAAGCCGCAACGTACTCCAGGTCTGTAGTGGGTTTAGGTTTACGAAATCGTTTCAGAAACATACGCTGGCTGCCTATATAGTATAGATGCGAGAAAAACTAAAATTCCATAAAGTAGACCAGGACTTGTTGGTTTGATAGACGCTAACCGATAAACTAATCAATTCATTAACCGTTACGTACATAGACAAACTCAATGTTATTATGAAACGAATGTTGATGCTTATCAATCTGTTAAGCTTTGTTTTTCTTGCCAATGCATTCGGGCAAAGCAACCAATCGCCAGCTATACAACAGTCGACTTCAACGACTGATACACGTCAGGCCAATCCGCCCCGGCCTAAAATAAAGTCTGCCAAACCGAACCGCGATAAAATGGAAGCCGACACTACGTTGCCTAAAAATCGTAAACAACAGCGATTAAATCCTGATTCACTACGTAGAGGGGGCGCTACGCGTGTCGACACGGTTCGGCGCTAGAACCCGGTAAGTTCTTTTAACCTTAAAAACAACGAAACGTTATGATTAAACTCATGATTGGTGCTTTGTTGATGGCAACAACGGCCCTGGCTCAATCACCAACGACACCATCTGAACAAAAGCGGGCTGGCGTGAAGGCACGTCCGACTGGCTCTACAGAATCAACAACCCGATCCGGTTCGAAGAGTGCCGTTTCTGCTTCAACAAAGCCCTTACCACAACCGCCCCTGAAGGAAAAGCTGGAAAGTGGCAACAAGGCTAACCCGGCGTACCAGCAGGAAAAAGATGCCGGTGTTCATAAAACCAAAAACCGGTATTCGCCCCGGCGAACAAAGTCTGGCGCACGGAAAGATACGACGAAGAAGATAGAACTTTAGTTAACGTAACGCCCCACGAGTTCTCTTGTGGGGGCGTTACGTTATTTCTTCTGTTCCCGATTCGCTTTACGTTCTGCCTTTCGCTCCGCTCGTTTTTGTTGCCGTTCGGCTTTACGCTCTGCCCGTTGCGCTTTCTTTTCGGCTTTGCGTTCTGCCCGCTTTTCCTTAAAATCCTCTTTAATAGTCTTGAAGGCGTCTTTTAACGTAATATTATTGTCGAACTCGCTTCGGAAGGCTTCAATATAAGCGTTCCGTAATACGCCGAAAATGGTTGGCCAGACAGCGGTTTTAATATTTTCGACGGTACCATTGAGCGGAATTCGCGTAGCAACCTGGTTGTGTTTCTGATTTTTGAGAACGGCCGTACCCGCCTGAGCAAGGAGTTCCGTAAAAAATTTACCGACCGATCGACCTTCGTGCTCGTTGAGCTTGAAAATTTTCATGCTCTTTGTGAGCGGTTTTATATAGCCATTGAGCTTTCCATCAAGCATGGCCATCTCACTATACACACTTACCGTGCCCTGTTCGAAATCAAGATTGGCGTACTCGCGGGCCAGCGGGTTTAGTTTTACCAGCTGTAGTCCGCTAAACCTAAGGTTATAATCTAAATCCGGGACAACTTTCAGTAAGTTCATATTGGCGTTGAAATTCATCGTTCCGCCGTATCCCGGTACGTCGCCCGATGCCGTTACAGGAGAGGGGAGCTTTGTCGTCTTATCCTCTACGTTACGTATGTTCCGGACTTCGCCCTGAAATCGTTGCAACGATAAATCCGCACGCGGCTGTGTAATCAAACTCGTCAGGTTCACTTTTCCGTTGATAACCGCAAATCGATTGATGCTGATCGGCAGTAGTTTTTTCAGATAAGCGGTCCAGTCTACTTCCGATCCGGTTTGACTCTGGGCTTCACTGTCACTGAATGCAAAGTTGATTTCAGGCTCGTAGCATTCTACCTCACTTACCAGTTTTCCCTTAAAGAGCGCTTTCCATTCGATGGATAAGTCCGTTTTCGGGATAAATAGGAAAGGTTTTTTGATTTTACCATTAACTTTTCGGATGCGCAGATCATCGATCTGATACGCCCCGCGGATCAGATGAATATCAATATCTTCAACGTGGCCTGTGTAATCACCCATGTCTGCCAGCGTTTTATTCACGTAACGTAGTACAAAATAGGGGAGAAGTAGTCGGGCGATCACCAGAAGGATAACCAGTGCAATCAGAATTTTTGTCGTGCGTTTCAAAACATTACCTCATTGGTTTGCTGTTCTGATAAACTCAGAAAAAAAGATTGAGTTTACAAAGTAATGACTCACCGGGCTGGCCAGAAGTCTGCATAGCCATCTGGAATGACTGTGTAAAGACCATTCGACGAATGCTTTTCAGTTTACTACGTTGAACACGTAGGCTCGGACAGTACGTAGCCTGTCTTCAGGAAATTAAATTCGGGCTGGAATCTTACTTTAGCTATGACGACCATAGCTTTGTCGGTTTTAAATACGGTCTGATTGTCTTAGTTTGCAGGACAGTGGAACAAGCTAGCTATCGTAAAATTATTCATATCGACATGGATGCTTTTTACGCATCCGTCGAGCAGCGCGATAACCCAGACCTACGTGGTAAACCTATTGCCGTAGGCGGTTCGCAGCAGCGGGGCGTTGTGGCAGCTGCCAGTTATGAGGCTCGTCGGTTTGGTGTGCGGTCGGCAATGGCTTCCTCCATTGCTATCCGTAAATGTCCGGACCTGATTTTTGTTAAGCCTCGGTTTGACATATACAAAGCTGTTTCTCAGCAGATACGGGCCGTTTTCGCTCAATTTACACAATTGATTGAGCCACTATCTCTGGATGAAGCATACCTGGACGTAACGGCAAACCTAACCCATAGTTTATCGGCAACCGCGACGGCGCTGGCTATCAAAGAGCAAATTAAACAGGAAACGCAACTGACCGCTTCTGCGGGGGTGTCCTACAACAAATTTCTGGCAAAACTGGCATCGGATTACAATAAGCCCGATGGTCTGTATGTCATCAAACCGCACCAGGGACTAACCTTTGTTGAATCGTTGAAGGTGGAACAATTCCATGGAGTGGGACGAGTAACGGCCAGTCGAATGAATCAGCTTGGCATTTTTACCGGCATGGACCTTCGCCAGCAAAGTGAAGCGTTTCTGACCCAGCATTTTGGTAAAGTAGGCCATCATTATTATTCGATTGCCCGGGCGATCGATAATCGCCCCGTAACGCCAAATCGAGTCCGCAAATCCGTTGGCTCTGAAAATACGTTTGAACACGATTTAGTAACGTATTCAGAGTTGATTGCAGGGCTTAGTCCGTTAATCGACAAGGTATGGGCCTATTGCGAACGGACCAACGTGCTGGGAAAGACAGTTACGCTCAAAGTAAAGTACGCTGATTTTAGCCAGATTACGCGAAGTCGGAGCTTACTCAGTTTTGTTACGGATCAGCCTACACTGAAGCGCGTAGCTACCGAATTGCTGGATTCTATAGTGCCCTTATCGCAGGGCGTCAGGCTGCTGGGGGTTTCGCTCGCGAACCTAAACGAGCAGGATCAGTCCAGGTCAGGTCAGTTAACGCTGAATTTGTAGAATTTGACGTTAACGGAGTTCTTTTCAGTACCTATAAAGTGAGACGCTACGTCAGAATATGATGTTGAGAAACTATCTTTTCTTGTTTTCTTTCTTATGGCCAACTTTAAGTGATGCTCAATCGAATCTATTCGGATTAGGGAAATATATAATTGGAATTACAGCTCCAGACTCACTGGAACGTACTGTTTTTAAGGAGCAGAGCGAATCGTATATTAAAGGTACGCTGGCGCTTGCCTGTCGTCATATTCGCATGTTTAAAGCCGATAAAAAAGAGATTGACGGGATTTTGATCAATAATCTTACCCTGTGCTTTTATGATAACAAGTTGATCAAACTGTCATGCGACTCCAACGCTGAGCTTGAAAAAGCTTTTCAGGTAAACTATGGACGTGCAGAGCCCAGGCCGGTAAGGCAGGTTTCGTCGTGTGCTCAGGATAAGGACAGCACTATGTTGATGTGGGGCGAAGCCTGGCAGAACGGCGACATATGGGCACTTATCGTACATCGAAAAGGCCGTAACGCCGAGTGTGAAATAGAGAATAAAGTCAGGTTAATTGTGTCGAGTCAGGCGCTTACTTCCTTCGCTTCGGATTGCGACTTGAAGCATATCGATCCATTTATCGAAGAGTTCGACAAAATGATGGATCAAAAAACGGACCGCTAGCGAGTAATTATTTGAACGGGAACGTAGCGGATGATCAGTACGTTAACTCCAGCATTTCCTTGTCCTGTCTTTCTTCTGTTTGGGCTAAGCCGGCCAGGACTAGCTTAGCAAAAGCTACCTTGTCTGACTTGCGGTATTTCTCTGGAGATTGTTTGCCCGATGGCGCTTTAAAATCCTGACTTATCTGCTGACACATTTCCCAGAGTTTAGGATTCATCTTGATTTTATACTGGCGGACTGGTGTGTCTTCCGCAAACCAAAGGTTAATAACATTCTTCTCTGTTAACTTCACAGTAGCTCCCATATTTTAATCGCCTGATATCGACAATGAACCTATTAAATGTAGAAACGTAACTATTTAACGATAAAATTGTCTTTTTGGCAAAAAAATATATTGTCTGCTCTATTTTGTTGATAATCAACTAGGGTAGTTTTAGATCGCCATATTTTTCAGAAACACGTTTCATCCATTTCTCGACAGCCGACCGGGTATGGCGGCAAACGGGTAGGTCGTAGGCCAAAGCTGAAATCTCCCGTTGATGTCGTTGCCGGATGGCATGCCAGAGGCCAAATACAAATTCATGATTAATATTTTGCTGCTCCTCAACTGGTAACTTATCTAATTTTTCAACCGCTGTGAAAATATACCAGTCGGTCTGGGGGGCTTCGTAGCGGAATAATCCGCCATCTTCATTCTTGTCGATAAAGTAAAAGACATATTTTCGTCGCTGTTGCGGGGTAAGAATGCATAAGCGCGTATAATAATGCCCATCAACCCTGGCGATCGTATTAGGTTCGTTCTTAGGCCGTTTCATGAGTAGAGGCTTTAGGCCAGATTGAAATTGGTTGAGTAACACTTATAGAATGTACTTTTAGGCGTTAGCCGGTTCTGAACACTATAAATCAGATACGTTGCAGCCAATTAATGAGTATTATCTGCGGTAAAGAGGGCTAGCCGTATCGTCTTTTCAAGCAGGCCAAAGGTCTCTCTCTTTGTTGAGTAGCCCTGTAACAATTGGGTCGAAGACTGTCAAATTTGAGTAGTTCGCCACAAAAGACCTGATGTTCATGGCGTGGGGCTTTCACTAGCGCTCACCTATTCGGAAGCATTACAGTCTGAAATTGTAAAATTCAGCGAATCGGATACGTTCGACAAGGTTAATGTTACCATAATGTATTTATCGCTCACAATATCTACCGAATAATAAATTAAAATATAAAAGCGGTTTTTCGGCGTATATATGACCAACACCTTATCTCGTACGTCAAAAGATAGAAGTCATGAATTCCCAGAACAAAATTCCTCAGCCAGGGACTTATGCTTACATTTATCCCACATTTGCAGATTCGCCACTACGTATCTGTATTCACGGATTTACGCCCGATGGAAAATATGCATTCGTTAGCTATCCGGGCCACCCAAATCAGAAACCGCCACAAGCAATTAAGGTGGATTGGTTCAAAACGATAATTCTCGAAAAACTCAACGACTGGTTAATCGCCAGCGAGACTCTATGCATGAACTAAGTCTGTATGCAAAATCTTTCTGTTTCATCTGATAAATCGTTAAGCGTTAGTCAGAAAAATAAGTTATGAATCACTCGTACTCACAATTACTTTAGGGGTTTTTCAACCAAAAAGCGCCCCCCGTAATCAAGCATCAATAGCCTTGATTCCGGGGGGCGCTTTTTGTCTGGCATGTATGTACTAAAAACGCTACGTTCCAGACGAACGTAGCGTTTTTAGTTTACTTGGCTGGTTTTTTGAATATTGCTTCATCAACCGGGCCGTTGACCGTGATCTTTTCAGTGGTGAAGGTTATATTCCCTCCCTGTGGAGAGGCCATTTCCATTGTATTGGCGAATTTGATCCCGTCTTTGTCTTTATAATTAGAGAAGAGGATTTCTCCGGCCTGGCCATTCATCGTCATTTTTACTTTACTGATCAGATACGTGTTAGCATCCAGATAATCGTCTATCGTTTGCCCTTCTTTAGTCGTTACCTTTAAGTGGTAGGCGTCTTTACCATCAACTTTTTCTTTTCCAACCAGTTCAATCTGATTGCCTTTTGCTTTGTAGTTAACCAGAGGGCCGAAAGGATCAAGCTGTCCCACTTGCTGCTTTAGCTGATCAGCAGGCATATCTTCCGGATCACCCGATCCACCCATCATGGCGGGGCGGATCATCCAGCCCGTAGTGCCGTCTACAACCTGAACCATTGAGTTGCCCATTACTGACGACTCATTACGCATGGCCTTCCCGACTAAAATCGTTGATTTACTGGGAATTTCCATGCCTTGCACAGCAAGAGAACGTTCGATATAAAGGGTTTTGACATTGCTTAACTTGTCCATGCCGCCAATGGCAGCAACATGTTTGTCGACTATTTCGTCTACAGTCTGAGCGTTGACACTGAGAGAAGCGCAAACGGCTATCGCTGCGGCCAGAAAAAAGTTTGTTTTCATTTAATCTAGATTTTACGTTAACAGGTTAAGTATACTTTGGATAATCGCTGAGAGGCAAATGTACTCTTTTACGGCCGGGATTGTCCACCACTCTGCGTTCCTCCTGACTGTGTTTGACCATTGCCATCGCTCTTCACATCATCGTTATTGACAGATTTCGCTTTTCGACGGGGAGCTTCCATGGTCATCTTGCCAATTTTAAGCGTGAAAGTCAGACGAACACCCCGGTTATAGAGGTACACATCGTTTACCTGACTGAACAAAGGCGAGTTCAACACCGTGTGGATATTAAATCGATTGTTGAGAAAGTTTTCGGCCGCCAGACCCAGGCTGGCTTTTTTGTTGGCAAATTCTTTCTTAACGCCCACGGTGTAGAAGCCGAATCCACCCTGGCGGCCTTGTAACACCACCTGAGAACCCTGCATGAAACCAAACGCCTGTGCACCCCAGCCGTTCTTGAACGTAGCATTCATGAACGTACCACCACCAATGTTTACACCACTGTTGGTCATCTCAGTCGAAGCGCCATCAAGGCCCATTGCCTGGCCGGTCAGATCGACATAAAAAGCATTCAGAAATACGCCAATATTAATTTTGGAAGTAGCCGCTACGTTCGCAAACAGATTAGTGCCGTAGGTATGCTGCCGACCAATATTCTGATACGTAGTGACAATTGCTCCGGCAATGGTATCGGATGGCTGACTAATCTGCGTAATGGCGTTGTTTGTACTCCGGCCAAAGAACGTAGCATTGATAAACGTCTTGCCAATCGTTTTGCTAACGCCTAACTCGACGTTATTGGTCAGTTCAGGACGCAGTTTTGGGTTACCGATGGTTATGTTCTGAGGGTTAGCCGCATTGAAGTTCGGATTCAGCTGTTGCAGACCAGGGCGCTGAATTCGTCGGTTAAAGCCAAGTTTGAACGTTGTGCCTTTGACTGTTTTAGAGGCATTTACACTGGGAACTAGGACGCCGTAATCACCGACACCCAAATTACCACCTTCACGCGTACTGGCATCGATGAACGTGTGCTCATAACGCAGGCCACCTTTGAATGTATAGCGATTTTTTGTAGTATACGTATACGACGTGTAACCGGCAGCAATATTCTGGTGGTACGTCAGTTCGCCCAATGTATTGTTTGCCTCAGTCGTAAATTGTCCTGACGGACCAGCGAATAAATACCGATAATCGCTGTTTACTTCACGAAAGATAGCTTTACCTCCGAACTCCAATAACTGATTTTTCTTGATTGGGGTCTGGTAATCGGATTGTACTGTAAATTCCTGGTTTACATTTTTATTCAGGTTTTTCTGACGCCCTGTTAATTCGCCGGAGCCGTTCAGCAAATCGGCATCAAAATTATTCGTCAGGTCATTACGGCTGTAAAGTGTCGAAATGCTCCACTCCTGCTGAGGTTTGAATGTATGCAGATAATCAAGATTGGCGTCTACTGTACCGGATAAGTTCTTTACATCTACATTCCGCTTCGACGTAGAGCCTAACGTACCATTCGTAAAGAGTTGAGTGATCAGATCCTGCTGGTTCACCATGTTACGTACGCCGTAACGAACGCCTGCCGTCAGGCTCTGATTTTTGGCTAAATCATAATCGAAGCCCAGATTATACTGTCCAAACAGCCCCGAACTATGACCATCACCGCTCTGACGGGTTAAGGTCGATACGCCATTTACCAGACTATTCTGATCGAGATTGGTTTTTGTGACGGTGTTATACATAGCCCGCCCAAAACCGCCGAGCGTGAAACCGGCCTTGCCTTTCCGGTAATTACCATTTAGCGATAGCGTAGAACCCCGGTTACCCACGCCTGAGTCGATATTCAAATTCAGCCCTTGCAGACTGTTCTTTTTGGTGATGATGTTGATAATCCCGCCGGAGCCTTCTGCATCATATTTCGCCGATGGGCTGGTAATGACTTCCACCGTTTTAATCTGATCGGCTGGAATTTGCTTCAATGCATCAGCAACGCTGCTGGCAACGATGGTTGAAGGTTTGTTGTTGATCAACACGCGAATGTTCTGGCTACCTCTAAGTGATACGTTCCCGTCTAAATCCACCGTCAGCATCGGTACTTTGCGCAAGATGTCGGTAGCGTCGCCACCTTTAGCCGTAATGTCTTTCTCGGCGTTATAGACCAGCCGGTCTACTTTTTCTTCAATTAAGGCAGCCTGCCCCACTACGGTCACTTCTTCCAGGGTTTTAACGCTGGAGGGTAATTTAATCGTACCCAGATCCAGGCTTTGGCCGTTGGTTAGCGTTACGTTATCAATGGTTTTGTTCCGAAATCCAACGAAACTGATTAAAATCCGGTATTGCCCGGCTGGTAGTTTGGTTAGAGAGAATTTACCTTTCTCATCAGCGACTGTACCATCTACTGCTTTATCCGTCGATTTGTTAAAGAGAGCGATACTCGCGAATTCGACGGCTTTCGACTGAGTAGAATCGACAACCGATCCGACAATTTTAGCGGTTCCTTTCGGACTTTGATCGCCTGCCGTACCTGGCAGGGCTTTGGGCTGGGTTGAGCCACCCATTGCCGGAAACTGAGCCCGGGCTGGTGTAAGCAAACTGCCAACGGAAAAGAGAAGTGAGAGTAGGAAGATGTTCGTTTTCATAGCTTTATTCTGACCTGACAAAGGTCAGTTATATTGCGGAACCTTGAAAACGAAACTGGATGAAGTACGAATTCGACCGGATAGACCCCAGTAAATAGCGGATGAGTGAAGAATATTAACGGCCCAGCCAGTCTTTAAACTCTGACAGACGGCTCAGGCTCACGAATACTTCCTGACGGGGTAGTGGGAGCAGTTCAATCTTGAGTTTTCCGGCTGAGTACGTATGAATGCTCTGGATGGCTGCACGGGCAATAATAAACTGGCGATTTACCCGAAAAAAATGGTCAGGATTCAGGAGGCTGGAAAGCTGATCAAGACTGTACTCGAGCGGAAACAATTGTCCGCCCTTTGTGATCAGGAACGTTGCTTTCTCTTCCGAATAAACATAAGCAATATCGGCCACCTCCACGCTGTGAAGGCGAGTGCCAATGCTAATCATAAATCGCTCTTTGAAGGTTCCGGCATGCGGCTTTTGAATCAATTGAAGCAGCGCGTTCAGATCAGGCAGTACCGGATGGCTCCGGATGGTTTTAAACTTTTCCAGAGCTGCTACCAATTCATCGTAGTCAACTGGTTTTAGCAGATAATCAATGCTATTAACCTTGAAGGCCTTGAGCATGTACTCGTCGAAGGCGGTAGTAAAAATAACCGGTATTTTTAGGTTCAGTTGTTCAAAAATGCGGAAGGCCAGTCCATCTTCCAGATGAATGTCCATGAAAACCAGGTCGGGGTGTGGATACGTACTAAACCAGGCAACGGCTTCTTTTACCGAAGGCAATTGGGTGAGAACCTGAACCGAAGGATCGTATTTATTTAGCAGCCGCTCTAGTTGGCGAGCCGTACGAGCTTCATCCTCAATAATCACTACGTTCATACTAAAAGCGGAATTTTTACACTATAAAAGTCATGCTGCTGGCCATATATAATCTTCCGATCTGTAAGCAGGGCATAGCGGTTAACGATATTGCGAAGTCCTACTCCAGTCGATTGTTCAGGTTGGTCGCGGGGTTGCCATGGATTTTCAATGATCAGTTCATCGCCCTGGCAATAGATACGTACACGCAGAGGCTCCTGAATAGACATCCGGTTATGTTTCACAGCGTTCTCGACCAGTAGTTGAAGTGATAAAGGAGCTATTCGATACTGATTTTGCTGCACAGTGCTTACATCAATGAGAACGTCGAATTTATGTTCGAAGCGAATCTGAAGAAGAAATGTGTAGGCCCGGATAAAGTCCAGCTCGGTTTTCAGCATGACCAGTTCCTGGTCTCGTTGTTCAAGAATATATCGGTAAACCCTCGATAGTTGATTGACGTATTGTTCCGACAGATCGGCATCTTCGTGCACCATCGAGGTCAGAATACTCAAACTGTTGAAGAGAAAGTGGGGGCTGAGTTGGTGTTTCAGGGCTTCTACCTGACTCAGAGCCGCTTACTTCTCCGACCGCTCGGCCCGAAGCTGTATGTCTTTTAATTGCTGAAACGAGCGCGAAATGATGGTTAAATAAAAAGCGGATAGAATGACAACGAGATTAAAGACACTGTTGACCCGTTGCAGATAAGCAAAGACCTCTGGAGGGAAAGGAGGTGCATGAGGCTGTGCAGGATTCACAAAACCAATCTGTGAAACAAAACTAAACAGGGCCCACAAAATTAGATGAAAAGCTTGGGTATAAAGCAGAGCCAATCCCAGCGAGATGACCATTGTGAGCAGTAGCGCCAGCCAGTTGAAATCCAGCAGGAAATCTTCGCCAAAGAAGCGAAATAGCTGATTCTGAATCCAATCTGTAGCACTGATCCACAGAAAATACAGGCCCAGAGCGATCAGGAAAAAACCGAGTATAAACGGCGATATTTCCAGCAGCTTAGCTGGATTACGTTCTTTCTCGGGCAGGTTGATGTAGAGCAGTAAAGGGGAATACAGCACCAGCAATCGGATGGCGAGTTGCCATTTCTGGCGGGCAGTCAGCTTTTGGGCCATAATCGTTTGCAGGTAAAAGGCATAGAGGCTGTCCGACTACTAAACCTCATAACGTAACACTACGTTACGACCCTAACCAAACAGCCTGAATGCGTAGTTAGGGTCGTCAGAGAAAATTACTAAAGCAGAAACTTTTAATGATAACTGGGCTGCTGTCATTAATCCTGGAGCGTAACAGCCTGATGACTAGGTACAGTTGTTACGGTAAAGGATTTTACCAAACGTTCCTTGCCAACCGAAACGGAAAGCTTATAAACGCCTTTTTCCAGATTAGAAATGTCGAATTTTTGCTGAAAACCATCGCGAAGGTCGACATTGCTGGAGTAAAGTGTGTGACCCACTTCATCATTCAGCGCAATAGTTGCCGTCGCTTTTTCCGGCGCTACTACGAGTTTAACCTTATCGTTACCAATCAGCGAAGCTGTTGCTGCAGGCTTGTTTGGTTCATTGGTTTCGGCAAACGATGCAGAACTGGCTACCAGTCCCAACACCAACAGAAGAATCTTTTTCATGATTTGTCGTTTGTTTTTGTTTGACGTATCAAAATTAGATCCGCGGCCAAAGGCTTGAAAATCAAACTTACTGAAACATAAAATGAGCTGGACGAATGAAGGATTTTGCCCGACGAGTGAAAAAGTCATCAGCCTGACCGATGCCGTAGATGCCCTGCCTGCTCACGGTGCATAGCAGCTAAAGCAATATCTTGAAAGGTCATTCCTGATAAAAGCGATGAGAGTAGGTAAATCAGGAAACCCGTCTTTTTCGTAGTATATGGCAGGTTGCTGTCTGCTAGACTTTCAC
>NZ_JBMDWV010000127.1:0-24509 GCF_048594605.1 Spirosoma sp.
GTTTAAGACCCTATCTGGGTGGCTCCTATAGTTATCTTTATAAAACGTATAAGTTCACTCGTTCAATTTTACCTGTTCCTGATTTATTTACGACTACCCATTCAACGGCAGTAGCACCTAGTATAGGCTTAGCTTATTTTATTAACCAACAGATTGCTTTCAATATCGACTTAAGCTACAATATTAGTCAGGATCAAACCCCTTCTTTTCGCTATGATAATACAAGTAGTGCAGTATGGGATGTAATTGTTGAAAACAATAGGATCGAATCTAAGTTTCTCCTAGCTGAAATTGGTTTTCAGCTTTACTTTGGAAAATAAGTCTACCATTAATGACGTCTACAAACCGGCTTATATGAGCAAGGTTCAGGATCAGTTAGATTCTGGTTAGGATAGGTTGATTTCTGGCCTTCAGGAGTCGGAAAACCTGATACCAAAGAAATAGTGAAACTAGAACGTGTGCGGCAAAACAATCAGCGCTACATAGCATTTTACACAATTGGCTACAGCCTCTGCTGCTTCATTCCCAGATCCGGCGACGAAACAATCTGGCCGTCGTCGGTAATCAGAATGTACTGATAATCGGGATACTGCCCGAGCAGCTTTAGTCCGGCTTCTTTACCAAGCACCATAATCGACGTACTGAATCCGTTAGCGGTTTCGGCGCTGGGGCCAAAAACGGTTACGCTGCTGATGCCCGTGGCCGGATAGCCCGTTTTGGGATTAATAATGTGGGCGTATCGTTTGCCGTTAAAGACTACAAATTTTTCGTAACTGCCCGACGTAACAACGGCCGGGTAACGTAGTGGCAAAATGGCGAAAATTGTATCGCTACGTAGCGGATTAGTAATGCCAATGGTCCAGGGGTTTCCGTCTGGTTGTCTGCCCCAGGTGCTCATGTCGCCAGAGCCGTTGACAATACCGGCTTTGATGCCCCGCGCCAGCATCATATCCCGACAGCGGTCGGCGGCATATCCTTCGCCCAGCGCACCGAATCCAATTTTCATCCCTTTCTTTTTCAGGAAAATCGTCGACTTGGCCCGATCCAGGATAATATTCTGATAGCCAACTTTTTCAACCGATTTTTTAATGGCTTCGGGATTCGGCATCTGCATCATCGACCCGTCGAATTTCCAGATACGTTCCATTGCGGCAAAGCTGATATCGAACGCGCCATCAGTAATTTTTGAGAGACGTAACGCCCGTTCTGTCAGGGCAAATACTTCAGAATCGACACGAACCGGCGCTATGCCCGCGTTCTGGTTGACCCGCGAGATTTGGGTTTTCGGCCGCCAGTCGGATATCAGGTTTTCGATACGGTCTACTTCGGCGATTACTGCATCTATGCTACGTTCGGCGGTTAGAGAATCCTGCGCCACGATTGTAATATCGAATCGACTGCCCATCAGCTTAACCGCCCGCTTTCGCAACACCTGCGCTGAAGCTCCAAAACTTAGCCCGATCAGCAACAGAACGAGTATGTTTTTCATGGCCACAAAAGTCGTAAGTATCCAGCTGGTATTACGTCTCGGCCGATAAAAAACGAAGAAATAGCCGGTTTTGACCAACAACGAAAAAGTCACTACGTCGTTAGCGCTAACGACGTAGTGACTTTGACTAATTATCGCAACAGTATAGGATACGTAGTGAATTATACCAGCGCTTTTCGGGCCTCGCGGTCGGGGTCGTTGGTCAATGCGGGCGCATCATCCAGAATCATGGTTTCCCCGTTTTGAGTCGTGTAGGGCTTCCAGGTTGGCAAACCGCCCCCGTTCGGATTACCCGTTTTTACAAAGTTGATAAACGAACCGGCCATCTTTTCCGATAACGCCCGGGGCCGCTTACCCCCACCTGTGTGCGTCAGCATTAGATCCGTGTTGTAAAACCAGAAGCAAATGTCGTCGCAGTGAAAAGCCCGCATGCGGCCATCAAACAAAGGGGGCTGCCAGCCAAACCACGCTACGTAGACCGGCGCTTTTTGCTGCGATACTTTTGCATCGGCGGCCGCCACGGCATTCTTACGGTTAGAAACGATTAGGGCCCAAATCTCGATAGGACGTGCTTTCGGGAAGTTTCTGGCGTAAGCCTCAACAATATCGCCCGACTTATCACCGAAACGAGGTTTTATCTTTTCTTTTACTTCAGCCAGCGTAATTTTTTCCAGAGCGGCATCGGTCCGGCTTGGGTTTTGCTCGTGGAATGTGGAGCAGATCATTAGTGGAATGCTGGCCGAAAAGTGATTCGGATCGCTGAAAAACGATTTATCGTTCAGGTACGTACCATCGGCTACGGGCGAGTAACCTCCTCGCTGAATATTAAGTCGTTTGGCTTCGTCAGCCATTTTTTCAACGGCGCGGTTCGCGATATCGATGTATTGCCGCCAGGGAATCTGCTGGAGTTTGTCGATTTCCCCCGGCTTCAGACCAGCCTCTTCCATCACCTTCAGCCCCAATTTTTCGGCATAGTCCTTATTAACTCCCGCCAGTGAGCTGCCGCTCAGCGCCACCGCTTTATGAAATAAGCCTTTCGCAGAAGGCATATTCATGAGTGTAGTAACCTTGGCACCCCCACCCGACTGACCAATAATCGTTACGTTATTTGGATCGCCACCGAAGTTAGTGATGTTGTTCTTCACCCATTCGAGAGCCGCCACCATGTCCAGATTGCCTACGTTGCCCGAAGCCTCAGGTCCGTCAGCTGCTTTTAGGTCGGTATACCCCAGCGATCCGAGCCGATGATTGAGCGAGCAGAAAACGACATTACCGAAACGCGACAGATTTTCGCCATGATAACCGTCCTGTTCAATTCCGTTTCCGTTGACAAACCCACCCCCATGCAGCCAGACAACCACCGGCCGTTTTTGCGAATCCAGGGCGGGCGTCCATACGTTTAGTTTCAGGCAGTCTTCCGATACATCATCGTAATTCCAGTGGTCAACGAACGATGCGTATGGATTAGCGTACCGTTTTTCCATGATTTGCGGAGCCGAGTTTCCCCACCACAGCGTCGGGCGTATATCGGTCCAGGGCGTTGGTTTTTGTGGAGGCATAAACCGGTTTTTCCCCGACGTATCGGCTCCGTAGGGTATGCCCAGAAACTGATGAATTCCCCGCAGAATAAATCCTCTCACCTTACCGTACTCTGTGTTAGCAATGGCTACGTTGTCGCCCACAAACAAAATTTGCTCGTCGCCCGCTGGCTTTGCTACTTTAGGCGGCTGTACGCCTGATGCTATGGAAGGCTGCGATACGCCCAAACCAGCCACCCCTACTCCCAATGACTGCAAAAAATTACGTCTTGACGCTTTCATCCACTGATCGCTATTAATGGTTTAAGAAAAGTCCTGGCTGTTGTTGGCGATTCTGATAACGTTCAACGAACGAGCCTATTAGCAAAAGTGGCAAGGTGGTGTTTTTACTATAATCGGTTCAATTATTTCACGATAAAGATTTTATACCGAGTCATTTATTGGTTTCGATAACGTATTGAAGCCCACGGAGAAAAAAAACTGACAAGCAACATTTGAGGCTCTGGCTCCTACAACTCGCCCAAGATTGCTTTGCTACGCTGCTTTTTCGCGAATCATGATTTCTACAGCTCACTAACTTCGTAGGCATTCATCCCTTTCGGAGTCAGTAAGCCGCGTATAAAATGATGTTTGATGGCTACGTCGGAGTTGTCGTAAGGCGTATCGCGCTGGCTTTGATCAGCCCACAGCCAGGCAATAATGGTTTCGTCCAGATCAGGCCGATATAGCCCCTGATCAATACCCTCACGAAGATTGGCAACCAGGATTGTATTGATATACTCGGCTCGAAACGCCTGAAATAACCCCCAGACTGTTGGGTAATGCCGCTCAATATCCCGCAATAAATTAGGGTTAACCGTCTGGCGGTAGTGGTTCAGTCGGTTCCAGATCTGAAACGCCCCAACGATCGGGTTGGCTCCTTGTTTGTTAATGGCATCGGCTTCCCGTAAGTTTTCATTCAACTGGTCTTCCAGCATCAATCTTACCAGTTCTTCCTTGCTATCGAAATACTGATAAACGGTCTTCTTGGAGATGCCCAAGTGCTGGGCAATATCGTCCAGCCTGACGGTTTTCACGCCCAGGTGATTGAACAGTTGTCGGGCTGCAGCGATAATACGTTCTTTCATGTACGCACACTATTTAGCCTAATAAGCATACACAGGCCAAATAGTTAACCAAACTGTTCTTTTTTTACGTAGAACCTCACACGTAACGAAGCAGTCCGATTTCAGGATGAGCCGCTTTATAACGCCCATACCATTTGCAGAGTGGATACAGCACCAGAACCAGGCTAATCCAGACGACGTACACGAGTTCCAGTGAAATACCCGCGCCAGCAGGGCGGCCAAAATTTAAAGGACCAGACGGAATATCGGCCAGGGAATAGCCCTGAAGCAAACTCATGCCAATCATCGACAAGTGGACAAGATACCAATGCAGGACGTAATAAAACATAGGCACTTTACCGTATACCGTCAGCCATCTCGTAAAAGCGTTACTGACGCCGTCGGTCGCTGACAGAATCAGAAACATAAGCCCGAGTAAAAGCAAATCGTACTGGAGCGAGGGAGGGTATTTTGTTACGTTAATAAACGAGAGAAACGTAAACAGACCATCTTTCTGGGTTGACCAGGGCGCCGGATCGCCATATACGTTCAGAAAACGTAGCAGCACAAACAAAGTCAGCGACCCCAGCCCAATACGTAGCAGGAGCGGCTTTCGCTGTTCAATCGGTTGCGTCATCAACTGCCCAAAAGCGTATCCGACCAGCATGATACCCAGCCAGGGAATCAGGGGATAACCAACCAGCAACGCGAATGAAGGGCCGAACGAAAAAAAATCTGTCCGAAAAAACAACGACCAGGCAAGTCGAGCGGCCGGATTCGTAAACGTCGGCACGATTTGCAGAATGTTATGCAGGAACACAATTCCAAGTCCAATCGCACCAACCGTTTTGACAGGTAGTTTCGCCAGAAACGATAGCATAATCAGTCCTCCGCCAATGGCATAAATCACCTGCAGCATCAGGGAGTGAAAGTGCAAATCGAACCAGAAAGCGAAATTGATGATGGTCAGTTCAAGCAGGACCAGCACAACGCCACGCTTCAACAGAAACCGCCGGGCCGACTCGTCGTTACGTTTCCGAAGCGACAAATAAGCTGATGTTCCTGACAGGAATACAAACGTAGGGGCGCACAAATGCGTAACCCAGCGGGTCAGAAAGATAGCGGGGGTTGTGGTCGTCAGATCAGCCGGATTCTGAGTCAACGCAGACGTATGCAACAGATCCCGAACGTGATCCAATGCCATGATTATCATCACTAATCCACGTGTTACGTCGATGGACACTACCCGTTTCATATCGAAAAAAGGTTGATAACCTGAATGGTTAATGAATGCGTTTGTCCTTTCTCCTGCCATCGAAATGACAAAAAACGCTACGTTACTTTTTATACCGACATTGTGTATTATCTGATTTTACGTAGTACGATTTGTAATTCAGCGCTTTGGGATCGGTGCACCCTTTCAGATCCAATATCTCAATTTCCTTAAAATCAATTGGGTGACTTTCAGCCTGAAGCGCAATATACCCTTCGCCCAACGGCGTATTGGCCCGATCAGTCCAGAACTTGGCGGCTTCCGGACTAAAATGCCCTGCGTTCCAGTCACTATCTTTGCTGACGAAACCGCCACCGACCTGAGGGCGCTCGTAGGTCAATACCGTATCGCCTTCAATAAGGTGGTGCACAATGGAGTCGCCCAATACAATAGCTTCGGCCATTATCCATCGGTCGCCATCGTAGGTTTTCGAGTCGGAGTCCGTACAATGCTCAGGATGAAGTTTACCATCCATGTACATTTGTGTACCGGGTGTACACAGATTACCCGTATGACGTGGCCCCTGCCCTAGCCCACCCAGTAATTGCATTTCCAGCGATACGGGAAATGTTTGACCAAGCGATAAACTTTTGGCCGACTGCGAGTGAAGCATAATACCGCTGTTCCGTACGTTCCAGGCATCGCCACCGGGCGTCTGGTTACCCAGAAATCGATATTTAAACCGCACTCTGTAATACGAATACGGCTTTTTATAATAGATGTGCCCGTACTTGCCGTCGAAGGTTTTGTACTGATCGTACATGACACGTAACATGCCGTTTTCGACCCGAAACGTATTTTTGTAATTGTCGTTCAGCGGTAATCCTGCAATTTTTATGTCCCAGCCGCTCAGGTCCTTTCCGTTGAAGATGCTGGTCCACTCCTCTTGCTGAGCCGCTTTTTGTGCAGTTGCGGCCGAAATTGAAACACAAAAAAAGAGAGCGATATAACGTAGTGTTTGCATAAAAGGTGGGGTTATTTGACTAAATGTAACGGTGACTGGAGGCTCACGCCACGTTGTGGCCTAGGCCTACTTCATCACTTCTACTGTGTTTAGTTCCGGACCACCTCCATGATTGGCAGAACCAGCCACGATGTAAATCTTTCCGTCGTAAACCACGGCCTGCGTACCGTGACGCCCCTGCTGCATCGTCGGGCCAGACGCCCATTTATTGGTTTTGGGGTCGAGCGCTTCGGCTTCGTTATGTGCTTTTAGTTGCGTGGTTTCTCCCCCAATGATCCAGACTTTACCGCCCTGGGTTACGGCTGTTGCTCCTGCCCGTTGGGTTGGTATGTTCGACGTAGCGGGCAACGTAGTCCACTTACCGGTTTTGAAGTCATACATATCCACTTCGGCAATGGTTGTCTCCAATACTTTATTGATACGTGCGGTCGAGTTGCGTCCACCAGCCAGATACAGCTTATCATCGACAACCGCAGCGGTGATGTGATCGCGCGTACGGGGCGCATCCGCTAATTTTTTCCAGGTATTTGTTTTCGGGTCGTATTCATCCAGCCACGCTACGTGCCCATCGTAATGTCCATCAATAATGCCACAGGCCATGTAAATTTTATTGTTGTAGACCACTACGCCCGCCGATCCCCGAAGCCGATCCTTTGGAATTTCAGGTCCCACACGCCAGGCTCCTTTTGTCGGATTATAAATGTAGATATTGGGAATTGGCGTTTCATGCGGGTATTTTCCCTGAAAAGCGCCCATAACATACAGCTCACCGTTGTAGGTTATTGCCTGAAAATGATTCATCTCAACCGGAGGTTCCGGATGCTGCTTCCAGATTAATGTTTTCAGGTTGAGGGCTTCCAGAGGCCGCATTCCCCGTCCTCCCACGGCATACAAACTGTCGCCGATCAGCGTAGCCGCGTTTTCGTGACGAGTAGCGCAGGTATTTTGTGTCGTAACGGGTTGCCAGGATTGACCCTGAGCCCAAAAACCACTTCCAACAAAAGCTAAACAGCTTATCAATTGTAACTTCATAAAGGTCAGTAGAAAGGAATAAGTGGAAGGCGTATCTCCCTTTTAAATTTATGCGATACTACGTTAAAATCCTGTTTAATCGATATACCTGCTGCCTACCTTTTTTTATACCGGCACTACCGTCGAATTTTTCACTTCGGCCATCACAAAAAAGCTGCTGATGTGCAACGTACCGGGAATGACCGAAAGCCGTTCCTGATAAAAATGATTGTAGGTGTCCATGTCCCGACTGACGATTTTCAGCAAGTAATCGAACGTACCCGATACACGACTACACTCCAGCACTTCGGGCAGTTCGCGTACATCGGTTTCAAAGGCGGTAAATGAATCGCGCGTCTGCCGATCAAGCGTTACCTGGCAATAAATCATCAGCAGATTGCCCAGTTTTTTTTTATCCAGGATCGTTACGTATCGATCGATGACGCCTTCACGTTCGAGTCGCCTGATCCGTTCATGCACGGGCGTTTTCGACAGATTAATCTGCTTGCCGATCTCCTGAATAGTCAGACGGGCGTTCTGCTGCAGTATGTTCAGAATCTTGCGATCAGTAGTATCAATAAGCTCCATAGCGGAATTTTTACGGCGTTCTGTTCGTATACGGCTATCTATCAGAAAAATTTCCGGCAAATCAGCTAATTCATACGCACATTTCCCAAACAAAAGCCATGTATTAGAAAACAAAATAGCCTCAATGTACCTTTGTAGTACTAAACAGCAATCTTCAAACCCACGCTGACCACTATGGTTATTGGTGTTCCTAAAGAGATAAAAAATAACGAGAACCGCGTCGCCTTAACGCCTGCTGGCGTAACAGAACTTCGCAAGCATGGCCATGTCGTATATGTACAGGTCAATGCGGGCGAAGGCAGCGGCTTTGAGGATGAAGAATACATTGCGGCTGGGGCTATCATGCTGCCAACCATTGAGGATGTATACGCCATTGCCGAGATGGTCATGAAGGTTAAGGAGCCAATCGCGGCTGAATATGACCTGATCAAGGAAAATCAATTACTGTTTACGTATTTCCACTTTGCCTCGTCCGAAGAACTGACGAGAACAATGCTGGCCAAAGGCGCGGTTTGTTTAGCGTACGAAACGGTTGAGCGTCCCGATCGTAGTTTGCCATTATTGGTGCCTATGTCGGAAGTAGCCGGCCGGATGGCAGTTCAGGAGGGGGCTAAATACCTCGAAAAACCACTGAAAGGTCGTGGCATTCTGCTCGGTGGTGTACCCGGGGTAAAACCCGCTAACGTACTGATCCTTGGCGGTGGTATTGTGGGAACACAAGCGGCTAAAATGGCGGCTGGGTTGGGCGCACACGTAACGATAATGGATGTTAGCCTGCCTCGCTTACGGTACCTGTCGGACATTATGCCTCCAAACGTGCAGACGATGATGTCGAACGAATATAATATTCGCGAGATGATCAAGGTCTGTGATCTGATCGTTGGAGCCGTGCTGATTCCGGGAGCGAAAGCTCCTCATTTGATTACGCGTGAAATGTTAAAGATGATGCGCTCTGGTACGGTACTTGTCGACGTAGCGGTTGATCAGGGCGGCTGCATTGAAACTTGCCACCCCACAACTCACGAAAATCCGACCTACATTATTGACGACGTAGTGCATTACTGCGTTGCGAATATGCCGGGAGCTGTACCTTATACCAGTACCGTTGCGCTTACCAATGCGACGCTTCCTTATGCTTTGCAACTAGCGAATAAAGGCTGGCAGCAGGCATGTCGTGATAACGCTGATCTTAAACTGGGGCTGAATGTTGTCAATGGCAAAGTCGTTTATAAAGGCGTTGCCGATGCGTTTAGCCTGCCTCTAACCGATGTGAGTACCGTATTGGTATCCGAAGAGGAAGAGGTTCTATAAATATTACCCATTCATCGACAGACGCGGGCTGCATTCTTCGGAGTGCGGCCCTTTTTTCTGCACCCGGAACGAATACGTTACAAATTTTGCTGCACTAACTCCTGCCACTCTTCTTCCAAAGACCCATTAAAAAAGGTCGCATTCGCTCTTCTGTACCAATAATTTGCATTGAATCGATCCCCTTCTTTCCGGTGCAGATAGGCATGAAGCCGGTCATAACGCTGCGTTCCTTCGCGACTTTGTGCGATGTTATGCGCTTGTTCCCAATTCCCCCTGGCATCATACCAAAGTCCCTGCAGGATGGGGTTCAGATCGGCAGGTGGATTTGCTTGCGTAAGCGTCGCTTCAAACTGATCTATGGTCATTTTCTATTCGGGTTTAGCAGATAAGGCCTTCACTACGTAGCGTTCGTAAGCGGGCGTTACAAAAATGGTGTACGTATTCAACGGAATGGATCGGTAGGGCTGCTTCATAACACGCGGCAACCGTTCGCCGAGTTTATGAATATCATTTTTCGGGATGATGGCCAAATCGGCGTTCTCCCATTGATTCCCGGTTGGCCAGATGTTGTAATGTTTGTGAAAAAATGGAATCAGAAAATCAAAGACAAACACGTTGGAATGCTTCGGTATCAGCTGAGTAATTTTTTCAATAACCGCTACGTCAGACTGAGGAAGTAAGGGCTCTTTGAATGGGTCAAAACGATGTTGGAGCAGATTACGCGCTATGGAAACCAACTGGAAGTCAGGCCGAACGTAGTGCACAATAGGCAATTGCATAAACACCAGTAGCGTCCCTGTTAATAATGTCCGCCAGTTTTGATTGGGTTGTTCGCCAGCACCAAACAGCGACCAGACGGTCAGGCTATACGTGACGGAGAAAGCGTACATTAGCACAAACCGGGGTGGCCAGGTTACAGAGACCAACTCAAAAAGAGCGTTGGTACCGTAGTAGGTAGCGCCCTGCACCCAGTTGGACAGCAACAAAGCCGCTTGTGCCACACTATAAACGAGTAATATACTTCCGGCCTGGCGCCAGTTGATGCGGTATAAACCATACAACAGGAAACCAATGGAGGGTAGCAGAAGCAGAAATGTCTGCAACAATAATTTCAGGTTTTTACGAATAAAAACGCCATCGTGTAAACCCGTTGCAATGGCATTCAGCGCTTGCTGAAGGCGCGGTTCTGGCTCGGATGAGTGGTTTTTGTAGGATAAAAAAGCCATTCCAGCAATAAAGACGGCAGCCCAGGTCCCAGCCGTTACCCAGAACCTGGGTTGAGTCAGGATGCTAACGATCGATCGTTTTCGGTCGCTTACCAGATACTGTATGCTCAGAACGGCCAGATGAGTGCATCCGGCGAACAAAGCGCCATCTTCTTTCACGGCCACAATCAGCACAGCCGTCACCCAAAACCAGACTGTCTGGTACGTAAGCAAAGCCCATACGAACAGGATGGAAAGTGGCAGATACGTTAATTCAGGATGCCAGCCAATGCCCGGATGGTCATTAAACCAGAACCAGACCGGTCCTATCAACAAAACCACAAGAATCATCCATACAGCCCAGCTTTTCATCCGACGGCTGATATGACGTAGCACGACTGCGTAACTTAGTATCGAGAGGCCCGTTTGCACCGCGAATGCTCCGTACGCCCCAAGTACGTAAATCAGCGGCCCCCATAAAAGCATGGCATAATTGTTATGAATACGGTCGTCGTAGCCCCAGATATTTTCATAAAGCAACGGCCGTCCATCCATCCAGCTATATGACTGCTGCAGGAAAATATACATATCATTAAACGTATAGTATAATCCCTGAAAACGGACGATTTTGAACCAGAAAAACAGGAGAAGAAACAGGCTGCTTACGGCAACCGGAACAATCCATTTTGATCTCATGCGGTATAAAACGGCTTATTGAAGGGTATCCACAAGCACGTCAAAAGTTCACGAAAGTAATGAAATGTACTGATTCACATCTGTCTGATTAGATTCGCGACAAGTATTAGTCAATTACTTCCTTATTAAGAAGAGTGTTCAATTGTGTGTACGGAACCGTCACCTGAATGGGGCCAACTACATAAGCAGCGATTTCGTAAGGATTATAGTAAAAAACCAAGCCTTCCTGGCTCATTCCTACATTAGCCGGAAGGAAAAATTGTCCATCCCGCAGAAAATAGCCTTCTTCTTCAAGATTCGTATTGGGTTGTATCGCCTGCTGCTTCCGAAACGCTTTTTCAACCATGCTCACCAGGTTCGTCGTGTCCGTTATGATATCGCCTAAGGTAAGTAATCGTCCGGTTTCCCGATCAAACGTATAGTACGACAGGTTCGTGTTTGGATGCGCTCCGCCGGTATAAGCGTAGGTTTCGAACTTTACAGTCAACGTTTTAGGATTGGTATAAAGCGTATCAGCCGTGGTTTTCAACTCCCAGCACCCTCCCAGATTACCCATGTCCTTCCGCATTGATTCATAGTCGGTTGCGAATAGGTTAGCTGCTTTGGTCAGGTCCGTCCGCGTGTCTGGATGAGCAGCTACCGTTGCACTATCGAGCCAGTTCACAATACTATTCGCCGTTAAAATCCGCAGACTGTCACCAATTTTGCGCGCTCCTTCGGTATCTGCCTTCAACAGGAAATACGAAACTGATACGTTCACACCCGTATTGGTGGTTGTGTCACAGCGATTCGATCCAGTAAAGGTATATTGTTTACGCTCTAGAGAAGGTGGTCCAGACGGAGTAGTACGGCAAGCAGAAAACACCCCAATCAGGATGCTGATCAGAACGATAACAAAATACTTCATGAAGAGATAGCAACGTCCGTTTGGTCGCCGGAATTCATTGCCTTAACAGGTTGTGATTAAAAAAGAAGAAAGAGTGATCATTACCAGCGTAACAATCACTCTGCCTATCACAAACTTAGCAAATCTTTGAATCGAATAGCCTGTCGGCGGCTAATTTCAATTTTATCGCCCCCACGTAGCGTGACCAGCAAACCACCACTGAACCAGGGTTCAATTTTTTCAATCCATTGCAGATTGATAATATGCTTTCGATTCGCCCGGAAAAACGTAGCCGGATTCAGCCGATCCTCGAGCGCATTTAGCGATTTCAGGACCAGTGGCTTCTGATCGTCAAAATAAAGCCGGACGTAGTTACCCATCGATTCAAATAGCCGCACTTTACCTAGCTTAACAAACCAGCATTTCTCTCCATCCTTCACAAAAACCTGATCATTTTCGCCCAGAATTTTCGTAGATCCTCCCGACGCTACGTTGCCCGACGCTTCAGGAATGTGCTGTTCTTCTTCGACCCGATGGATGGCTTCGGATAAGCGGGCTAGTTCAACGGGTTTGAGCAGGTAATCGAGGGCATTAAACTCAAAGGCTTTGATGGCGTATTCATCGAAAGCCGTTGTAAAAATAACTTCCGGTGTTTTGCCTTCAATCGACTGCAACAGTTCGAAGCCGTTCTTGCCAGGCATCTGAATATCCAGAAACAACAGATCTGGCTCCAGCTCTTCAATCATGGGCAGCGCTTCATTGGCGCTGGCCGCTTCACCTATAATCTGAATTTTCGGAAAGTTTTCAAGCAGCCGACGCAGTTCGTTGCGGGCTAAGCGTTCGTCGTCAACAATAAGGGTTTTCATATAGGAATGAAAAATGGAAAATACCAAATGAAGAATAGATTGGGAGCCCAGGACGGTTTGTATTCCTTGCACTTCATTCTACACTCTTCACTTTTTCTCGCCGGAATATACCCTCCGACTGAGCAGGAATGGTAATATCGGCACAAACAATGTTATCATCTTCCTGAAAAATTTGAAACTGAGCTTCCGGTCCGTAAAGCAGTTCAAGACGTTGAGCGGTGTTAGCCAGTCCAAATCCCCCAGACGCTTCTTTGTTACCTAAAACACCCGTATTGCGTATTATAATGTGTAGTTTATCAGTAACAATACTTGATTTAACCTCAACGAATCCCCCGCCAACAGCCGTCGAAACCCCGTGCTTGATCGCATTTTCGACTAACGTCTGGAGCATCATCGGAGGCACCTGCCAGAAAAGAGTCCGGCTGTCGAGTTCGATATGAGAGGTGAGCCGGTCTTCGTAGCGGACTTTTTCCAAGGCCAGATAATCCTCTACCGTTTTAATTTCTTCGCGCAACTCAACGGTTTTGCGTCGATCGGCCAGCAGAGAGTTCCGAAGCAGGTTTGAGAGTTGCGTGATCCCTTGTTGCGCATTGGTAGGATTCTCATACACCAACGCCCGAATGCTGTTGAGTGCGTTAAAAACAAAGTGCGGATTCAACTGCGAGCGTAAAACCTTGGCTTCCGTTTCGCGAATGCTGGTTTTCAGCAGGATACGTTCAATTTCAGCGTTCCGGTTTTCCTCAACGTAGTGATACGTTGTGTAGCTAAGCACCCAGGTAAGCATTGTTTTTCCCCAGCTGATCAGATACCCAATAGTTGGCCAGGGCTCTTCAATAAAATACTGTGGAAATAAGCGCCGGTCGATGGGAATATTGACCAGCGTCATGATTAGCGCCAACACAAAAACGGATAGTAAAACGCGCGGGGCTAATGTGAAAAACGGAAGTCGCACCCAGTTCCAGCGTCGAATCATCAGCCGATAAAGGTGCGTCAACGTAATGCCAAGAAAGATATTGGCAATGGCTAAATAAAGCGCGTCAGGATCGAAGCCAGATTCCAGCACATAAGCCAGATACTCCACCAGAATCAGGAGCGACCAGCCAAAAAGCTGACAAAACCAATATATTTTCTGCTTCGACATTTCCATTACACTACGCCCTATCACTCGATCATAAACGAATATACAGGATTATCAGGCAAAAAGTCAGGATACTACATCAAAGGAAGAAAAGGCGGAAGGGAGGATAGGAAGAGGGAGGAAAGGGAGAAGAAAATTAGTCTACTTTTCGTCCTCTCCTCCCCTTTTTAAGCTATTGCCAGTGATAGTAAATGAGCCGTATCGTTGGTCAATTCTATAGCGAATTGTTGCGTATCGTAGTCATACCGGAGTTTGTACAGGCAGAGATTACTGTGTTCAAACTGGTCCATAACGGAAAGAGACACGCCTGTAAGCCAGCAGAGCAGAATCCGCATGGCACGTCCATGCATCGCTACCAGCACAATCTCTTCGTCAGCATGAGAGAGGATGACATCAATCGCTATTTTCTGGCGGGCTGCTACCTGATCAGGGCTTTCTCCACCATCGGTTGTCATAGCCGTATTGCCGGATGCCCAGGCTTCTATCAGCGCCCGGTAATACTCATTGTCTAAATTACCAGGCGCCTTTCCTTCCATAACGCCCCAGCTGATCTCGTTCAGCCCGGTTAGTTTTTCGTAAGGTATGCCCAGATCAATAAACGATTCAACAGTTTGATACGTCCGTTTAAGTCCCGAAATGTAAATTTTGTTGAATGGTACGTGCTGATACGCATGAAAGAAAGCCATTGCCTGCGCCCTTCCCATTTCGTTAAGGTCCGAATCAACTCCGCTACCCTGCACTACGCCCCGCCGGTTGTAGTCGGTTTCGCCGTGGCGAATCAGATAAATAGTTTTTTGTCTCAAGCGTAATGCGTTATCGGTTGTATTTTTTTAAAATTAAAACGCAAAATTACGCAAAAAACGCGGTATTTGTCTAGCTAACGCGTCGAGTTTATGCTTCTGACCTGGCGTTAGTAACTTAATCAATCTGAACGATTTCTCTATCAAATTATGAAAGCTGGCTTTGATCTGAATGCTCTCGATTTTATTCACAACGAGTCCTTGGGGAAACACATTGGCATTGAATTCGTTGAAGCAGGTGAAGGGTATCTCGTTGCCCGAATGCCGGTCGATAAGCGCACTCAGCAGCCCTTCGGTATTCTGCATGGAGGAGCTTCTGTGGTTTTAGCCGAAACGCTGGGCAGCGTAGCGTCTTATATGCTGCTGGATGATCCGAGCAAGCAACGGGCTGTAGGCCTCGAAATCAACGCCAACCACATTCGTTCCGTGCGCGAGGGCTGGGTGTATGGCCGCTGTACACCGATTCATATTGGCCGTACGACGCACGTCTGGGATATCCGCATCACCGACGAACGCGATAAGATCGTATGCGTCAGTCGACTTACGATTGCCGTGATTGGTGGGTAATGGCAGTTGCACAAATGTTAGCACACTGGCGAATACAGCCCGATTTAATTAACTTTGTTTACTTGTTAATCATGCTGTTATGCAATCTAACCCTCCCCTTTCTAATCTTCAGCTAGAGTTATTGAAGGTATTTTCCCGTGAGGTTCCCGAGGAAGATTTGAAGGCAATCAAAGTGTTATTATCCAACTATTTTGCGCAGAAAGCTGCCAAACTAGCCGATGAAGTCTGGGAGCAGGAAGCATTCACAGAAGAAAAAATGCTCGAATGGCGACAAACGCACCTGCGAACGAAATATAAAGCGCGGCAGAAAGGAAATGGGCAGTCATGAAAGTTGTCATCGACACGAATCAACTCCTTAGTTCAATTTCACCAAAATCAACCTCTCATTGGTTATATCAAGCTATTTTCTCTGGGCAGTTTACGCTGTGCGTTACAACGGAGATTTTAGAGGAATATGAAGAGATCATTAACTGGGGGTTTCGTCGTCGCGACCTAACTGACAGCATACTCGAAGCACTTGTTAACTCACCATTTATTGAGCAGGTAAATGTCTCTTTTTTCTGGTGGTTCATCACCGTTGACCCTGACGATAATAAGTTTTCTGACTGTGCCATAGCTGCCGGTGCAGATTATTTAGTGACCGAAGATCGACACTTTGATGTACTGGCAGACATTGACTTCCCCAAAGTTAATGTGATTAGTTTGGCTGAGTTTCGTCGCATTTTAACTAGTTAATTGAGAACATCCGCATCACCGACGAACGCGATAAGATCGTATGCGTCAGTCGGCTTACGATTGCCGTGATTGGTGGGTAATAGCAGGTACTACGTTCTATTATGAAAAACAACGACCGAGCGATGGTAATTCAGCAAGTAGAAACGTTCCGCGTCAGAACGAAACGGCTGTATCTGCTCTGGTTTTTGGTACTGATGTTTGCGTTCGTTGTTTTTTGCTTTGTGATGGCCGCTACGTCCGGACAAGCATATCCTGATTTGAGCGTAGCACCCATTTTCTTCACCTGTCTATGCTTCATCTGGATAAGCCTGTTTTTGGACTACGCCAGCCAGACAACTCAGGTTCAGCTTGACGATAACCGCTTTTTCATCAAAAAACTCGCGCAAAAAGCGAAGTCGTTTCGCTACGACTCGATTCTGGCCCATAACGAGCGACAGGATAACGACCGTAATGATACGTTCAACGTGCTAACCGTTTATCTGAAAGGCGATTACTTCACTCTCAAATCCAACGAGTTCGATCAGTACGACCTGCTTAAAGAGCATTTTACGCAATACGGTAAGCCTGTCCCGTTCCAGAAGGTTCTTACCTTGACGGAACGTAACAGAGCTCGCTGGCTGATTGGCGGACTGGCGTTACTGATAGCGGCTAACATTGCCTTCGCTTATCTGGCACATAACCCTGTCAATAACCAGCCAGCTCAGCTTACATCAATAACGGACGTAGTGAGTCAGGTTCGGGATGTGCGTCCTAAAGGTATGCTTCGTGGCGTTGACATTTCATTACGTTCTTACCCTGACTTTACCTTTTATGTAAGTCGTAAAAGTTACCAAAGTCGACTGGATACGCTAAGGTGGCAAATTCAGCACCAGCAACCCATTACGTTGCTGATTCGGGCCAGCGACTACCGCAAAAAACTAGCAAAAACCGAGCCATTGACGTTCGGCGATAAGTTCAGCGATTACAAACACATTCTGGTTTTTGGCCTGGAACAAGGTAACGGGGTACATCTCACTACGTCCCGACCTGTTTATGAGTCGGTACATACAAATCCTACCTTACGTACTGTTCTGCTGGGTTTTCTTTTCCTGGTTTGCTGGGCCGTATGGATTTATATAGATCAGCACAAGGTTTTGCGGCCAGATTAATACGTTCCTCCGCTTACTTTTTCTGTACCTTTGCGCCCCAATCGTTGAGATAAAAAATCATCAACAACACTCGTATGATCCAGAAAATACGGCGCGAAGACGCGCTGGACTACCATGCAAAGGGACGTCCGGGCAAGCTTGAAGTTATTCCCTCAAAGGAATACAGTACGCAGCGCGACCTTTCTCTAGCGTATTCGCCGGGCGTAGCGGAGCCTTGCCTGGCTATCGAAGCCAATCCCGACGACGCCTTTAAATACACAACCAAAGGCAACCTCGTCGCCGTTATCAGTAACGGTACGGCGGTTCTGGGACTGGGCGACATTGGCGCATTAGCCAGTAAGCCCGTCATGGAAGGTAAAGGCCTGCTGTTCAAGATTTATTCCGACATCGACGTATTTGATATCGAGCTGAATACGAAGAATATTGACGAGTTTGTCCGTACGGTCAAGATACTTGAACCGACGTTTGGCGGTGTTAACCTGGAAGATATAAAAGCCCCGGAGTGTTTCGAGATTGAGGAACGGCTCAAACGCGAAATGAACATTCCGGTCATGCACGACGATCAGCATGGCACAGCCATCGTGAGCGGAGCGGCCCTTCTCAACGCGCTCGAACTGGTACATAAATCCATCGAAACGGCACAGTTTGTCATTTTAGGCGCCGGTGCAGCCGCCATTTCGTGCGCTCGCCAGTACGTAGCACTGGGGGCCAGACGGGAAAACATGGTGATGTTCGACGTGAACGGCCCTCTGACGACGGATCGTACTGATTTGAACGAGATGATGCGTCCCTTTGCTACGTCCCGCCCCATTACATCGCTGGCCGATGCCTTTGCCGGAGCCGACGTATTCATCGGTTTATCAAAAGGAAACATCGTTAGTCAGGATCTGATACGTTCGATGGCCAAAGATGCCATTGTGTTTGCGATGGCAAATCCGAATCCTGAAATCAGTTACGATGAAGCGATGGCCGCCCGAACCGATATCATCATGGCCACGGGTCGCTCCGATTACCCGAACCAGGTGAATAACGTACTGGGATTTCCGTACATTTTTCGGGGTGCATTAGATGTACGAGCCACTGAAATCAACGAATCCATGAAGCTGGCCGCTACGTATGCGCTGGCAGAGCTGGCAAAAAAACCAGTGCCTGATCTCGTAAATCTGGCATACGGCGAATCGAATATGATTTTCGGCCGGACGTATATTCTGCCCAAACCTGTAGATCCGCGCTTATTGAGCACAGTAGCACCCGCCGTTGCCAAAGCGGCCATGGACGCTGGCGTGGCGCGTCAACCGATTACGGATTGGGATGCCTATGAGCAACAATTAGCCCGGCGACTGGGCCAGGATAACCAGATTTCGCGGGTTATTCTGACCAAAGCCAAAGCGAATCCCAAACGAGTCGTGTTTGCTGATGCCGAAAATCTGAAAGTGTTGAAAGCTGCTCAACAGGTTCGCGACGAAGGAATTGCTTATCCTATTTTACTGGGCGAAGCGGCAAAAATTCAACAGTTGATTCAGGAAAACAATCTCGATTTAGCCCATGTTCCGATTCTGGACCCGCGTTCAGCTGAGCAGGAAACTATGTTGAATCGTTTCGGCGATTTGTATTTCGAGAAGCGTAAACGCAAAGGCGTTACGTTGTCCGAAGCCCGCAAAGCCATGAATGTCCGAAACTACTTCGGTGCCATGATGGTCGAAACAGGCGAAGCAGATGCGCTGATTTCGGGCTTAAGTCGCAGCTACCCCGACACGATACGTCCTGCTCTGCAAATTATTGGGAAAGCAACCGGCGTAAAAAAAGTGGCGGGTATGTACATTCTGCTAACCAAACGCGGGCCGCTGTTTTTCTCGGATACCACCGTCAACTTCAATCCAACTGCGGAAGAAATCGTCGAGATAACGGAACTGACGGCGCAAACGGTTGAGCGTTTTAACGTCAAACCACGTATTGCGCTGGTTACCTATTCTAACTTTGGCAGTGCACAGGGCGAAGATGCCGGAAAAATGAACCGTGCCGTTGAAATTCTTCAGCAGAAGCACCCTGACATGATTGTCGACGGTGAAATTCAGGCGCACCTGGCTTTCGATACGGAACTGCTTCAGGAAAATCATCCGTTCAGTAAGTTAGTTGGCGAAGGTGCCAATACGCTCATTTTTCCGAACCTGTCGGCGGCTAATATTGCGTATAACCTGATGCGGGAAGCCGCTGGTTTTGACGCAATCGGTCCGATTCTGCTGGGTATTCGCAAGCCCGTCTACGTGTTGCAGTTAGGCTCCTCCGAACGCGAAATTGTTAACATGGTTGCCATTGCGGTCGTTGAAGCACAAGGAAAATAAGTTTTACAGTTATAAAGTCATAGCGTTATAAAGTTTTTGCGCCGGCTCGAAAGAGAATTGCAACTTTATAACGCTATGGCTCGACAACTTTACAACTCAAAAAATGTCACGAATCTTAACCGGTATTCAATCTAGCGGCCGTCCGCATTTAGGCAATATTCTGGGCGCCATCAAGCCTGCTATTGATTTGTCAAAACAACCTAAAAATGAGTCATTTCTGTTTATTGCAGATCTTCACTCTCTCACCACAATCAAAGACGGTCCAACACGCCGGGAATTTACGCGGGCAGTAGCCGCTACGTGGTTAGCGTTTGGCCTGGATACAGAAAAGAATACGTTCTGGCGGCAGTCGCGGGTGGCGGAGCATACCGAGCTGGCCTGGCATCTGAGCTGCTTTACGCCCATACCGATGCTGAATAATGCCACGTCGTTTAAAGAAAAGTCGGATCGTTCCAGCGGGCCGGTGAATACGGGTCTGTTTGTCTATCCGGTTTTGCAGGCGGCTGACATTCTGCTCTATGACGCTGAAATTATTCCGGTTGGGAAAGATCAGCGGCAACACATCGAAATGACCCGCGATATTGCCAGTGCGTTCAACCGGCAGTATGATGAAGATGTCTTTGTACTGCCCGAAGCACGTATCGACGACCGGCTGATGACGATTCCGGGAATCGACGGTGCCAAAATGAGTAAGTCCTACAACAATTATATCGACATTTTCCTACCCGAAAATGAGCTTTGGAAGGTAGTTAAGAAAATCAAATCGGATTCAACGCCCCTCGAAGAGCCCAAGAACCCAGATACGGACATTACGTTCCAGTTGTATTCGTTGCTGGCGTCGGATGTGCAGATCGCTGAGATGCGTAGCCTGTACGAAGGCGGTAACTATGGCTATGGCATGGCCAAGAGAGCGTTTTATGAACTCCTTCTGGAAAAATTTGCTACTGAGCGCGAACGTTATAATTACTACATAACGAACAACGATGCGCTGGAAGCTAAACTCCAGGCTGGCGAAGAAAAAGCCAGAGCCATTGCCGGACGTACCATGGCGCGTGTTCGCGAAAAATTAGGATTTAACTAGATAGCTATTCATAAAATAACTCCCGGTATCGACAGCTATGTGCTACGTACCGGGAGTTGCTATTTAGCTTACTATTAGACTATTATTAGAATTATCTATAATCAATAAACGTCAATAAGGTTATTTTGGATTCTTTGTTGGAGCACTACCGCTGGCTGGTGGATTGTAGGCAATTTCGTTATCAGGTACGTCCCAATAATCTAAAAAGCCATACGTAATGGTTGCGTTTCTGCTGACAACGCCCGTTCGGCTCAACGCAACAGCGCCTTTCCGGCCCGTTTCCAGCAAGCCCCAACGGCGAGCATCATAGAACGCCAGCGCGCGGAACAACAAACCAACGCGCCTTTCCCGACGCAACTCTTCTTTAGCCGCATCCAGCGTCAGGCCAGTTCCGGCAACGGCCGCCAAACCAGCCCCCTGCGCTTTACGAACTTCATCGATCAGTGCAAGACCCTCTTCAATTTTTCCGGTGTAAATCAAAGCCTCGGCCTTCATCAACTGATTTTCTTCGTACGAACTGGCTAAGTACAACTCATATCCACCCGCATTCGTATTTGAATACGTAATGACGGACGAACTTCCTTCCGAGCCGGCAGCACCGCGATTGACTAAATCGTAGCGCGTGAAAAACGCATTTCCACGCGATGTTTCGCCAATGTAAGCCGATGCCCGCTGTCTGAAGTTGTTCGTAAACCGAAGGTCGCCCGCTTTGAAATCCTGAATCAGTCGTTCCGAAATTTTATATGTATTATTCGAACCCGTTGTTTTTCCGGATACAGTCCCGGTTGTTGGCGACAGGAAATCAGCGGATGCATTTGAACGACCTGTGAATACAAAATCAGAAGCCTGAATACCAGCGTTGGTTAATGTCAGGATTTCGGCCCACTGAGCGGCTGTCATAGCACTAACCCGCGTATTAACCAGCAGATTCCGGGCTTTCATCGTACTAATGTTACGTTGCCACATCGCTGGCGTTAACACACCCCCTTTACCAACCCGGTTAAAATTTGGAATCAGCCCCTGCATCGTTGCCGTGTAATCAACGCTGGCTGTCAGGCCCGACAGAGCCTGAGCGGCTAAATCGAAGTTTTTGTTGGCTTCTGCAATGATGGCTTCTTTGGTTACGTAGTTACCGTTCGTACCGTTCAGCATTTCACCGTTGGCCTTGTCATTAATAATTCCCGCGTAGTATATCGAGCCAATTCGCGAGTAGGCGTAGCCTTTCCACCAATAAGCCCATGCCTTCAGTACACCCTTTTTCGTCTCCGCTTCACCCGTAAACGTAGTGGCATCAATGTTAGTCAGAAGCGTGTTGGCCGCATTGTTCAGGTTGTACATGTAGGCCCACTCGTAATACGTTGAATTCTGAAAACCCGTCGAGTTAACGTTCGCCGTAATACGCAGGAAATCAACCTGTTTGTTGGGCGAGTTTGGGTTTATCAGCACCGTACCGTCGTCGAGCGTCACCTGATCCGGAGCGCCAATCTGGTTGATAAAGACGTTGGCAATATCCGTTCCGATGACGTCGCCCATCAGTTCGTGATTACCAATAGCCCCCGACCAGAAATAGCCCGGAACGCCATCGTAGTATTTTACATCCTTGAAACCAGTAATGTAGAAACCTTCGCCAAACGAGATCAAACCAGACTCTGTTTTTAGCGCAGGCGAAGAAGGCTGGTTCGGATTCTGAACGTCCAGTTGCTCCTTGCAGGACGCCATAAATCCCGAAAAAACCAGCGTTAATGCATATATTTTTAACTTATTCATACGATCGTTTTTTTTAGATGGCTTCTTAGAATCCGATATTTAAAGCAGCCTGATAGGACTTAAAGTTGGGCATCGTGCTGTGGTCGGTTCCTCTATCCCAGGCCGAGTTCGACGTACCTGAGCTGATTTCCGGATCAAAACCTGTGTATTTGGTGAGCGTCCAGAGATTCCGCCCCGACAGCACAAGCTGAAGTCGCTTAACCGCCGGAATTCTGAAAAGCTTGCCAAAGTCGAGGCCAACCGAAATGTTCCGCAAACGCAGGAACGAAGCATCTTCGTAGAAGTAATCTTTCGTACCGTTTGCCGTACGCTGTGCATAAATACCCCGATAGAAAGCTGTCCAGGCACCCGTTTGTCCATCAATCGTGATCGGGTTTGCGTAGTCAGCGTGGATACCATCGCGATACATCCATTCTTTCGTCTGATTATACAGGTGGCTACCATTTACCCAGTCAAACTGAACATTAAACGTCAGGAAGTTCTTATACGTCAGATCGTTGATGAACGACATATTGAATTTCGGGTTCGGATCACCAAAACTGAATTTATCGGCTGTAAAGTAAGGCTGCTTGGTCGCTTTGCTAACGACAATACCGTTGCTGGCTACAGTGTAGGCTTCCTGACTGGCCTCTGGAATAAAGAAGTTTCCGTTCGGATCACGCTCATTAACGCTGTGCAACAATTTGTAACCATACAGCTGACCAATTTTTTCACCTGCCTTTAATACGTAGTTGGTGCTACCGGCATTGGACGTAACGACTACCGGCGCATCCCCCCGAACCGAAATGATTTTAGAGCTTTGCTTACCGAAGTTGATTGTCGTATTCCATTTAAAATCTGAGCCATTATAAACCGTCGAACTTAACGACGCCTGTAGCCCACTCGACCCTAAGGTGAAGGCGTTGTCAATCAAGGTACCTAAGCCGATGGAAGGTGCTACGTCAACCGAATAGATGGCGTCTTTCGTTTTCCGATCCCAATACGTAGCGGATAACGCAATTGCATTTAACCAGCTAGATCCTTTCAGCAGGCTGAACACCATGTCGGCACCTAATTCCGTTTCCTGCGATACTTCTACGCCCAGAGCCGGGTTACTTTGTCCGTTGGCATAATAGAAAGCCGTTGTATTGCCCACAGTTGTTGGCGTGATGGTAACGTAACGGTCAAACGGTTTGGGCTGAATACCCGCTTGCCCATAGGCGGCCCGCAATTTCAACTCAGGCAAAAATGCATTCACACCACCATCCTGCCAGAACTTCATGGCCGATAAGCGCAGATACGCATCACCCCGAGGGAACGTGAACGGCTTAGACCCCTGGCCAAATGCCGACGAGAAATCGCTGCGGAAGCCCCCCGAAATTCCTAACCAATCGCCATACTCGAAACGCTGATTAATTAAGTAGCCATACGTAATGAACGGCTCAGTATAATCGCGATAAACACGCCAGGACGTAGTGTTCGCTGCATTATAAGGCGAGTAAGCGGCCGGTAAACCAATGGCTGCGCTGATGTATTCCTTGTTTTTGCTGTTCCGGTAATCGAAGGCAAACTGGGTCACCGACCGGATAGGAAGCCGCGACGCAAAGTCTTCTTTGAAATCAAAAACAGCCGTTGCCGTCGCCAGAAAGTTCTGGAACATTTTGCTGTTTGCGTACTTGGTCAGATCCCCCGTATTGGCACTATTGAAGTTTGTGCTATTGTAGCTGTTCGTAATGAACGTATTGGTTCCCTGCGTCAGCCAATATTTGATGTTTGCGTTATTCGCCTGGTTCAGGTATTCCAGATCGCGGTTTTCGGTCTGGAAATTAAGTCCATATTTAGCGTCCAGCTCAACGAACTTCGGGAACTTGTAATTCAGGTTTACATTCTGAATGATGTCAATAATGTTGTCATTGTTACGTGTATAAGTCTGCCGATACGATGGGTTCGATGCGTTAATACCAATGGTTTGGTTCATGTTATACGGAATAGAACCATCGGTTGTTAGCAATGAAAAAT
>NZ_JBMDWV010000128.1:0-13342 GCF_048594605.1 Spirosoma sp.
CAGTGAATGAGCTATTCACTGGCGACCGTTTTTATAGGTCTTGACTTAACTGGCTAAAATACGTCATTACGTTCTCCGCTAGCCATCCAGTCAGCATTCATCTCCTGAAAACGTAGTGCCACCCGGTTTAAGAAAGGTTCGTCGAGCATGGATGAAAGCGCGCTGGAGTCAGTGAGATCAAGCTCGTTGATCTTATACGTTTGTTCGTACAGGCCAGCTTCTATTTTGACTATATATTTGCTATTCCAGGCGTACAGGCCGATGCGGAAGTGGGGATGTGGAATATCTTGAACAAAACGCATTCGCTAAAAATAAGGATACTGAAAACAATGAACAGTGAAGTACTACCGATACTGTGGCGAAAAACAAAGATAGGTAACGTATTGCGCCGACGTGCGTTTTCTTTATTCTTCGTCCTGTATTCGTCATTATATAATGTTCATTGCACCAACTCTACCGACGAAGCCGCTCAGTTTTTTCTGAGAGGGAATGTGCAGCTACAAAAGCGTGAGTACAAAGAAGCTATTCGATACTATTCGGAGGCCATTGATAAAAAGCCTGATTTTGCGGATGCATATAACAACCGTGGACTGGCCAAATTCAGAAACGATGATCGGGAGGGTGCCTTGGCTGATTATACCCGTGCGATCGAGACCGACCCTGATTTTGAGACCGCTTATTTTAACCGGGCAGCGGCAAGATTAGAGACCGGCGACGCTGCCGGGAGTCTGACGGACCTGCAACGTATTGAAAAACAATACCGGGATTCTACATTTTACTATGTTCGTCTGGGGGATACATACGTACAACTCAACAAACCTGCTGACGCTCAGATAGCCTATGACCGGGCTTTGCAGATAGAGCCAAAAAACGTAGAGGCTTTGACAAACCGTGGGGCGTTATATTATAATCAGAGGGCTTACGAACCGGCCGAAGAGGACATCCGCCAGGCTCTGCAATTGAACCCGGAACAGGATGCAGCCTTGAATAACCAAAGCTTGTTATTGGCGCGGAGAGGAAAGTACGCAGACGCGATGACGTTTGTCGAAAAGGCGTTAGCGCTGCAGCCTCGTCAGCCTTACTACCTCAATAATAAAGCGTACCTGTTGCTGAAACTAAATCGCCCTGCTGAAGCACTCCCCTTGGTAAATGAATCGCTGCAGCGAGATAATCAAAATGCGTGGGCTCATCATACGTTGGGTATGTACTGGCTCGAACAGAAGCAGCCCGCAAAGGCGCTTGCCGAATTCAGACAAGCCGAAAAATTAGACGCTTCCGTTGAGCAACTCTATTATTATATAGGCATGGCTGAATGGGCAACTGGAAACAAAACAGAAGCCTGTGAAGCCTGGAGCCGGGGTGAGCGCGCTGGTGATGAACAGGCCCGCAAAGAAAGGCTGTCTCACTGCCGATGAAAATAAATAAAACCTCAGTGCTGGCCATATAAGGTTTCAACCTGCCGATCATTTTTACTTGTTAGCCAGTCTTCCATCAGCGCATAGCTGGTTGAACAAATTAGCCAATCGGTTACACATTTGGTGTCACTTAGACATTTGTATTTAAATAAGTAATTGTAGTACCTGGTTGAGATAAAAGGCAGACCGCTCTGGTGGAGGGGAGTAGCACCATTCGTTAGCTGGCGCTTTACACGCTATTTTTAGGAAAAAATTGCTCTAAAAGTGGAAAATTCTGTGTTTTGAACAGTAGTTACCTTATATTGTGTCCCTTATACATTATATACATAATACTGTTTGAATACGCTGGATAATTAGTAGGAAATAGCTCATTCATTTCAACTTTTTTCACTAAACCCTCCTTTTAGCCTATGGTCAATTCTACACCAGCCTGGTAGACAACTGAGCCTGGTTTGCCAGTGCTGCCCGCGCATGATTTATTGCTTCACTACGGCTGAAAAGCAGATCCAGCTCTGGGTATAGAATACTTTCGCCGTTCCTAAACCGACAACCTATAAAACCATGTCAAATCATTTACAGGTATATGCTTTTATAAGCAGATTTCTGAGGATTGGTAGTTACCAGCTATTGATACTATCGATCTTCACAATGGGCGTATGGGCGAAAGTGCCCGCCGACCAGCCCGTTTCAGGTACTGTGCTCGATGAAAAAGGCAGTCCGCTGGTTGGAGTTAACATTCAAATCCGGGGAACAAGCCGGGGAACCACCAGTGATGCCAGGGGGGGCTATCGGATTGAGGTGCCAAACGGAAACGCCGTGCTGGTATTCAGCTACATTGGCTACAGAAAACAAGAGATCACGGTTAATAACCAATCGATTATCAACGTATCGCTCGAGGCCGACGCGGGCTCGCTCGAAGAGGTTGTTGTGGTTGGTTATGGTACCCAAAAGCGTTCCTCTCTGACGGGGGCTGTATCAACGGTGACGCCAAAAGAAATTACGGCTCTGCCTGTTCCGAACGTAGCGTCGGCCTTACAAGGGCGCGTACCGGGTGTATCGGTTGTCAACAACGGGGGCCCGGGTAGTGCTCCCATTGTGCAGATTCGCGGAGTTGGCTCGATTAACTACGCATCCGGGCCGCTGTACGTAATAGACGGCGTACCAACGGGCGACCTGAATAGCTTTAACACGAATGACATCGAATCGCTGGAAGTGTTAAAAGATGCCAGTTCGGCGGCTATTTATGGCTCACGGGCGGCCAATGGAGTTATTCTGATTACCACTAAGAAAGGCGGTCGGGATAGTAAAATTCGTGTTACGCTGGATTCGTACGTGGGTACGCAGAGTGCCTGGCGCAAAGTGGATGTCTTGAATCGTGATCAGTATGTGCAATATGCCACGGCGCTTACCACCAATGCGGGTATCGCCTTACCGTCCCGGCTGAGCAATCTGAATACTCCCATTTACGATGGCGCTACGCAGACCTTCGCTCAGACTGAAACCAACTGGCAGAACGAGATTTTTCAAAACGCGCCAATTGCCCAGCACCAACTGTCGCTATCAGGAGGCAATGCCGTTTCTCGTTTTTTTGCTTCCGGAGCTTATTTCAAACAGGATGGAATCATGGTCGGAACGAATTTCGAGCGGGGATCGCTACGTCTGAATTCAGATCACCAGGTAGCTAAGTTCCTGACCATTGGGCAGACCCTGACGGCGGCTTACAGCAACCAGCGGGGCGAAACCACCGGCGACCGCTCGCAAGTGATGCACGCCATTCGCATGATGCCGTACTGGCCAACCACTGATCCCACCAAAGCAGGTGGATACAGCGCGCCAACAGCCGCTGATGGGTCCGATCCGGAAAACCCACTTCGGGCACCTAATATGGACATTACCCGGACGAAGTTCCTCAAGGCCTTTGCTACGGTTTACGCCGATGTCAGGCTAACCAGTTTTCTGAAATACCGGTTTAACTACGGGGTTGATTTGGGCTTTTCCAATGGCAGTACCTTCAACCCGATTTATAATGATGGGTACATTCAGCGGGTATCGGCAACCGTTTCGCAGACCCGCAACACCAACATCTCTCAGGTAATAACCAATCAGCTTACCTTCGATAAAACGTTCGGAAAACATACCCTTAATGCGTTAGCCGTAGTTGAGACCCAGAAAATACTTTCCACTGGCTTTACCGGATCAGGGGTTCGTCCCAACAACGATCTGGATGTGATTCAGGGCGTAAGCAATCCGTCGGTGAGCAGTACAAGAGCCGAAATTGATCTGCTTTCATACGTAGGACGTGTCAATTATGATTATGACGGGAAATACCTGATCAGCGCTTCGATTCGCCGGGATGGATCGTCGTTGTTTGCGCCGGGGAATAAATGGGGGAATTTCCCATCGGCTTCGGTTGGCTGGCGTATCAATCAGGAAAACTTCATGAAAGGGCTCACCAATCTGTCTGAACTGAAACTGCGGGTTAGCTATGGCAAAACGGGCTTCAACGGGATTGCCAATTATGCGTGGCAGTCGCTCGTATCAGCCGATGCAACTCAGTACCCGTTTGGTAGTGCAACAACCTTAGGCTCCTTCTTTAATACGTTGGGCAACACCGAACTGAAATGGGAAACCACCGACATGGTCAATGGCGGTATCGATCTGGGCTTGTTCAACAATAAAATCACGTTTACCGGCGAAATATATAACCGGTTTACGGATGGTCTGATTCTGGCCGTACCGATCCCGAATTCTATTGGTTATAGCAATGCTCCCGTGGCCAACATTGGAAGCATGAAAAACTGGGGCTACGAATTTCAGGCGGGCTATAACTACGCGAAAGGGGATTTACGGTGGAATCTGTCGGCCAATGTCGGTATTACCCGAAACCGCGTGCTGAGTCTGGCAACCCCAACCGCAGCCATTTATGCCGGCCTGAATGCTGATTACGGCGGATTCGACATCACCAAAACAGAAGTTGGCCAACCCATACAGTCGTTCTATGGCTGGAAAGTCGACGGGATTTTCCAGAACCAGGCTGAAATCAACGCAGCAAACGCAGTCGACGGGAACGACAAAACCCTGTATCAGGATAAGGCGGCTCCGGGCGATATCCGGTTTAAGGACATCAATGGCGATGGGAAAATTGACGCCAATGACCGGACGTATCTGGGCAGTTACCTGCCGAATTTTAACTACGGTGCCAACTTTAGCGGTACGTATAAAAACTTCGATTTCACGCTCTACTTACAGGGAACGGCCGGCAATAAGATTTACAACGGTACTAAAGTGGTGACCCAGGGAATGCTACGTTTGTTTAATGCGGGTACGGCTGTGCTAAATGCCTGGACGCCAACTAATACCAATACGGACGTACCGCGGGCCATTAGTGGCGACCCCAATAACAACAGCCGCACATCGGATCGCTTTGTTGAAGATGGCTCATATATGCGTCTCAAAAACCTGACTATCGGTTATTCAATCCCGTCGAAAGCGCTGGGTAGTCTGACGAACAACGTAGTGAACAAAGTTCGGGTGTATGTGTCGAGTCAGAACCTGCTGACGTTTACCAAATACACGGGCTATGATCCGGAGGTTGGTTCCCGGAATGGTACGCTGCTACGTAGTGGTATCGACTATGCGAACTATCCGCAGCCACGTACCATACTCGCTGGTCTTCAGATTACGTTCTAATGGGGCTTTCTCCAGAATCCAAAACCTTATTTTCCATGAAACGGAATTATCTTTTAGTCGGTACTTTACTGTTGGGCGTAGCGATTGGGTGCAATGATAAGAGCCTGGATCAGCTTAATCCGAACGCCGTAACCACCGATAGTTATTTTAAAAATGATGTGCAGATTCGCAGTACGGTAAACGGCATTTACGCAGCCTTGCAGGCTACCAACCTGATTGCTCGTGAGTGGTTCTTCCTGCATGATATGCGTTCGGACGATGTTTCTTCCGGCGGGGGGCAGCTCGAAACACCGCGTAACCAGCTGTTAAATGGGGTACACGACACCGGCAACTCGGTGGTAAGTTCCGTCTGGACGGGCGCCTATCGGATTATTCACCGGGCCAACGTGCTGCTGGATAAATCAGTGCTGGCAACCGGGTTGACGCCCAGCGTGCTAACGCAGGCGACGGGCGAAGCGAAATTTCTACGTGCCTGGGCCTATTTCGAACTGGTCAGCCTTTACGGAGCGGTTCCATTGTACAAAAACTACGTAACGGCGGTAGATGGCTCATTGCCCCGTTCGCCCGAAGCAGAGGTGTATGCGTTCATCATCGCTGATCTGAAAGCTGCGCAGGAGGCTCTCCCCACTACGTATGATGCCGCGAATCAGGGGCGGGCTACGAAAGGCGCGGCTCAGATGCTGCTGGCTCGGGTTTATATGCAGCAGGGTGATTACACCAACGCGAAAACCGAACTCCAGAAAGTGATCAGCTCCGGGTTGTATTCGCTGGCGGATGAGTTCAACGATAATTTCATCGAAGAAACGGAGTTCAACAAAGAATCGATCTGGGAAGTGAACTTCCTCCCATCGGGTGGGTCGTTCAACTGGAACGGCGACGGCGACGGCACGGCGGGAGCCGAAGAAACCGTTCGGACGCAGGAATATTCGGGGATCGGCTGGCGAAACATTATTCCGTCGAACAGCCTGCTTGCTGAGTTCGAAAAAACCAGCAAGGGCGATGCCAAAACTGATCCACGCTACGCCAAGTCGTTTTATACTACCGGCGACAAATTCAACCGCGACCAAAATACGTTGACGGACGCCCAACAGAATGGCTTTAGTTCAACGGTAGATGGGGTCACCCAAAAGGTGAGCTGGCGGAAATTTACCCTCATGTACAAAGCGGGCGTATCAACAACTGGCGGAATCAATCAGCGGATTATGCGCTACGCTGAAACGTTACTGTCGATGGCCGAGTGCGAGAATGAACTGGGGAATCTGGCCAGTGCCATTACGTACCTGAACATGACCCGGCAGCGGCCCAGCGTAGCGATGCCGGTTTACCCAACCGCAAAATATCCTGTTTCGAATAAAGAGCAGGTGTTTGCGGCAATTGTTCACGAACGGCGTGTAGAACTGAGTGGCGAGCAAATCCGCAACCGGGATATTCTGCGCTGGCGGAAGCAGGGTAAGCTGACTACCGAACCACTTTCGTATTTTCAGAAAGGGAAGCATGAGCTGCTCCCCATACCACAACAGGAGATCGATAATAATCCTAAAATTGGTACATCCAGCCAAAATCCGGGGTATTAATTGATTGGGTCGGTCAAGTAAGTTAGCTTGCAAGGACACCGGCGCTCCCGGTGTCCTTGTCATAATAGAGAGAAATTAATCGGGGTATTTATGCGATCCATAAAAACGTGGCTTGTCTGCACAATACTGGTTGGTAGCGGCTTAAACGCCTGCCAGACGTCGACCCCTACGTTATTTGAGCAACTTTCTAGTAGCCAGACCCACATTACGTTCAGCAACACACTAACACCTTCCGAAGCGTTGAATGGGTTTACCTTCACCAATTTTTACAATGGTGGGGGCGTTGGCGTTGGCGACGTTAACAACGATGGGTTTGCCGACGTGTTTTTTACGGGCAATCAGGTCAGTTGCCGACTGTATTTAAACCAGGGAAACCAAACGAAAGACGCTTTTTCCTTTGACGATATTACCGAATCTGCCGGCCTGACGACCGATCGCTGGTGTTCAGGAGTAGCCATGACCGATATCAATCAGGATGGCTGGCTGGATATTTACGTTTCCGTCGCCAGTCACTCTGCTCTGCAACGTACTGAAAACCTGTTGTTTATTAACCAGGGTTTAAAAAATGGCAAACCTGTTTTTCGGGAAATGGCGAAAGCGTATGGATTAGCTGATCCGGCGTTTACGACTCAGTCAGCTTTTTTTGATTACGATCGGGACGGAGACCTGGACGTTTTTCTGCTCAATACCGCCCCCGACTTTCAGAATCCATCCCACGTTCGGCCGGTCGTGTCAAATGGTACGCATCCAAGTACGGGCCGACTATATCGAAATGAAGGCAAAGGAACGAATGGGCATCCGGTTTTCAAAGACGTATCGACCGAAGCCGGAATTACCTACGATGGCCTTGGGCTAGGTCTGGTAATCAGCGATTTCAACAAAGATGGTTATCCCGATATTTATTGCTCCAACGATTTTACCAGCAGCGATATTCTTTACCAGAACGACGGCAAGGGGCATTTTACCAACGTAATAAAACAGGCTACGACGCATACCAGCCTCTACGGAATGGGTGTCGATGCCGCTGATCTGAACAACGATACCTGGCCTGATCTGATGCAGTTGGATATGCTGCCGAAGGAAAACGCCCGGCTCAAAATGATGCTGGCCGGGCAGGATTACGACCGCAAGGAGATGAGCATTTCGCCCCAGTACGGCCAGCAAATGCAGTACATGCGAAACTCACTTCAATTGAATTTGGGCGTGGGTAGCAGGGATGCCACGGCATTGCCGGAGAGTGGCATCCCTGCTACCCACCGCAACACCATGCCTATGTTCTCGGAAATTGGCCTGATGGCGAACGTAGCACAAACCGACTGGAGCTGGGCAGCCCTGTTGGCCGACTACGACAACGACGGCTGGAAAGATATGTACATCACGAATGGCTATCGCAAAAACGTAACCGACCGCGATTTTATCAACTTTACCGAAGATTTTTCCGGCTTCGGTACAACCGAATACAATACGAAAAAACGTCTTGAATTACTGGAGAAAGTTCCTGAGATTCCGCTCGCGCACTACGCTTTCCGAAATACAGGGGGCGATTCCTTCGCTGATGCATCAAAAGAATGGGGGCTCAATACCGAGTCGTTTGCCAACGGAGCCGCCTATGCCGATTTCGATAACGATGGCGATCTGGATCTTGTCGTTAACAACGTTGACGCCGAAGCCCTTGTATACCGCAACCACAGCCGGGAACAGCACCCCGATCAGCATTACCTGAGCATTACGGTACAGGGAGATTCGGCGAACCGTCAGGGAATTGGAGCCAGCGTAACCATCTGGTCGGGGAGGGGAATGCAGTACGCTGAACTCGCAACGGTGCGGGGGTATCTGTCCTCCGTCGCCCCACAGTTACATTTTGGGTTAGGAAAACACGCTACGGTCGATTCACTACGTATCGTATGGCCGGATGGACGCGTTGAGACGAAACGTCACCTGGCTGGCGATCAGCAAATAACCCTGGCCTATAGCCCGAAGAATCCGATCGCGAAACCATCAGGCGGTACATCGGCCAACCAGCTTTTTGTTGACGTAACCGATTCGTTTTCCATTGATTTCGCGCATAAGGAATCGGATTTCGTCGATTTTAAACAAACGGCCGCGATGCACAAAATGCTGTCGCGATCCGGTTTCGCGCTGGCTACGGGGGATGTGAACGGTGATGGACTGGCCGATTTTTTTGTGGGCAGTACATTTCGTGGGAGCGAAGCCTGTTTGTTTTTACAGCATCCTTCCGGTGGTTTTATCAAGAAAGCATTTCCGGACCAGAACAACCAGGAAGCCATCAGTGCGCTGTTTTTCGATGCGGATGGGGACAAGGATCTGGATTTATACGTAGTGTACGGCGGTAACGAGCGCCCTGCTGCGGAAAAAGCATTTTATCAGGATCAATTGTACGTTAATATGGGCAACGGAGCTTTTAGTCCGGCTCCAACTGGTACGTTGCCTGATTTATCCGGAAGTGGCTCCTGCGTGGTAGCGGCCGATTTCGACCATGACAACGATCTGGATTTGTTTGTGGGAGGTCGCCAGATTCCCGGACAATACCCGATGCCTACCCGGAGCTATTTGCTACGTAACGATCTGGCCGGCAACGGAAAAAGCCAGTTTACCGACGTAACGAAAGAGCTTTGCCCTGGGTTGATGCAGGCCGGTCTGGTGTGTTCGGCGCTTTGGACGGATTACGACAAGGACGGCTGGGCCGATCTGATGCTGGCAGGGGAGTGGATGCCGTTGACGATTTATAAAAACGATAACGGCCGATTGAATAATCCCACATCGCCAATCAAGCTGCCAAACTCGGCGGGTTGGTGGAATACCCTGGCGCAGGGCGATTTCGATCATGATGGCGATCTGGATTACCTGGTGGGTAATGAAGGGCTGAATACGTTATATAGGGCGTCGGCTTCCCAACCCGTCAAAATAATTGCAAAGGATTTTAATAAGGATGGGACAATCGATCCGCTGATGGGTTACTACATTAATGGTGTTTGTTACCCGGCCATCCCGCGCGACGCACTGAACCAGCAGGTGATACAGTTTCGGCGGAAGTACCAGCGTTTTGCCGATTACGCAGCCGCTACGTTCGATGAACTGTTAACTGATGATGAACGAAAAGACGCGTATCAGGCCGAGGCAACGTATCTGCAAAGCGCTTACATCGAAAATCTCGGACAGGGAAGATTTGCCCTGCGGGCATTACCCCGTATGGCGCAGGCATCGCCTGTTTTTGGCATTGTTGTCCATGATTTTAACCACGATGGGAACCTGGATGCGGTACTGACCGGGAATTTTTATCCGAACGAAGTGAATATGGGGCGGCAGGACGCTTCGGTAGGCGTTGTTTTGCTAGGGGATGGACACGGGAAATTCAAACCGCTGAGTCCGCAGGAAAGTGGATTGCTGATCCGGGGCGACGCGCGTTCGTCAGCACTCCTTTCCGGCAAAAACAATGAAATGTGGCTTCTGACGGCCGTTAATTCGCAGGGGTTACGATTTAACCGGTGTCTGCCGCCGAAATCCAAACAAATCCCAGGTAGTACGTTTGCCACCGTCTGGCCGACGAAATAACAAAAGTTAGTAGACGTAACGGGTAACTCCGGCCTGCATTAGACAAAGAAGCGGATTAATGACTTTCGTTTCCTCACTGGAGAGCCGCCCCTGCGCGTCGTAGGTTTTTTCAACCATTGAAATCTGCTCGTCTGTGTTCGGGACGTATTCGCTGATCTGACGGCGGTTACCGGCAAACCGATGCTCAAACCGACGGATTTGGTTATCGGTTATTCCAAACCAGGTTTCGCCGATTACCGTATTGTTTCTATAACTGTAGACGACCCGATAGGATAGTTTTTGCTGCGCATCGTACCACCGCTGGCCCGTTTTCTGGCCATCCTTAAATTCATATTCGATATGGCCGGTCAAAATACGCTGTTTAGGGGATTGTTGATGGAAATAGTTTCGTTCTAGGCTTAATACGCCATTCGTATATATATACTCCGATTCGTCGTAGGCTATCCATTGCGCACCAGACCCATACTTATGGTAACGAATTTTACCAACGAGTTGCCCAGCCGGGTTATATGCATAGTCAGAATAAGAAACCAGATCCAGTTTACCCGATGCCGTCTGGGCAAATTGATCTACACGACTCATTTTACCATCCGGATGATACGTATAAACTTCCTGACTGTAGGGATTTTCACAGTTGATCGAATTGCAGAAAAGTTTCCGGGATAGGGGAGCGTCGTCAGTATATGCATTCAGATGCGGGTCAATGCTGAAAGAATCAGGCTCCGTTGATTGACAGGCAGTCAGGGCCAGCAGAAAAAAGAAGAGTATAAGGTTTTTCATGCTAGTAAGAGCAGTTATTCTATCAGGACCCATTTACTCCAGAAACCGTTGGAGCGGTTTCTGCTTTTGCTTCATTTTGTTAAACATCACCTTTTGAGTTAGTCGAGATCGGTTCTCAAGGTTGGTAACCAAACGGCCTGTTAACCGGATGAAAAGTTACTTTTCATCCGGTTAACAGGCCAATATTCTTGGATAAACCCGTGTGCTAGTACTTCAGCGGTGAATAGCTAATCAACGATGTACGGTTACCTGTAAGTAGGTGGCAGGAATACTGGTTGAGTTGCCCGTATTACTTTGATTCTGACTGGCAAATAATTCCTCTAACTCGCGTTGTAGCTCCTGTTCTTTTCCGTTCTTGGCTGCGGCTTCGAACGCATTCATGGTCGGACCGTAATAATTTTTGAAGCGGGCCAGGAACTCATCGGGGGGGAACGGCGCCTGAAAAGTATAGGTAGCCCGTTCAAAGGCGATATTCTCTTTTGGGATGCCCGCCTGTTCGAACCGTTCGATCACCTGATTCTCCACGCCCCACAGCATGGGGCTGATGAACCCTTCTGGTGGTGGTGGCGTGTAAGAGGAGCTAATACGTAGTATCTGGGCAACCAGGGTAGGGTCACCTGGAATCCAGTTCCCCATTACGATCCGACCACCTGGGCGGGTGACACGCACGAGTTCTTTGGCTACCTCGAGTGGTTTAAGAGCAAACATAGCCCCAAAAATGCTGATGACAAGATCAAACGTTTGATCTTTCAACTCACTTAAATCGGTGGCGTCTCCCTGTTGAAAGGTACAATTGGTCAGCCCTTCGCTTTGGGCTCGTCTGTTTCCGGCTTCTACCAAATTCCGGGCGATATCAACGCCTACAACCTGGGCACCTGATTTAGCGGCTGGTATGGCGGTGGTTCCATCCCCGCAGCCGACATCCAGGACTTTTAGCCCTTTCGTGATGTTGAGTCTGGCGACTAAAGCAGCACCACTTTCGCGCATCGTTTCGGCCAGGCGTGTGAAGTCGCCTTTTTCCCATAATACCTGATTTGGATTCATCATTTTGTTGTTTTGGTTGTGTACTAGTTTTTTGTCGCTGCAAAATTCGGAATCCACTACGTCGAAAAAATCACCGGATTCCGTGGTTTTTTGTCACGGAATCCGGTGATTTTTTGGGAAACAGCCGTTACACTTTTCCGATGACTTTTTCTGCTGCGCTATGTTTTTGAAACTAATGTGCTGACAGTCAGGGGATACTTATGAAATGGCAGAAATAAGTCGTTGCGAACGGCAAAAATAAAAACCGAAGGATTGTAACTATAACTATAGTTCTAGTTAAATAGATTTTCCTGTAACTTCTTCAGACGTGTTTTATAAGCTGTAAACTGCCCGTAGTTGTGTCGTTTGCTGGTTGTCAGTTCGAGTAGCTTCGCTGTTTCGCCAGGCTGGAAAAAATCGGGCAGGAGGGAGCGTAGGGTTTCAATCGAGTCGCATTGGTAGTAGGTTACGTTTGCATCAGCGGCCGTGTTTTGGGCATTGTAGCCGTGTGGCGTCTCGAAGAAGGCTTCTAATTCGGGCTGTTGACCCGGTCCGTCAATCATTCGAAAAATATGACCGGCATCGTTATTTAGTAGTACAATTCGCAGGTTAGGAGGGACGGGCGCTGACCATAATGCATTCCGGTCGTAGAAGAAGGCAACATCACCGATCAGAACCGTTACGATCTGGTCGGTTGCCAGGGCGGCGCCAACAGCCGTACTCAGGCATCCGTCTATACCGCTAACCCCACGATTTGAGGCTATGCTGATACGTTGTTGTTCACTAACACCGCAATAATTGGCGTAACGGACGGGCATGCTGTTGGCCAGCTGAAGAACCGAGTCGTCGGGCAAATGTTCCAGTAGCAACTGAGTAGCCGCCCAGTCTGTAATGGGCAGATCGGGCGCAGAGAGGATGGTTTCGACTAATCGGGTGGCCTGTCGGTCTGCGGACTGCCATCGCGAAAGAAATTCTCTTGGGTCGTCATCATCCCCTTGTAAAAACCGCTGATAGTCGATATCAGAAAAGAGTTTATCCAGAAACGGTAAGGGGTCAGCGGGAATAAGCGTTGTTAAGCTCTGGAATGAATCGTTAATGCGATCGACGGTTGGCTGGATGTGCCAGTGACGCCGAGCCGGGTACTGTCGAAAAAAGGTTTTCAGATTTCGGGTCAGGAACGAATTGCCAATCGTAATCAGTAAATCGGGACGTAAAAGCTCTGCATTTTCCTCACTTAACAGTGTTAGGAACGTATCACTATGGGTGATAAAGGTCTCATTGACAGGG
>NZ_JBMDWV010000129.1:0-5184 GCF_048594605.1 Spirosoma sp.
AGAAGTGCAGAATCGAGAGTCGGTACGAATACACCGGGCGGTTGGCCATTTTGGGCAGATAATAGTACATCATACCCAGATAAGGAGTTGTCAGAAAAAATGCTACGGCATTATGTCCGTACCACCACTGCACCAGCGCATCCTGCACACCCGCATAGAGATAGTAGCTCTTGAACATCCTGACCGGCATCTCAAACGAGTTGACAATGTGCAGCACGGCAATGGTCACGAACGTAGCAATGTAGAACCAGATGGCTACGTAGAGGTGACGTTCGCGCCGTTTAACAATCGTACCGAACATATTGACACCGAATACCACCCAGATCAACGTAATGGCAATGTCGATGGGCCATTCGAGTTCGGCGTATTCGTGGGAAGTTGTCAGTCCCAGCGGCAACGTAATGACGGCCGAAAGAATAATTAACTGCCAGCCCCAGAAATGGATTTTGCTGAGAACATCCGAAAACATGCGGGCCTTGCAAAGCCGTTGCAGCGAATAGTATATGCCCATGAAAATGGCATTCCCGACGAAGGCGAAAATGACCGCGTTGGTATGCAGCGGACGAATCCGGCCGAACGTAGTGTACTGATTGTTCAGATTCACCGAAGGGGCAAATAACTGACTGGCAATCAGGACGCCCACCAGCATCCCAATAATTCCCCAGATAACCGTGGCGATACCGAAATTCCGGACAATCGTGTTGTCGTACGCAAACCGTTCTACCGGTGTCTGATGATCCGGCGGTCGGTGTCCGATGTCAGCCCGGTCAGTTTGCCACTCGCGCTTCAGCTCAGTGGGGGTTGGATTAAACGAAACATTCATATTGAACGAATACAGGGGTTACGATGCGTTAGGTTGTGTTTCTGACGGTTCCGGTACGTTGTCTTCGAGCAGCATCCGAATCGAAGGCGTGTAGAGATCATCCTGCTGCCCCGTTTTCATCGACCAGAAAAATGCCCCCAGAAACCCCAGTGCCAGTACTAGACTGATGCCAATCATGAAAAAGATTATGCTCATCACCGTGTTGGTTTTACAGCTCAAAAGTGAGGTGATTTTAATCGGTAGTGTATGAGCTTCGTCAGGTGGAGGGCTGATAGAATTCAGGTTATTGCGGGGGCTGATAAAACTCATCGTACCGCCTAACGCTCGTCAGAACGTGGGCGAATGAAGCCCCTACTTTTGCGGCAGAATTACGCATCCGTGCAGTCATCGCCAGACTCTGAGTGGCGCGACCTTATTACTTATTTGATCAATGATTATCCTCGCATTTTTCCTCGCGCACTGGTATCTGTCAGTATCAATGCAGACGATTTTTCTTCACCGCTATGCTGCTCATCAGATGTTTACCATGAGCAAAGGCTGGGAAAAAGTTTTTTACATCCTGACATTCATTGGCCAGGGCTCATCGTTTCTGAGCCCACGGGCTTATGGCATCATGCATCGACTGCACCACGCTCATGCCGATACGGAAGAAGATCCGCACTCGCCGGAATTCTCTAAAAATCTGTTCGATATGATGTGGAAAACGCGGCTTTATTACAACGATATCCTCAACAATCGGGATACGATTCCGGTCAGGTTCAAAAAAGGAGTGCCGAACTGGGAATGGATGGAGCGCTTCGGCGATCAATGGGCGGTACGTCTGGCCTGGGGAACGGCTTATACGTTGTTTTATAGTCAGTTCGCTACGTCGCCCTGGCTGTTTTTGTTATTGCCCGTTCACTTCCTGATGGGGCCGGTGCATGGAGCTATTATCAACTGGTACGCGCACCGATACGGCTATACCAACTTTGTCGTGAACGATACGGCCAAAAACCTGCTGCCGTTCGACTTTCTCATGATGGGTGAATCGTATCACAACAATCACCACAAATACGGTGGACGAGCCAATTTTGGCGGCTTCCGCTGGCATGAATTCGACCCGGCTTATCCGCTGCTAAAAGCGCTTAACGAACTCAAAATTATTAAATTACGCGTAGGCCGGGATGAAGCTTATATGTGAAAAGCGTTCCGAAACGATCGTCTATATCAATTCAGCGCTTCGAGGGTAGTCGTATCGTAAAGCTTATGCATCAGAAAGGCATGTTCTTGTGGGAGCGATCGACTACGTAGTGTTTCCTGATTTGATACGGTTGGTCTTTCCACATGGTCAATAACGTAGTTCGGGTAATAGCTGGCCACTGCATCGTGCGCCATACCGGATAGAACGCCCGCTGATTTCACCGCGTCGTATTCCGGTGTATTCAGGAAATTTAGGGCACCTACGGGCGTTAATTGTTCCAGAACCTGCCGATATCTCATCCGTAACGAAGGGGGAAGCGCTGCCAGCGACGCCCGGTCGTAGACAACATCAATTGCCCCTAAATCGGCAGAGGTAAGACCAAAAAAGTCGCAGCAGAAAATAGTCAGGTTGCCTGAGATGAACCGATTGCCTATGCGTTTATAGGAGCGCTTCGTTTCCGCAAAAAATTGCTGCACAGTCCGTTCCGAAATCTCGACGCCTACAACCCGGAAAGCAAAGTGGCTGAAATAAAGTAAATCGAGGCTTTTTCCGCATAATGGTACGAAAACTGATTTGCCTTCCAGCGAAAAAGGAGTCAGGTATTTGATGATATATGGGTGAATATCCTGCCGAAAAAAGCCCGGATGATTACGGTTTACTTCCCAGGAATTAAACCAGAAAATTTCTTCCATGATGGTGGGTAACGAGGTCGCGTAGTTTTGGAGATACAAAATTCTGATACAACCCGGTCTATTTTTAGCGCGTATTTACGGCTTTTCCCGAACCGTAGTTTCCCGCCCCACGGAAGAAAAAGATAGCGGGAAACTACGTAATAAAACGCCTTACGCTTCGGAACGTAGCACGTCTAACGGTGGGCGGACCAACACCTCTCGGCTGTTGAAGAGACCAATCAAAATGGTTAACCCCGTCACAACAACCGTCACGACGGCTAGCGGAACGATATTGGGTTGGTAAGGAACCTCAAACACAAACTGCGCCAGCGCCCAGGTTCCAACGATGGATAGCAAAATACCCGACAACGATGCCAGCAGGCCCAACAATCCGTATTCCAGCGCTGTGATGCGAAGAATCTGCGTTCGGCTGGCACCGAGCGTACGTAGTAAAACACTTTCCCGCAATCGCTGGTATTTGCTGATAACCACGGAACTAGCCAGCACCAGAAGACCCGTGAGGATGCTGAACAGCGCCATAAACTGAATGACAAACGAAATCTGGTCGAGAATTTCGTCGATTGTTTTCAGAATCAGACCGAGGTCAATGGCCGATACGTTAGGAAAGCGGCTGACCAGTTGACGCTGCAACTGAGCCGAAATCTGGTTATTCGGAACCTTCGTCATCAATACGTGAAACTGCGGAGCCTGTTCCAGAACACCCGACGGAAAAACAACCAGAAAATTCGTCTGCACCCGATTCCAATCCACTTCCCGCGTCCCGCTGACGATAGTTTGAATGGGTGCGCCCTGTACATTGAAATTGAGCGTATCGCCGAGCTTGAGATGCATCCGATCAAAGAAGCCTTTCTCCATCGAAATGTACACCGCGCCGTCTGCCTGATACGGATTTTTCCCGGAAACCAGCTTCTCCGACGAAATCAGCGTGTCGCGATACGTAACGCGGTATTCGCGCGTAAACGCCCAGTTCGGGGTTTTGAACGTAGTGTCCTTGCGGCTCGTTCCTGTTGATTTTCCGTTAACATCCGATAGCCGCATCGTCACCACGGGCACCTCCTGCAGAATAGGTAGTTTTTCCGCTTTCACTAACGAGCGCACGCCCGCAATCTGCTCATTCTGAATATCAAACAACACCATATTGGGTTGCTGTCCACTGCCCGACAGCTCCACCCGGCCCAGCAACAATCCCTGCGTCAGATACAACGTAGCAATTAGAAAAGCACCGAGTCCAATGGACGTTACAAGAATAAGCGTCTGGTTATTAGGGCGGTACAGATTGGCAAGGCTTTGTCGCCAGACGTAGCTCCACGAAGCCGGAAAAAACCGACGTACCAGCCAGATCAGTCCTAAGCCCAAACCCGTCAGAATACTGAACGCAACAATCAGTCCACCCGTGAAACCAGCGGCCAGCATGAAATTCTGCGTTTGCAGGTAGGCGAACCCGACGATGAAACCTATCACGAGTACGTACACCAGCCAACGTAACGGATCACGTCCGGAAAGATCAGCTTCATAAGACGAACGGATGGCACGTAATGGTGATACGTTCCGAATCGTCAGCAGCGGCAGCAACGAGAACAAAACGGAAATGAGCAGGCCGGTTCCAATACCACTCAAAATAGCTGATCCTGACAAAGACGTATCGACCGTAATGGGAAGAAAATTGCCAAAGACACGTGGTAGGATCAACTGCACTGCCGAGCCCGCAACAGCGCCAACGGCAGCACCAAGTAGCCCCATCAGCGCCGTCTGAATCAGGTAAATCAGAAAGGCTTGTCGGCCGCTGGCACCGAGCGTACGCAGAATAGCGACCGACGCAACCTTCTCTTTAACGTAAAGCTGTACAGCACTGGCAACCCCGACACAGCCCAGCAACAACGCCACAAAAGCAACCAGACTCATGTACTTTGTCAGGTCTGCAAAAGAACGCCCTGTTTGTTTTTTGCGACCATCAACAGTATCGTAATTGATGCCTTCCTTATCTAACCGGGCCGAGATGGTCTTAACGTACTGATCGACATCGGTGCCCGGCGCAAACTGATAATAGTATTTATAATTGACCCGGCTTCCGCGCTGCAAAAGTCCAGTATTACTCAGAAACTGATTGGGAATGAAAACCGTCGGCGCTACGGTGGCCGCAACGGCGGCTTGCCCCGGTGTTTTCATAACGCGCCCAGCAATCAGAAACGACAGATTGCCGACACGTACCGAATCGCCGGGTTGGGCACCCAGTTGCACCAGCAGCGCATCATCGACCAGTGCCACACGCTCAGTTGCCCGTCGAAAAGTTTGTATGGCCGATACGGGCTGAACGTCCCACGTACCGTAGTACGGAAAATTACCCTGTAAGCCTTTTACCTGTGCCAGCCGAACTCCGCCCGTTCTTGGAATTGATACAAGCGACGGAAACGAAACTTCGTATGCCCGATCCCGGCCGGTGGTTTTCGCCAACTGTTGCAGGGATCGAGAGGGAGGACGATTCCAGGAAA
>NZ_JBMDWV010000013.1:0-9841 GCF_048594605.1 Spirosoma sp.
TGGCATCGCTAATGTACAGGATTCTGTACCCGTCACGAATCAAACCGTTTTTGCAATTAACTCATGCACGAAAGCCTTCACGGGCGTTGCCATCATGCAGTTGGTTGAGGCTGGAAAGATTGACCTCTCAGCGCCCGTATCCCGCTACCTGGATGAGCTCCCGGCGGCCTGGCAACCCGTCACCATCCGGCAACTACTCACGCATGTTTCGGGTCTGCCGGATATTTTGCGGAAAGTTCTAAATCCGGCTACGGGTGGTTTGACAGGATCAGATACGGAGGAAACTGCGTGGGAAAAAGTACAGGCGCTGCCGATGGAATTCCCGACCGGCACCCAGTTTAGTTATAACCAGACAAACTACCTGCTGCTGGGAAAAATCATCGACAAGTTTACGGGACAGCCGTTTGCGCAGGTTTTCCGGGAAAAACAATTTACGGTAGCGGGTATGCCTCACACGGTGTTTGGCGACTCGCGTGACATCATACCGCATATGGCTCAGCAGTACCGCTACGTGACCAGTTTAGATGGAAAACCTCTCCCCGAAGCGCGCCTGACTCACTTCAATCACGAATTTCCTACCTCCCGCCGTACGGCATCGGGCCTGAACAGTACCGCCGAAGACATTGCTCACTGGCTCATCGCATTGCAACGGGGCAAACTTTTGAACTCCCAAACGGCGCTCAACACGCTCTGGACTGCCGGAACATACAACAACGGTTCGCCAACGCAATGGGCGCTGGGCTGGATGACCAAACCACGTCCGAAACATCGTGCCGTTGTGGCTACGGGTGGTGGTCGCTCGGCTTTTTTTGTGTATCCGGATTCGGACTTGGCTGTTGTTGTTTTAACGAACCTGTCGGGCGCTTCTCCCGAAGACTTCATTGATGAACTAGCGGGTGCTTACAATCCCGCTATTCCCGAATCCGATCCAATTACAGCCCTTCACATGCAGTTGCGAAAGCGAGGGTTCGAAAACGCCATTGACGTAGCAAATGACGAAAAGAAGAAAAATCCAGCCTTTAAACCCACAGAAGACGATTTGAATGACTGGGCGTATCGAATGATGAGTCGGGGCCAGTTGAAAGAAGCACTGGGTGTTTTCAAGCTCAATACTAGTCTCTATCCTGAAAGCTGGAATGTGTACGACAGCTACGGCGAAGCTCTTCTAAAGAATGGCCAAACAGAAGAAGCCATTACGATGTACAGAAAATCCGTTACGTTAAACCCTAATAACCAGGGCGGGAAAAAAGTCTTAGAAAGACTTGCCAAGTAGTTTGTATTCCGTGTAGATCAGCAAAAAACAAAGCCAGACGACGCGAAGTCACCTGGCTTTTGGTTCGTTTTCTAAAACAGTTATTATTAAAAATCAGGTGCTTTTCACAGCATCCCCGTTTAGCAACGAATCACGGGTATATAACGGTTTTAGGGCCTGAATTGTTAGATAAACTGAAAAATTATTAAATAATTTTTCAGTTTATTATGTCGACTGGGAAAATAGCTGACCACTGCAACTGTCCAGGAACGTACAGAGAATGTCCGCTTCTGGACAAATGTATTAAGTGCATGGCTGATAAATAGCCCGTTACGTACTAAACAGGCTTATTTTACTCATTTGGCAAGGCATTTGTTATACATATACATAAGTAATAAAGAACGATGAAAGGTACGTATCTGGGCGAATTCGAAGAGGTGGTTTTGCTGGCTGTGGCAATTCGATCGGGAGATGCTTACGGGGCGGCTGTCGTCAACGAAATTGAACAGCAGATGGGGCGCTCAGTCAACCTGGGCGCGGTGCATTCAGCGTTGAACCGGCTTCAGGAAAAAGGGTTGGTTAGTTCCGAAATGGGTGGTATGACAGCTGAGCGCGGGGGTCGCCGAAAGCGACTTTATTCAGTAACGGCCTATGGTCGGCGAGCATTGGAAGAGATTCGACAACTGCGGAACCAGATGTGGGATGCAATTCCCCGCACCGCCTGGTCATAAACTCTATGCAACCACCACGCTTCGCTACGTATCTGCTGCATGTATTCCTGGCTTCCCACCGAGTTGAGGAAGCTGAAGGCGATTTGGCTGAACTGTTCCAGCAACGTATCAAAGAAGTAGGGCCGCAGCAGGCACGCTGGCGCTACGTTCGCGACGTAGTGAGTTTGCTACGTCCTTCTCTGATGAAACGAGAAAAACAATACTTCCCAAGACCAATCAATACAACCATGATTCGCAACTACCTGACAATCGCGTTCAGAAACCTGTCCAAAAACCGGGTGTACTCCTTCATCAATATTTTCGGGCTAGCCTCGGGCATGGCCGTGGCGATGCTGATTGGTCTCTGGATATACGACGAACTGTCGTTCAACAGACAGTTCAAAAACTACGACCGGCTGGCCAAACTCTGGCAGTTTGTGAAGTTCGATGCCGAGAAAGCGTCCTACGATGTGATGCCCATTCCGCTGGCGGAGGAGCTGCGGAGTAAATACCCTGATTTCGAATCGGTTGGCATATCCGTAACACGTAACGTTATTCTGGCGGCTGGGGAGCGGAAGCTGCTGAAACTTGGCAATTACGTCGAGCCTGATTTTATCAATATGGTATCGCTGAACGTAGTGTCGGGGACATCGTTTGGAAGCAATGACGTCAATTCGATTCTCCTGTCTGAATCGCTCGCCAATGCGATGTTCGGAACAGAAAGCCCCCTTAACAAGCTAATCAAACTGGATAATATGCAAACGGTGAAGGTAACGGGCGTCTACGAAGATTTCCCAGCCAATAGTACGTTCAACGACGTAACGTTTCTGGTACCCTGGAAATTCTTTGCGGCTAACGATGCGGGAGCCAAACGCGATCAGAACGAATGGGATTCCAACTCGTACCAGATTTTCGTTCAGCTCAAACCGGGTGCCAGCTTCGATCAGGTATCAGCTAAAATCAAGGATATCCGGATGAAGCGGGATAATCCACCGGGTTATAAACCTGAATTTTTCCTGCATCCGATGACGAAATGGCACCTGTATTCCGATTTTAAAGACGGCGTTAATACGGGCGGGCTCATTACGTTTGTCTGGCTGTTTGGTATAATTGGCGTTATTGTGTTACTGCTGGCCTGCATCAACTTCATGAACCTGAGTACGGCACGTAGTGAAAAACGCGCCAAGGAAGTCGGGATTCGGAAATCGATTGGATCGTTACGTAGTCAGTTAATTTCGCAGTTTTTCAGCGAATCGCTGCTGATAGCACTCCTGGCTTTTATCCTTTCCATTCTATTCGTTCAGTTGGCCCTGCCTTTTTTCAATCAGATAGCTGAGAAAAAAATGTCGATTCTATGGACCAATCCCTGTTTCTGGCTAGCCGGTTTGGGTTTCAGTCTGCTGACGGGTTTGATTGCGGGTAGCTATCCGGCCCTGTATTTATCCTCGTTCCAGCCTGTCAAAGTGCTTAAGGGTATTATGCGAACCAGTCGTTCGGCCACGATTCCACGGCGGGTACTGGTCGGTTTTCAGTTTACGGTTTCCGTTACGCTCATCATCGGCACCATCATCGTATTTCGGCACATCGAATATGCCAAAGACCGCCCGGTGGGTTACAGCCGTAGTGGATTGATCGAAATCGGGATGAACGCCCCTGAGCTGTATGGCCATTACTCAGCCCTACGGAATGATCTTCTCAATATGGGCGCTGTAGCTGCTATGGCGGAGTCGTCGAATTCAATAACCGAACAGGCTGGCGGCACAACCGATATTTCATGGAAGGGCAAAAAGTCTGGCAGTAAGCCATTGGTCATGTCGAACTACGTAACGCACGATTATGGCAAAACGGTCGGTTGGCAGATAAAGGAAGGGCGGGATTTCTCCCGGGATTTTACGACGGATAGCACATCGATGGTTTTGAACGAAGCGGCCGTAAAACTGATGAGCTTCAACCGTCCGATTGGCGAAACTGTTTGGCAAAGTGGGCGCGAGTACAAGGTCATTGGTGTCATTAAAGACATGGTGAAAGAAGATCCATTCAAGCCGGTCAACCCTTCTTTTTTTGCGGTCAACTATCGGAATGTCAATACCATTACCTTACGACTTGCCCCACAATTATCGGCTAATGACGCGCTGGCGAAAGTAGAGCAGGTATTTAAAAGCTACAGTCCCGATACGCCCTTCGATTATAAGTTTGTGGATGACCAGTATGCCCGGAAATTTGGCACCGAAGAGCGAATTGGCCGGCTTGCCGGTGGATTTGCCAGCTTAGCCATTTTGATTAGCTGTATGGGTCTGTTTGGCTTAGCCTCGTACATGGCCGAACAACGTACCAAAGAAATTGGCATTCGTAAGGTACTGGGCGCATCGGTGTTCAACGTGTGGCGACTGCTTTCCAACGAATTTATGATTCTGATCGTTATTTCGTTCTGTCTGGCGACTCCCATTGCCTACTACGTACTGTCGGACTGGCTACAGAATTACCAGTACCGTACTGAACTATCCTGGTGGATTTTTGCCATTGCCGGGATAGGAGCCTTACTTGTTACGTTGCTGACGGTCAGTTATCAAAGTATCAAAGCTGCTTTAGTAAATCCGGTGAAATCACTACGTAGTGAATAGTGAAGACAGCGAGCCTGGGGATTAGAGTAAAAATAATCCTTACCCCTCCGCCCCTTGCCCTACACAAATTATTTACCTGACAAACAACCACGTAATGAATAAACTTCGTAACTTCTCTACGGCTAAATCAGGTGTCGTATGGGAACGTTGCGGGTGGTAGCATTACTGAGTTTGTCGCTGTTTGGAAACGGGTTATGGGCGCAGAAAACCAAACCCGCAAATGGCCTTGAGGCTGGCCTGAAAGGCGAGTATTTTAACGGGCCAAACTTCGAACGCAAGGTAATGACCCGTACTGACCCGCAGGTTGATTTTAACTGGAACTGGCAGTCGCCCGGTCCCGACGTACAACGCGAATATTTCTCCGTACGCTGGACCGGCAAACTCTATGCACCAACGTCGGGAACGTATCGTTTTAGCGCAACGGTAGACGACGGGGTGCGGGTATGGGTGAACGGCAGAAAAGTGATTGATGAATGGCGTAAGCAGGACGACAGCAACTTTGTGGGCGAAATCTCACTGACCGGCAAGAAGTTCTACGACTTGCGGATTGACTACTACAACGATTGGAAAGGCAGCGTCATTTCAGTATTTTGGGAGTCGCCTGATGACCGACGACTCCTCAGCTTCGTCTCCCGGCCTACCAAGACTATTCCGGCCACATACCTGTTCCGCAAACCAGACCGCCCAGTACAAACCTCAACTGCATCGGCGAAGCCATTACCAAACGTAGCAAAACACGAACCTGTCCGAACGTTACCAGTCGCCGGTCGCTCTGCTACGTTCACCGCCAAACCAACAGCCCTGAAGTCCTCGGTTAGTTTGCCCAAACGTAACGTAGTACCCATTACGGCCGTGGTAGCCTCAATGCCCCAGCCTAAATCACAAACCAACGTAACGCAAACGGCTGTACTCACGCCATTTAAGGAAGAGAAACAGCCGTTTGATAATTTAAAGCTGGGGGAAACGATTGTGTTTCGTCGCGTTACGTTTGCACAGAGTGAATACACTCTTTTACCAGAATCTCATGCCGAACTGGATAAGTTGGTGAACGCTTTGCTGCTGCATCCGAACTTCCAGATTGAGATTGCCGGCCACACAGACAACGTAGGCGACAAACGGCTGAACCAAACCCTGTCCGAATTCCGGGCTAAAGTAGTGGCCAGTTATCTGTGTCGTCATGGCATTGCCGATAGCCGTGTTACGTTCAAAGGATACGGTGGTTCGCAACCCATAGCCGACAACGCCAGCGAGACGCTACGTGCCCAAAACCGCCGGGTCGAGTTTACGGTAACAAAGCAATAGAATTGTACTCCTTGTAGATAAGCACATTTATAAGCAACTTGCTGCCCTACCTCGCTACGTCGAAATCGCATGAAGGCTCATTCACTCACTTTATTCTCATTACTGCTCAGCCTTCTCTGTTTAGGCTATTGTTTCACATCTGTCAGGCCACTCCGCGACACGGGATCGACGAAAACGGCTCGCATAACGGATAAAGCAAACCCGCAACTCATAACCGGAGCTGATCAGGTAGCGGCCTACCTGCCTTATCTTAAGGGGAAACGCATTGGGCTGGTTGTTAATCAGACATCCATTATCGGAAATAAACCCAGCGTCGATAGCCTCGTTAGTCTGGGCGTGAACATTGTGCGGATTTTTGGACCAGAGCATGGCTTTCGGGGAAATGCCAGCAATGGAACAAAAGTTGACGACAGCGTCGATGCAAAAACCGGTATTCCGGTGATTTCGCTCTATGGTAAAAACCGGAAGCCATCGAAAGAGCAGCTGGCCGACGTTGATCTGATGGTTTTCGACATTCAGGATGTGGGTTGCCGCTTCTACACCTACATCAACACACTCAACTACGTTATGGAAGCCTGCGCCGAACACCGTAAAGAGTTAATGATTCTGGATCGGCCCAACCCCAACGGTTTTATTGTAGACGGCCCCATTCTGGAAGATCATCTTCATTCGGGCATTGGTATACATCCTATTCCGATTACGCACGGTTGTACGCTGGGTGAATTTGCCCAGATGATTAATGGTGAAGGCTGGAATTTGCCCGGCAAGAATCTCTGTAAACTGAAGATCATTAAAGTGGCAAATTATGCGCACGACATGCCTTATACGTTACCCGTAATGCCTTCACCCAACCTGAACACGCAACAATCCATTATGCTTTATCCGAGCATTTGCTGGTTCGAAGGTACGATCATTAGCCAGGGGCGCGGTACTTACATGCCGTTTACGGTTTTGGGAGCTCCCGAACTAAAAGGTAAATATTCTTTTTCGTTTCGTCCCGTTAGCATCAAAGGCATGAGCGAAACGCCCCTGTATCAGGACACCGAGTGTTACGGTCTCGACCTGCGAAAGTATGACGTGAACCTACTCCGTAAATCGAAGAAGCTTAATCTGCAATGGCTCATTGAGTTATACAAGGCGTATCCTAACAAAGCCCGTTTTTTCGACAATACGATCAGCAACCAAATTGGGAAGTTCGACTTTCGGAGCGGCAACGAAACGTTACGTAAGCAAATCATAGCGGGGACCTCCGAAAAAGAAATCCGCCAAAGCTGGGAACCTGGTTTAGCTAAGTATAAACAGATGCGGAAGAAGTATTTGCTGTATCCGTAAAGTTTCTGTCCGGACAGAAAACCGCCATTGGAACCCAAACCACTCTACTGGCTGTTCGCTACGTATCACTGAATTTACTAGATCGGAGGGCTTTGAACCCTTGCAGATGAACAATGAGCAAACACGGACGTATTCTGGTCGCCATGAGTGGCGGCATTGATTCTTCACTGGCAGCGGTGATGCTGCACGAAGAAGGGTATGAGGTTATTGGCATGACCATGAAAACCTGGGATTATGCTTCTTCCGGAGGTACCAAAAAAGAAACCGGATGCTGTAGCCTCGACAGTATTAACGATGCCCGCAACATTGCCGTTAGCCTTGGTTTCCCCCACTACATTCTGGACATTCGGGAAGAGTTCGGCGACTACGTCATCGATCATTTTACAGGCGAATACCTCGAAGGTCGTACACCGAATCCCTGTGTGCTTTGCAATACGCACATTAAGTGGGATGCCCTGCTACGTCGGGCCGACCGGCTGGACTGCGAATCGATTGCTACGGGGCACTACGCCCACATACGGAACGAGAACGGGCGCTACGTTCTGTCGAAAGGGATTGATACGCTAAAAGACCAGTCGTACGTTTTGTGGGGCGTATCGCAGGAAAGCTTGAGCCGTACCAAACTCCCGCTCGGCCATTTGCGAAAATCCGAAATTCGGGAGATGGCGAAAGAGCGCGGTTTTATTGAGTTAGTCACCAAATCAGAATCCTATGAAATCTGTTTCGTGCCCGACAACGATTACCGGGGATTTCTGAAACGACGCATGCCGGGTCTGGAAGCCGAAGTAGCGGGTGGAAATTTCGTGATGGAAGGAACCGGCAAAATTCTGGGCCAACACCAGGGGTATCCATTTTACACCATCGGTCAACGAAAAGGATTGGGTATGGCTTTTGGGCAACCCATGTTCGTTACGGAAATTCGGAAAGACACGAATGAGGTGGTGCTTGGCGTCGATAAAGATTTGTTGCGGGATGGCATGATCGTCAGCAAACTGAATCTACAAAAGTACGATCATATTAACGGCCCGCTCGAGACGATTACGAAAGTACGGTACAAAGATCCCGGTACAGCAGCAACCATTGCGCAACGTGGTGATCAGATCGAAGTGCTTTTTCACGAAGGCGTATCGGCTATTGCTCCCGGACAGGCCGCTGTTTTTTACGAAGGCGACGACGTAGTGGGAGGAGGCTGGATTATGAAAAGTTTTCGTCAAAGCGACAATCGGCCAGATCTGGCGGCCTTGCACTCTGTAAATCCCGTCGTCAGCAACACGATTCTATAAGGCGCGGAACGTAACGTTTTTTCGTAAACATTTTATTAAAATCCCCGAAAACAGGCACCGTTTTTCCTGTTTTCGGGGATTTTTACCGTTTACACAATTCTTTAAAAGAAATCAGCTCTATTTAGCTTATTTACTGAGAGTTAGCTAAATCCCTGGTAACCCAAGCCGCGCCTATCCTATGAATCAATTACCACACTCCAACGGTCAAAATCCTATTCAGTTAAATCATCGCGAACGTCAATTTCTTCAGCTGGCCTGCTCCGAATTGACCTACGCTCAAATCGCCGATCGCATGTGCGTCAGCCCACGTACTGTAGATGGTTATCGAGAATCCTTATTCGTCCGCCTACAGCTAAAAAGCCGGGTTGGTTTAGTCATCTGGGCGGTAAAAGGCGGATTTGTGGCTTTGTAAGTCAGTTATTCTTCCTACGTACTACTTCGACGAATACGGCAGGCGCGGAACCTGCACGTACGTAGTAGGCTGTGCCCTATCTTGGGCACGAGCACCCGCTGAATCTGCCCCTTCTGGAGAAGATTCAGCGGGCTTTGGTACATATTTCGTAAGCAGCGATTCAATGAAATCAACGCCCGCATAGCCAATGCCAATCAGTGTAAGAAGTACGTCTTTGGTAAACAGTAGCAAGCCTTTATCATCCTGAAGCGTGACGACGCCCAAAGCGCCGGCAATAAATCCGATGAATAAACTGACAATCAATCGCCGGGAGTCGAACAGGTTTCCTTGCTGGTTTGTAGCGGCTGCGCTTTCGGCAAGCTTTTTCAAACCAGCCAGACTACGGATGCCCTGACCAAGTATTCCTAACAAGCCACCAAGAAGTAAGTTTTGCAGTAGTTGGGTTGTGTCCATTGGTTTACAAACAGTTAGCTTCTACCAAAGCATTATTGATCATTTATCTATTGATCGTAAGCCACTCTATCTCTTGCTAACCAGACTACCCTGATCGCCTTATCCAAAGAAGACACGTAACGTTATCCCGGCCTAATCGCTTATCTTAGTCACCATTTTTCATCAATAGCATTATGGCTAAAATCCAGATCAGCAAGCTTGCCAAGTTAATTGACCACGCGCTGCTGCATCCTACACTTACAGATGCTGAACTACGTGCTGGTTGCGAATTAGCCGTACATTACAACGTAGCGTCGGTTTGTATTAAGCCACACGCCGTTCTGCTGGCGAATCAACTGCTGGCGGATTCTGACGTGTTGGTTGGCACGGTGGTCGGGTTCCCGCATGGTGCTACTGACACCCGCATTAAAGTAGCCGAAACCCTACAGGCTTGCCGAGATGGTGCTGTCGAAATTGATATGGTTGTCAACGTCGGT